>JACOTZ010000080.1 GCA_016178155.1 Acidobacteriota bacterium
CGCATCGTCAGCGAGCAGCAGCCTCGGAGCACGATCGAAATGCTCCTCCTCGACCGCATCGCCGCCGCCTTCTGGCGCCTCGAGCGCGCCATCGGCGTCGAATCCGCGCTCATGAGCAGCAGCGTCCGCAACTTGAAAATCCGCTGCAAAGTGGACGACCGCCCCGGCGGCCAGCACGAAGGCATCGACTACTATGAGGGCCTCTCCATCTGCATGAGCAAGGACCCGCGCGCCTTCGATATCCAGATGCGCTACCAGACCACCGTGCGCCGCGAGCTCACCCAGATGCTCGGCCAGCTCGAGCGCATCCGCCGCAACCCGCTCCCCACGGCCACGGAACCACTCAATCTCCCGCCCGTCGAGCCCGGCGATGTCATCGAAATCCCCACCGCGGCCTCCGAGGCTGCCCTCGCCCAAATGAACGGCGCCGCCGCCGCGCCACCACCTCAGCCCGGGACTGAAACCCCGGCAGCCGCGCCTCCGGCCGTCACACAAGCAACGTCGCGAACGATATCCGGCGACTCGCAACCCATAGACTCCGCACCACTTACGAGCCAAATTGGGTTCGTTTCGCAATCCTCCGAGGCTCCCCCGGCCCAGCCCAACCCAGGAACACCCGAACCGTACGCAATGCATAGTGGCATCCTATAAAGAACGTCCAAATGCACCGACTCCTCGCAGACCCGCGTCAGCTTCAATCGCGACATCCGGCCGATCATGGCGGACACCTGCTTCCGCTGCCACGGGCCCGACAAGAACGCGCGCATGGCCGGGCTTCGCCTCGACATCCGCGAGCATGCGCTGCAAAAGACTTCCTCCGGCGTCATTCCCATCATTCCCGGCGATCCCGGCCGCTCCGCCATCGTTCAGCGCGTCTTTTCCGCCAGCCCCGCCCGCGTCATGCCCCCCAAGTATGCACACAAGGAGCTGACTGAACGGCAGAAGGAGCTCATCCGCCAGTGGGTCGCCGAGGGCGCCGTCTACGAGGGCCATTGGGCGTACCAGCCCGTGCGCCGGCCGCAGCCTCCCGGCATCGCCCCATCACTGCACCCGATCGACGCCTTCATCCAGGCGCGGCTCGCGCGCGAGGGCCTTACCGCTTCGCCCGAGGCGGACCGCCGCACCCTCATCCGCCGTCTCGCCCTCGACCTCACCGGCATCCCGCCCTCACCCGCCGAGGTCGATGCCTTCGTCAGGGACAAGTCGCCGCGCGCCTACGAGAAGCTGGTCGATCGTCTGCTCGCCTCCCCCCGCTACGCCGAAAGACAGGCGCAGCACTGGCTCGACGCCGTCCGCTACGCCGACACCTGCGGCTTCCATGGCGATAATCCCATCCCCGCCTGGCCTTACCGCGATTACGTGCTGCGCGCCTTCCGCGACAACATGCCCTTCGACCAGTTCACGCGCGAGCAGCTCGCCGGCGACCTCCTCCCGAATGCGACCCGCGACCAGAAGGTCGCCTCCGCCTATAACCGCCTCAACCGCACCTCGGCCGAGGGCGGCGTGCAGCCGAAGGAATACCTCGCCAAGTATGCCGCCGATCGCGTCCGCACCACCAGCACCGTCTGGCTCGGCGCCACCATGGGCTGCGCCGAGTGCCACGACCACAAGTTCGACCCCATCACCGCGCGCGACTTCTACTCCTTCAAAGCCTTCTTCGCCGATATCAAGGAAACCGGGCTCGTGCCCGATCGCGGCGCGAGAGCCTGGGGCTCGCAGCTCGCGCTTCCCACCGCGGATCAGCAGGGGCGCCTCGACCAGATCCAGGCGAAGCTGAAGCTCGCCCGCGAGGCGCTTGAACGCAAAACCTCCGAGCTCGAATCGGACCGCGAATGGGAGCGCAAGCTGCTCGATGACCATCGCGACGGCCGGCTCGCCTGGCGCTTCCAGCGTCCCGTGTCCGCGGAATCGGCGCACGGCGTCAAGCTCGCCATCTACAATGACGAGCCCGTCGAGAGCAGTACTTACTCCGGCGCGTCGCTCGCCACGTCCCGGGAGCCCGGCCACGGCCTCGTCGTGGCCTCCGGCCCCAACCCCGACAATGAGACCTACACCGTTTCCTTCCGGCCCGGCGCCGGCGAGTGGACCGCCCTTGGAATCGAGATCGTGCAGGACGAAAGCCTCCCCGGCGTGCGCGTGGCGCGCGGCTCGGACCGGCTCATCGTCACTGAGGTTGAAGCCGATCTCGGCGGCGAGCGCCTGGGCTTTGCGCTCGCCACCTCGAACGTCGCCTCGCCCTTCAACGAGCTGCCGCCCTACGGCGCAATCGACGCCGGCCCCTCCACCGGCTGGGGCATCGTTACCTATGGCGAAAACAAGAACCTGTTCCTCGCGCTGCGCTTCACAAACAAAGTGCGTACCGCTGCGGTATCGGTCATGACCGTGCGCCTGCATCAGGACTCTGAGCATCGCCAGGCCACCATCGGCCGCTTCCGCCTCGCGCTCTCTTCAGCCGGGCACTCCTGGCCCGAGGCCAGCGACACTCGCCGCCGGTCCCCCGCCGAGGCCGGCCTGCCCGCGGACGTCGCCAAAGCGCTCGCCACCCCGGAAACCGAACGCACCGCCGAGCAATGCGAGGTCCTTCGCCACTACCGCCAGTGGATCTCGCCCGACCTCGCGCCGCTCCTGGCCGAAGTCGAAAAGCTCGACGCTGCCCGGCGCTATCTCGAGCTGGAGATCCCGCGCGTCGTGGTGACCGAATCCGTGCGCCCCAGTGTGACCCGCATCCTCGCGCGCGGCAACTGGATGGATGATTCCGGCGAGATCGTCGAGCCCGCCATTCCGGCCTTCATAGGGAAACTACAGGCTTCCGGCCGCGCCACCCGCCTCGACCTCGCCAACTGGATCGCCTCGCCCGAAAATCCCCTCACCGCGCGCGTGTTCGTCAACCGGCTGTGGAGCCAGTTTTTCGTCGTGGGCATCTCGAAGACGGTCGACGACCTCGGCTCGCAGGGCGAATGGCCCAGCTACCCCGAGCTGCTCGACTGGCTAGCCGCGGAGTTTATGCAGCCCTCCTCGAATGCCGCCGGGGCGCATCCATGGGACATCCGGCACCTCATCCGCACCATCGTGCTCAGCCGGACCTACCGTCAGACATCGAAGACCACGCCGCAGCTCGATGAGCGCGACCCCGGCAATCGACTGCTCGCGCGCCAGAGCCGCTTCCGCGTGGACGCCGAGACTGTGCGCGACATCGCGCTCGCCGCCTCCGGCCTGCTCGTCGAACAGTTCGGCGGGCCCAGCGCCAGGCCTTACCAGCCGCAAGGTTATCTCGCCGCTCTGAATTTCCCCAAGCGCGAGTACTCCCCGTCGCGCGGCGAGCAACTCTACCGCCGCGGCCTCTACACGCACTGGCAGCGGACCTTCCTGCATCCCAGCCTGCTCGCCTTCGACGCCCCTACCCGCGAGGAATGTACCGTCAACCGCACAAGTTCGAATACGCCCCTGCAGGCTCTCGTCCTGCTCAACGATCCCATATACGTCGAGGCCGCCCGCGTATTCGCGCAGAACATTCTCAAACACGGCGGGCGCGGCCTCGCCGCCCGGCTCGACTGGGCTTTCCACCGCGCCCTCGGCCGCGCGCCCTCCCGCGAGGAACGCCGTATCCTGCAAGACCTGCACCGCACAACTCTCGCGCGCTTCACAAAAGCGCCCGCCGCCGCCGCCGAGCTGGTCACCGCCGGCGAAGCCCCGCGCGATATGGCCGCGAAGCCCGCCAGCCTCGCCGCTATGACCGTGGTCGCGCGCGCCATCCTCAACCTGCACGAAACCATCACCAGGAACTGACATGACCCACACCGCACGCGATATCTGCCGCCGCGCTTTCCTGGGCCGCTCAGCCGCCGGCCTCGGCGTGATCGCGCTCCACTCGCTGCTCGCGCCGCGTGCCCGCGCGGCCAAAGGGGTCATCGACCCGCTGCATCATCCCGCGAAAGTCAAGCGCGTCATCTTCCTCTATCAGGCGGGTGGACCGTCGCACCTCGAGACCTTCGACTCCAAACCCGCGCTCGCGCGCATGCACGGCCAGGGCATGCCCGAGTCGTTCACCAGGGGCCAGCAGATCGCGCAGCTCCAGGGCAGACCGCTCGTCTGCTTCGGCCCGCAGTACGAGTTCCGCAAGTTCGGCAAATCGGGGCAGGAAATGTGCGAGCTGTTCCCGCACATCGGCTCGGTCGCCGATGAGGTCTGCATCGTGCGCTCCCTGTGGACCGAGCAGATCAATCACGATCCCGCGCACACCATTATGAACACCGGCTCCATCCTCGCCGGCCGGCCCAGCATGGGCGCGTGGATCCTCTATGGCCTGGGCACTGAGACCGAGGATCTCCCGGGCTTCGTCGTGCTCATATCCGCCGGCCGCGGCGGGCAGATGCAGCCGATCGCCGCGCGCCAGTGGTCGGCCGGCATTCTCGCCGGCAAGTTCCAGGGCGTCAAGCTTAACTCGATCGGCGACCCGGTGCTCTATATCCGGAACCCTCGCGGCATCGACGCCGCCGCCCAGCAGGACTCCATCGGCGCCATCAACGCTTTAAACCGCGTGCAGCATCGGGCGCTGCGCGATCCCGAGATCCTTACGCGCATCAGCCAGTACGAGATGGCTTTCCGCATGCAGTCGAGCGTCCCCGGCCTGGTGGACATGAGCGGCGAGCCCAAACAGGTGCTCGATATGTACGGCGCCGTGCCGGGCGACGGCTCGTTTGCCTCCAACTGCCTGCTCGCGCGCCGCCTCGCCGAGCGCGGCGTGCGTTTCATTCAGCTCTACCACCGCGACTGGGACCACCACAGCGGCGTCAAGGCAAATATCAGGCTCAAAGCGGAAGAAGTCGACCGGCCGACCGCCGCGCTCATCCGCGATCTCAAGCAGCGCGGCATGCTCGATGACACGCTCATCGTCTGGGGCGGCGAATTCGGCCGCACACCGATGTCGCAAGGCGGCAACGGCCGCGATCATCACATCAAGGGCTTCTCGTTCCTGCTGGCCGGCGGCGGCATCCGCCCCGGCATCACCTACGGAGCTACCGATGAGCTGGGCTACGCCGCGGTCGAGAACCCGGTCAGCGTCCACGACTTCCACGCCACCATGCTCCATCTGCTCGGCATCGACCATAAGCGCCTGACCGTCAAGTCCCAGGGCCTCGATGTCCGCCTCACCGGCATCTCCGGCGACGTCGTGCGCGACATTCTGACGTAGCTACTTTCCGGCGCAAAAATGCCGTTTTCGCCTGAAGACCACTCCCTAACGGTCGTGGCTCAGAAAGACGCCGTTGGTAGCGCAGGACTTGTAACGGAGCCGCGAGCGTGAGCGAGCGGTTGGACGGCCCAAAAACCGAATTTTGCGCCGGAAAGTAGCCAGTAGCGCGCGCCCCCACGTCCCTGGCAAACCCGCGGCCGCGACCGCGCGACCAAACACTCCGCCCACCCGTGGGGCGGGCGCCCACGCCCGCGGCTGGCCCCTGGCGGGTTCGTCCGGAGCGCGGAAACGTGTCCGCCGCCTGGCGGTCGCTGATCGACGCCGGCGCCGAGCCCCAAAAGCCGTCGCAAGGTAGGTTCGCAGATCGAACTAACGAGAAAGGGGGACAGACTCTATGCTCAGCTCGCGACAACGCCGCGGCGGTCAGAGCGTGATCCACCGCCCCGTCACCATTCCAACTGCAGAAGCGAGACCGCCTGCCGGGGCAGGATGAACCGCAGCGTGACCCCGCCGTCTTGGGCCTTCACCCATTCCGGCGAGCTGAGCAGCGACAGGGCCGCGGCTCGCTCCAGTTGCGCATACTGCTCCGCCGTGGGCTTCTGCGGCGACCCCATGCGCTTCCAGGCTTCGTACGCGTTGCTGTGATCGCGGTCGATGCGATAGTGCGTCGCCAGCGCGCGGCGTGCCTCCTCCGGCAGGCCCCGAACGGCCAGCGCCACGTCCGCGTCCGGCCCTGCCACGTCGTCGTCATGATAGTGCCACACCATCACCGAAACCTGGCGGCCCCGCCGCGCCGCCAGCGCCGAGACGTCCGGCTGCCCGCGGACGCCCGCCCGCACGATGTCATCGAGACCCACGGCCGCCGAGCTTTCCACGCCGACCCGCTCGCCGCCCATGAGTCCGAACATGCGGAACACGTTCAGCACCGGCTTCTCGATTCCGTTCGTCGCGAGCGAGCGGAAGCCGTCGAACCACGGCTGGTCCTCGAATTCGAAGGCCCACGTCACCGCGCCCGCGAGGTTCACACCCGTGCGGTCCGCCAGCTCGTACTTGCGCGCGAACGATGCCGCCGTGTAGCTCGAATACACCGTGCCGTTGCGATATGCGTTCTGCGGGAACACCCGCGCAGAGCAGGCCGCGCAGCCCTCGGGGTCCGACTCGCCGATGATCACCGGCCTCCCGCGCAGCTCCCGGTACGAGCTCACCACTCCGAGCAGCGCCTCCAGCGTGTGCAGATGCCTGGCGATTCCCATGCGCACGTGGCCGCCGGCCACCTCGGGCACGCCCTTCGCGTGGAAGGCGACGAAATCGAGCGGCGCGCCGGTCCCGCCGGTCGCCGCGTTCTTGCCGCGCAGCGCGTGCTCGAGAAAAACGCGCAGCCACTGCAGCGTCTCCTCGCGCGAGCTGCCGGCGATGTGCGGACCGCCGAACTTGGCCGTGGGCAGCGCGCGCTTCACCGCCTCCGACGTGTAGTCATAGAGCTTGTGAAACTCCTCCTGCGTGCCCTTCCAGTAACCAATGTCCGGCTCGTTCCACAGCTCCCACCACCAGCTTTCGACTTCGGCCTTGCCGTAGCGCTCCACCGAGTGCCGCACCCACTCGTAGACCAGCTCCGACCACTTCCGGTAGTCCTTCGGCGGATAGGCCCACGCGCCCGCGATGCTGCGGTTCAACGGCTCCAGGCTGAAGCTGTGCCGGTAGGGCGGCGGCCCCGCCGTCAGCGCCTCCGGCATGAAGCCGATCTCCACCAGCGGCTTCATGCCGCGCTCCACGTAGGTGTCGAAGATGCGATCGATGATCGACCAGTCGTAGCGCGGGCGCCCGGCCGCATCCTCCCGATACATGTTGGTCGAGCCCCATTTGAGCGCCGGCGTGCCGTCGCCCGAGGTCATCAGGTTGTGCGCGCGAACGTGCACCGGAACCGCGCTCAGCGCGGCGAGCTGCGAAAGCAGCTTCCGGCCGTCGCGCATGTAGGTGTAGTTCGGCTCGTCGTAGCCGAACCAGGCCCAGATCGGCCGCATCTCGCCACGCGCGCGGGCCGCGTCGACTCGAATCTGCACCTGGAACGGCTGCGCCGCGCACACCGCCGGCGTGCAGGCCATGACCGCCATCGCAATGCTCGTCCGCATGATTGCCATGATCCTACTACTCGCACGCGCCTTGCATTTTGGCTGCTCTCTAATGTCTTCACCCGGTTGATCGGACCGTGCCGGCGAGCGTACGCTGGAGATGTGAAGTATCTGGCCGCCGCCCTGCTGCTGGGGGTCTGCGCTTTTGCGCAACAGCGGAACGCCTCCACTTATACCTTCGACGTGAACGGCAGGCGAGTGCCCGGGGCGGCCGACATGGAAGCGCGGGCCGCCGGCGCAGCCGCGCGCCTGCAAACCACCACCAGCGTGAACGGCCGCAACGTCCCCATCCAGAGCGTGGAAGAACGCGTGGTCGCCGACGGGCCCGGGCTGAAGGTCGTGGAGCGCACCATCCGCCGCTTCGACGCAAACGGGAACCCCGGTCCGCCCGAGAAGGTGCGCGTCGAGGAACGGCGCAATCCCGACGGCAGCGCGCGCATTGTTACCACGGTGGAGCGCGGCGATATCAACGGCCACCTCCGCCTGGCCGAGCGTAGCGTCAGCGATATCCGCAAGGCAGCCGACACTACCACCACCGTTACCCAGGTCGAGCGGCCTACGCATCAGTCTGTCGAGCTCGTCGAGCGCCGTGAGGAGAAGCGCCAGGAGACCCCCGGCGGCAAGGTCACCGAACAGTCGTCGGTCTATCGCCGCGACTCGAATGGCCGCTTCCAGGAGGCCGCTCGCTCTGCGCTCGTGCGCTCGCTCGAAGGCGGCACGATGGTCGAGAACGCCGCCAGCTACGAGCGCGCCGCCGGCGGCGGCATGGAACTGCTGCGGCAGACGCAGAGCCGTGCCGTGCGGGACCCGCGCGGCGCGGAGCGGACCGAAGTCGACGTCGTCTTCGAACCCGATCTCGCCGGCCGCGTCACCGCTCCCGGCGAGCGCGATCCGAAGCTCCGCGAGCGCCGCGTCATCGAGCGTACGCCCGCGAACGGCGGCTTCGTCGAAACCCTTAGCGTCGCCCGCACCGCCGCCTCTGACCCGGCCACGCTCGGAGCCCTGCAAAAAATCGAAGAGACCGTCTGCACCGGCGACTGCAAGCAGCCCTGAGCCGCAGCCGCGCTCCCGCCGCCTCGACCGTCGTGCCGAGCCGCGACCGTGAGTGGAACAGGCCGCTTGCGAACGCCCCCCTGAAGCGTCCGTTCCGAGCCGCGACCGTGAGGGAGCGCTCGAAATACGGTTGTCGAACTTCTGGAACAGACTTCCCCCGCAGCCTGTAGCCCAGAGCCGGGCCTACTGGCCGCTCGCGCTCAGCGGTTCGGGCTCGGCCGAGCCGTCCGCCCGTGGGTCGGAGGCGCCGAAGTTCACCTTCGTCTTCGCGTTGTGGACCACGGCCTGGCCCCGGCCCATCCACATCGAGAACTCTTTCCGCAGGGTGATCTTGTGCCCCATGGCGGCCAGCTTGCGGCGCGCCGCGACACCGACGCGGTTTTCCATGCCGATCTCGCAGCCGGTCATGTCGTCGCGGCGCGTGAAGCGCGGCGCCTCCATCGCCTGCTGCACGTTCATGCCGTAATCGACGACGTTGGAGACGAACTGCATGTGCGCGATCGGCTGGTTCGGTCCGCCCATGATGCCGAAGCCGATGTGCAGATCGCCCTTCTCCATCATGGCCGGAATGATGGTGTGGAACGGCCGCCGGCGCGGCGCCAGCGCGTTCGGATGCTTGGGATCGAGCACGAACAGGGCGCCGCGATTCTGCAGCACGAAACCCAGGTCTTTCACCGTGATGCCCGAGCCCCAGCCCGCATAGATGCTCTCGATCCAGGACGCGATGTTGCCCTCCCGGTCGACCACGGTCAGGTAGGTGGTGTCGCTGCCCACCCGGCCCGGCGTCGGCTGGCAGCTTGCTTTGGACAAGTCGATCAGCTTGGCGCGCTCGGCCGCGTACGCCTTGGAAATCAGCTTGTCCGTGGGAACCTTCACGTGCCGCGGATCGCCCACGTAGTGGAACAGGTCCGCGAAGGCGAGCTTCATCGCTTCGATCCGCTTGTGCAGCTCGACGGCGCTCGAGGGTCCTTCGCGCGCGGGCTCGAAATTCTCGAGCATGTTGAGCATCTCGAGCGCCGCCAGACCCTGGCCGTTCGGCGGCAGCTCGAAGATCTTCCAGCCGCGATAGGTGGTGGAGATCGGTTCCACCCACTCGGAGGAGAACGACGCGAGATCGTCGGCATCGAGCGTGCCGCCGAGAGCCTTCGAGGTCTCGAGGATCGCCTTCGCGATCGCGCCCCGGTAGAACTCGGCGGCGCCCCCCGCGGCCAGCAGCCGGAGCGCGCGCCCGTAGTCCGGGTTGCGAAAGATGTCGCCCACAGCCGGCGCTTTGCCGTTGGGCGCAAAGACCGCGAGCGAGTCCTTGTGCTGCTTCAACTGCGCGGCTGGTCCCCACGCGCCCTGGATCACTTCGGGCAGGGGGAAGCCGTTCTCGGCATAATGGACCGCCGCGCCGAAGAGGTCCTTCCAGGCAAGCTTGCCGAAGCGCTCGTGCATCTTCGACCAGCCGTCGACGCAGCCCGGCACGGTGACAGTGTGGATGCCGTTCTTCGGCATCTGCTTGAACCCCCGGGCGGCCAGCGCGTCGATCGTGAGCTTGCGCGGCGCCCAGCCGCTCGCGTTCAGCCCGCTGAACTTGCGCGTCTTGGCGTCCCAGTACAGGACGAAGAGGTCGCCGCCGATGCCGTTCATCATGGGCTCGGTCACGGTGAGCACGGCGCTGGCCGCGATGGCGGCGTCCACCGCCGATCCGCCGCGCGCGAGCACCTGCGCGCCCGCCTGCGAGGCGAGCACGTGGCTGGTGGCCACGATCCCGGTCGTGGTCACCGTCATCGAGCGCCCTTGCGAGCGCTCCGCCCCTTCGATGCCCGGCATGGACATCATGACGGCGGCCGCGGCGAGGAGTCGGAGGAGGCGCACAACTGGATTCGACGCTTAGCCGTGCCCCAGCTTCATCAGCCAGGCGAGCCCGAACAGAGTCGCGATGAACGCGCCGAAGCAGTAGAGACCGTAGTGGATCCGCTCGGCGTCCGTCTTCTTGGTGACGATGCCGAGCGCGATCGACGTGAACAGCGCGAACAGCAGCGCGGCTTCGAGATGGGACAGGTTGACTTTCGGCATCAGCTCTTCTTCCCCACGGCGATCTCGTAGGCGTCGACCATGGCGAGCACGTTGATCAGTCCCGCGGCCACCAGAAACTTGGTGCCGTAGTCGTGCACGTGGCCGGCGACGTCCGGCTGGTTGTAGCCGAGCGCCACCGCCAGAATGTACAGAACGCCCGAAGCGATGTTCCCGATGAAACCGCCGTAGTAAATGATGATGGTCAGCAGGTCGCCGCCCATCGGCTCGAAGAACGCGCCCCGCATCATCAGCCCGAACAGGAACATGAACACGACGCTCGCCGCCAGCAGAAAGCCGCGCGTCGTCTTCTTCTGCAGGATGTGGCCCGCGCCGGGGAGGATCCACGCGAGCGCCACAATGGGCAGCCACACGCGCACAGCCGCGTTCGGCGTGGAGCTTTCGGACCGGTCCGCCATTTACAGCGAGTCTAACATGCCGCCGCCGGCCGCCTGGCTCGCGGTCCGGCCCGCCGCGGCCGCGCCGGCCGGAAATGCGCGATCATCCCGATCCGCTTCGAAGAGCATGGCACGTTCGCGTGCAGGCGCAGGCTTGCCGAGGCCTGCCGGGTTTATGATCAATGAGTGCTGTCCGCAATCCGAGGTGCCTTTCTGGTCTCGGCGCTTCTGATGCCGGCCTCGGCTCAGCAGCCCGCGGCAATGCCGTCTCCCCGGCCGGATCCCGTGCGTGAGGCCGAGCTGAAGCAGACCGTTCCGCTGACCACCGGGGTTCGCGAGGACGATCATCCGGCGGTCGCCGCGCGCAACGGCGTTGTCTGGGTGGCCTGGGTGTCTTATTCAGAACTCGAACACACATGCCACATCCTGGTCCGCTCGTATGAGAACGGGCGGTGGTCGGAGCCAGCTCAAGTCACCGAGACGGCCGGCGACTACCACAAGCCCGCGATTGCCATCGACGGGCAGAACGGAGTGTGGGTCGCGTGGCCGGCGCAGGCCAGCGGCAATTGGGATGTGTACGGCCGCCGGCGCTCTCCCTCGGGAGCGTGGTCGAAGATCGAGCGCCTGACCACGGATACCGGTCCGGATCTGCTGCCGTCGCTCGCGGCCTCCCGGGATCGCGTGCTGCTCGTGTGGCAAGGCCTGCGCGGTCAAGGCAGCGACATCCTCTCGCGAATGGCCACGGGCGGCCAGTGGGGGCCGGAAGTTCCTGTCACCGACAGCCCGGCGAACGATTGGGAGCCTGTCGCGGTCGCCTCGGGCGAGGCCTTCCATGTTGCCTGGGACAGCTTTCGCGGAGACTACGACGTCATGCTCCGTTCCTGGCGCGGCGGAAGCTGGACCGATGAAATCGCCGTGGCGCAGTCCGGCTCGCTCGAGAACCACGCCTCGCTGTCCGCGGATGCGCAAGGCCGCGTGTGGATCGCATGGGAAGCCGGTCCCGAAAAATGGGCGGCGGATTCGGCGAACGGCGGCCTGCGCCGGCAGCGCAACGTAGGGCTGGCTTGCTGGACGAACGGGAAATTGCATCGCCTGCCGGCAGCCGAGGTGGCGCTCGCAAAGCTCGGCGGCGAGCCAGGCTTCCAGGCGCCCGTCGCGTTCGCCGGACGCGACGGAGTGTTGCGGCTGCTGGTGCGACAGCCGGCCGGCCGGAACTGGCTGAGAGTGGGAATGCTCGAGTGGCGCGAGCCGTCCTGGTCGGACCCGCACTGGCTGCCGCACAGCGAGGGGCGCATCGACCAGCGCATCGTGGCCGCGGACGCCGGGCCGACTATGCTGGCCATATATCCGGCCGGCTCGCGTCACAACATCATCTACGCGCGCGCCTGGGATCTCGGCCCGGCCGGCTCGGGCAAACCGCCCGTGATCGAACCCGTGCCGCCTGCCCGGGCTAAATCCGCTGAGCCTGCGCGCCCGCGGCATTCGTTCAAAGGGTACACGCTGGTTTGGGGCGACTTGCACCGCCACACCGACATCTCCGAGGACGGCGGCATTGTGGACGGCTCGTTGCTCGACTGCATGCGGTATGCGCTCGACGCCGCGGGTCTCGATTTCATCGGAGTGACCGATCACACGCGCTACCTGCCGCGGCGGTACAACCTGTTTCGCATCCAGCAGATTTCCGACCTGCTGTACCGCCCCGGCCTGTTCGCACCCTTGCATGCCTACGAGCGCAGCCAATACTCGCCCTGGGGACATCGGAACGTGGTTTCCTTGAATCGCGACTACGTTCCGGTTCCGGCCAGCTACGATGCGGGCGATGCCGGCGTGAGCCCCTGGGGTTTATTCGAAGCGCTTCGCGGTAAGCAGGCGATGTCCATTCCGCACACGTCTGCCTGGCAGAACAAGCAGGTCAGTTGGGATTACTACGACCCGCAGGTGGAGCGGCTGGTCGAGATCTATCAGGGCCTGCGCAGCACCTACGAGTACGCCGGCGCTCCCGATCCGGCCGGGCGCGCGGTGTATGAGAAAGACAGCAAGAATTTCGTTCAGGATGCGCTCGCGCGCGGCCTCCGGCTCGGCTTCATTGCAAGTTCCGACCATCGCTCGACGCACATGTCCTTTGCCGCCGTCTATGCCAAGAACACCGACCGGGCGTCGATCTTTGAGGCGCTGGGGGCGCGGCGCACCTACGCCGCAACCGACAAGATCCTGGTCGACTTTGAAATCGGCGACGCCATCATGGGTCAGGAGACGACCGTCGCCAGCAGACCCGTACTCAACGTCACGATCGAGGGGACGGCGAACCTGGAGCGGATCGACGTCATCCGCGGCGGCGCTTCGGTCTATGCGCTCGAGCCCAGGTCGAGGAAGGCCAGCTTCACGTTCCGGGATGAAGCACCGATCGGCCCTGAGTCCTACTACTACGTCCGCGTGATCCAGTCGGACAAGAACATGGCCTGGTCCAGCCCCATCTGGGTGAAACGGGCCGGCGCTCGTTAGCGGGCAAACCAGCGAAGCTTTCAGCCGCTAACCGCGGGCCGCGGAAGAGAAGCCATGGGCCTGTATGCAGATCACATCCTGCCGCATCTCGTCAATTTCGCGATGCGCAATCCCGCGCTCCTGCCGTATCGCCAGCGGCTGCTGTCGCCGGCGCGGGGCAAGGTGCTCGAGGTCGGGATCGGCTCAGGACTGAATCTCCCGTTCTATCCGGCCCAGGCGAGGGAGATCCTTGGTCTCGATCCCAGCCCGAAGCTCCTTGCCATGGCGCATGGCAAGAATCCGCGCATTCCGATGACGGCGGTCGAAGGCTCGGCGGAGTGCATTCCGCTCGAGGACCGGAGCGTTGACACCGCGGTGATGGCCTGGACGCTGTGCTCGATTCCAGATGCCGAGCGAGCGCTGCGAGAGATCCGTCGTGTTCTCAAACCCGGCGGACAACTGCTGTTTGTCGAGCATGGGCTGGCGCCGGAGGAGAGCGTGCGGCGATGGCAGCGGCGGCTGACGCCGTTGTGGAAGCGAATCGCGGGCGGATGTCATCTCGACCGCCCGATCCGCACGCTGGTGGAGCAGGCAGGCTTCGAAATCTCGCATCTCGATGCCGGATACATGCCAGGGCCAAAAGTCATGACCTTCATGTACGAAGGCCGCGCCCGCCCGCTGTAGTCCCGGTCGGATGGACGCGCCTCAGGGCCGTCTATCCCGCCGTCCGCCGACGCCCTGTTCCGAGCGAGCGTCTCACGCCACGGCCGGCGCGGGCTCGGGGGCAGTCGCGGTCTCGGGGCAGAGCTCTTTGGTCGGGTCGATGCGGGTGTACAGGAGAGCGCTGATGAGCAGCATGGCGGCCATAGGGATCAGCGGCTTGTTGTAGTCGCCGCCGAAGTACGCCACGATGTATCCGAAGGCGACCGAGGTCAGGAACGATCCCACCTGGCCGGCCATGTTCATCGAGCCCGTGACCGTGCCGGCGTACTTGCGGCCCACGTCGAGGCAGACGGCCCAGGAGACCGGCAGCATGCAGTCCATCGATCCGAAGCCGAGCGTGAGGAACAGGACCGCCAGCCCGCGGCTTGGGGTCAGCGCGGCGCCCAACATGCAGGCCGCCGCCAGCGCCAGACCGGCCGTGCCCACCGACAGGCGACCGAATTTCAGGCCGCGCCTGCGTACCAGCAGGTCGCTCAGCCATCCTCCGAACAGGTTGCCGATGATGCCCGCGGCGAAGGGCAGCATGGCGTAAACCTTCATTTCGTCCTCGCTGAAGCCGCGGCCTCTTTGCAGGTAGGTGGGCATCCACGAGAGATAGAAAAAGGCTCCCCAGCAGTAGGTGTGATACATCATCAGGATGATCCAGAAGTTGCCGCTGCGGAGCGCGACGCGCCACTCCAGCCCGTGATGCACCGGCTTGACGCCGCCGCCGAGCTCGGCCAGTTCCGCGGCGCTGACGCCCGGCTTCTCCGCCGGATAATCGCGGTACCAGATGTACCAGGCCACTCCCCACACGACGCCGAGCGCGCCCAGCACATAGAAGGTGGTCCGCCATCCGAACGCGATCTGCATCGGCACGACGATGAGCGGCGACAAGGCGCCCCCGAGCCGGCTCGCCATCCACACGACGCCGTGCGCGCGGCCGCGCTCGTCGGCGGGGAACCAGCGCGAAATGCTCGACGAGCTGTTCGGGTACGCGCCCGCTTCACCGGCGCCGAAGAAGAAGCGCGTCGCCACCAGTCCCCAGTAGTTGAACGCCGCGCCGGTGAGGGCGGTGAAAGCCGACCACCAGACCACGATGCGGGTCAGCACGCGGCGCGGTCCCGTGCGGTCGCCCATGGCGCCCGTCGGGATTTCGAAGATCGCATAGGACAGCGCGAAGGCCCCCAGCACCAGGCCCCACTGTTCCGGCCGGATGCCGAGGTCGGTCTGGATGCGCACGCTCGCGAGTGCGATCGCCACCCGGTCGAGATAGGTGATGATCGACAGCAGAAACAGCATGCCGAGGACGCGGTGACGGTATTTGATGGGAGGCCGGTGTGTCATGACGCTAATGTGTAGACTCGCTCTGCCAGCGGGCGCCGTCGCCCGCGCTTCATTGCGCTGTACCTGACGGGAACGCATACGCAAGCAGCCGGGTTTCGCGCTTTTGAGGATTATGTCACACGGGTGCCGGTCTCCGGCGTGTAGAGGCCATGAGTGCGGATATACTCCAGCACGCCCGGCGGTATGCTGTCGACCTGTTCGCCGCGGGCGAGGCGCTCGCGAATTACGGTAGCCGAGACCGGCAGCTCGACCTCGCTCAGCTCGAGCGCGCGGGCGTCCGCCGGCACCTCGTAGCGGTGTCCCGGGCGCGTCACGATCAGGAAGATCACCGACCGCAGCACATCGCGCCACCGATACCAGGTCGTGATCTCGGCAAAGGCGTCCGCGCCGATCAGGAAGTACAGCTCGTCCGAGGGCGCCAGGCGGGCGCGCAGCCGCTCAATGGTCCGGATGGAATAGCTTTTTTCCTCGCGCGCTTCCAGGCTGGAGGCTTCGAAGCGGGGCTGGTCGCGGACTGCAATCCGCACCATGGCGAGCCTGTCCTGGTAGGGCGCCGCGGCGCGACCCGGTTTGTGCGGCGGGTTGGCCGCCGGAATGAACAGGACCTGGTCGAGCGCGAAGCGGTCCACCGCGGCACGCGCGATTGCCAGATGAGCATTGTGGACCGGGTCAAACGTGCCCCCGAAGATCGCGATCTTCATTTGGCTTCCGACTGGCCGGCGGACTGCGTGCGCGCCGCCAATGTCGCCAGCTCATCGCAGCGGTTGTTGTCGGCGTGCGAGGCGTGCCCCTTAGTCCACGTCCACTGCGTGTGGTGGCGCGTGTTTTCGAAATCGAGAATCTGCCAGAGGTCCTGGTTCAGCACGCCGGTGCCTGCTTTCGTCCGCCACCCGTTCCGCTTCCAGTTATTGATCCAGCGGGTGATGCCGTTCTTCAAGTATTCCGAATCGGTGACGACCTCCACCAGGCAGGGCTCCTTGATCGCCTGCAGCCCGCGCACGGCGGCGGTCAGCTCCATGCGGTTGTTGGTGGTATGGGGCTCGGCGCCCCACAGCTCCCTCTTGTGAGCGCCATAGCGCAGGATGCACGCCCAGCCGCCCGGCCCCGGGTTGCCGATGCACGCCCCGTCGGTGATGAGCTGGACCGTCTTCATCGCGGCCGGCGGCGGCTCCTATGCTCAGTTGATTGAGAGGCGGCCGGCAGCGCGCGGAAACCTGGTGTGCCGCCCGGCATGCGGCTTGCTGACGCGCGCGGCCGGGAGGCCTTCGTTGTGAGCCACGACCGTGCGGGAGAGGTTGTCAAGGGACACCACACTAGTCCGCCGCGGCCGGGCGCCCTGAGGCGAGGACGAGGCGGGTCATGAAAGGGCCGCCGCCAGCTCTCTGTCGAAAAACTCGTGCACGCAGTCGAGAATGCGAGCGGGATCGTTCAAACGGTAAATCTCGGCACGGAGGCGAGAGCCGTTGTTCACGCCGTGCGTGAAGTAGGTGGCGAACTGCTTCATCTTGCCGGTCGCGTCGGGCTCGCCGCGCTGTTCGAGCATCTGGTAGTAGCTGCGCATGATCTGGTAGCGGTCGCTCTCGGCGGGCTGCCAGCAGGCGCCGCCGGCGGCGTACTCAGCGATCTGGCGGAAGATCCAGGGATTCGAGGAGGCGGCGCGCCCGATCATGATGGCGTCGCAGCCGGTCTCGGCGGCCATGCGGACGGCGTCCTCGGGTTTGACGATGTCGCCGTTGCCGATCACGGGAATCCTCACCGCGGCCTTGGCTTCGGCGATGCGCGTCCAATCCGCACGGCCGCTGTAGCCCTGCTCGCGCGTGCGGGGATGGAGTGCGATCGCCTGCAGGCCGCAGTCTTCGGCCAGCCGGGCCATCCCGGTGTATACCAATTCCTGGTCGTTCCAGCCGGCGCGAAACTTGCAGGTGAGCGGGATGGAAATGGCGCCGCGCACCTGGCGGAGAATGGTCTCGACCAGAGGCAGGTCGCGCAGCAATCCCGAGCCGCCGTTGCACTTGACGACTTTGTTGACCGGGCAGCCGAAATTGATGTCCACGGCGTCAAAGCCGAGGTCCTGGCAGATACGGGCCGCCTCGGCCATCACCCGCGGGTCCGAGCCGAAGAGCTGGGCGGAGATGGGGTGCTCGTCCGGCTCGAAGTGGAGGTACTGAAAAGAGCGCCGGGGTTTGCGCGAGCCCGCCGACCGGACGATGCCGTGGGAGCTGGTGAACTCGGTCATGATCAGTCCGCAGCCGCCCTGGGCGCGGATCAGCCGGCGGAAGACGGTATCGGTGACGCCGGCCATGGGCGCCAGGACGGTCGCCGGGGAGATCGCGACAGGCCCGATGCGGAAGGCGGCGGGGAACCGGGTCATCCCCCCATTGTAACCGCCAGAATACGTGCAACACGTTGAAACCGAAGCATCTCTGTGCACGTTACACTTTTAGGTGGAAACCGCGGCGGCCCCCATGGGGTTCGGGCGGCATTCCCTGAGGAGGCACGATGGCAAAGCAGGCGCTGACCTTCGTTGTGGGCGCGTTGCTCGCGTCCGGGCTGGTGTATTTCGTGATTAAGCGGCAGCAGCCGGCGCCGCTTCCGGAGGTGCAGACGGCGTCTGCGCCTGCCGAGCAGCCCGGTCAGCCCGCCGCGCAGCCTGCTGCCACGGCAGAGCCGGTGACGCCGCCCGCCGCGGTCGCGCCGAGCCCAGTGTCCAGGCCCGAGCCGGCACCCAGGCGCAAGACGAGCCGGCGTGAGGTCGCTCCCGCGCCGAAGCCGGCTGAGAAACCCTCACCCAGCGAACCGCAGGCGGTCGCGCAGAACCAGACGCCGGCCGCGCCCGACGCGGGTCCACCGGCGCCGCCGCCCCGCAGCGTCGAGATGCCGGGGCCGCCCACGGGCAACACGGTTCAGGAAGCGCCCAAACCCGAACCGCGGAAGGCTCAGACGGTCACGATTCCCGCCGGCACGCTGGTCAGCGTTCGGGTCGATCAGGCGATCTCGAGCGAACACAACCAGCCGGGCGACTCGTTCCGGGCCTCGCTCGATGCTCCGCTGGTGATTGAGGGCTTCGTGGTCGCCGAGCGCGGCGCCCGCGTGCAGGGGCGAGTCGCCGAGGTGGACAAGGGCGGGCGGGTGCGGGGCCTGGCGCAGCTCGCGCTCGAGCTGACCAGCATCACCACCGCCGACGGCCAACGCGTCAACATCAAGACGGAGACCTTCTCGCGCCAGGCGGAACGGGAGCGGGGCCGCGACGCCGCCAAGGTCGGCGCGGCGGCCGGCATCGGGGCTGCCATCGGCGCCATCGCCGGCGGCGGCAAGGGCGCCGCCATTGGGGCGGCGGTCGGCGGCGCAGCCGGTACGGGTGGAGTGATGGCGACTCGCGGCAAGGCAGCCGAGCTTCCGGCCGAGACTCGCGTCAGATTCCGGCTGGCCCAGCCTGTGACGATCACCGAGAAGCTGTAGGGAAGCACCGGGCCCGATGTATTCGACCGCTTGCTGACGCGCGCGGTTCGGAAACCTCCGCGATCGCGCGTTGATCGCGCTGATGACATACACCTTCGCGCGCGTCGGCGCGGCGGCCAGCAGGATGCGCGTCGAGGACGTATATGTGCGAGCGCGCCGTACGTGGGTCCGCCTGCACGAGAAGGGTGGCAAACGCCACGAAATTCCGTGCCACCACAAGCTCGACGCCTACCTACACGACTACATTGAGGAGTGCCGAACCCACGTGCAAGAAGCCGGAACCGGCCTCAATCCGAAGGACTGGCTCTTCCCCACCGCGAAAGGCCGGTCCGGAGCGCTCACTGAGCGGCCCATGGCTCAGCCTGACGTGCACCGCATGATCCGCCGGCGCGCGAAAGCCGCCGGCATCGAAACGAAAATCGGATGCCACACTTTCCGGGCGACGGGAATCACGGAGTATTTGCGAAACGGCGGCCAGCTCGAAGTGGCACAACAGATGGCTAACCACGAAAGCGCCAGAACCACGGGTCTCTACGACCGCTGCAACGACCAGGTCAGTCTCGACGAGGTCGGACGCATTCTGATCTGAACATCCACCGGACAACTCCATGGAGAAATCGGTCGAAGAGCTGATGGCTGAGATTCGCGGGCGGCTGGAGCTAATGGACACCAGCCTGCCCAGCCGCGTGGACGCCATGGTCTCGCCGGAATCAAAACTGCCCTTCAAGGCTTTGATTTACCGCGCGGCGCTTATCTGGCGGATGGCCGAGTTGGCTCGCGGCGCCTTGGAGAACTTCGAGAGAGACAAGATTGCTTCCGCTATTCTCCTCACCCGCGCGGCGGTTGAGACGAGCGCCGCACTGTGGTATTTGTGTGCGAAGCTTGACGCCGCACCGCAGGCGAAAACCGTGGGGGACATCGACGATTATCTGATGAAGTTAGCGATGGGCAGCAGGACCGATTCCGCTCCGCCCCAAGCGCTGAGCGTTCTCACGTTTGTCGATCGCGTCGAGAAGGACGTTGAAGGTTTCCGGCACCAGTACGACCTTCTCAGTGAATTCGCCCACCCGAACTGGGCGGGTACAGCGCTGCTCTACTCGAAACCAGACCCGCCCAACTTGTGGACTGACTTCGGCGCGAACATTCGCGGCATCGATGGCCCGAAAAACGTCGGAATCGTGAATCTCAGCGTGGCGCTCCTGTTTTTCGAAAGAAGCTACAATCGCGTGGCCGACCTCATGCCCACGTTTGTTGCGCTCTGCCAGGGGCGAGCCCACGATGCTTGATTATTCCGACGATGGCTCCTCCAAGTTCGCCAGCTCCGCCTCGATCTCCTCAATCGTTGGCAGGGTGCCCTTAAGCTGTTCCGGCAGTTTTTCGAGGTGCCGGAACTCCGAGACACCAAGCGGCTTTCCAATGTCGCGGAGAGCGTACTCCGCCACGATGCCGCTCTTCGCTTTGCACAGAATCAGCCCGATGCTCGGCTTGTCATCGGGATGGCGAAGGATGTCATCCACGGCAGAGAGATAGAAGTTCATCTTGCCGGCGTACTCCGGCCTGAATGGACCCATCTTCAAATCGATAACGACGAAGCATCTGAGCTTCAGGTGGTAGAAGAGCAGATCGAGCTTGAAGTCTTATCCCCCAACTTCAAGCGGAACCTGGCTGCCGACGAAAGCGAAGCCGACACCCAATTCGATGAGGAACTGGCGCAAGTGCGCCAGCAGTTCCCGTTCGAGATCACGTTCCTGGGCTTCCTTCGCGAGAGTCAGGAAATCAAAGTTGTAGGGGTCCTTGATGAGCTGCTGTGCGAGATCGGATTGTGGTTGAGGAAGCGTCGCCTGAAAATTCGTGATTGCCTTCCCCTGGCGCCGGTAAAGGCCGCTCTCGATCTGCATCACCAGAACGTTCCGGCTCCAACCATTCTGGATGGCCTGCTCCACGTACCAGAGCCGCTCTTCCGGCTTCTTCACGAGGTCCAGGAGCCGGACGTTGTGTCCCCAGGGCAATTTTGCAACAGCCTGTTGCAAAATTGGCTCTTCCGGCCACGCCTCCGCGAAAGCCTTCATATAGCCGAGGTTACGTGACGAGAGGCCCTGCATTTCCGGGAACTCTAAGTGGAGATCCTTCGCCAGTCGCTCGATGACCCGAGTCCCCCAGCCATCTTCCCGTGGCGGGTCAAGATCTCTTTCCCGATCCGCCAGTAGAGCAGAACGAGTTCCTGGTTCACGGCCACTGCGGCCTGAACCTGCGCCATCTGAATCTGGTTCTTCAGACGGGTCAGGAGATCCTGGTAGCGCTTCGAACTTGGGATGACATCCGCCATTGGGGTAACCTTCTGTCGTACCAGATCGCGGGCGGTCAAGGGAATACCGGGCATCAGAGCGGCAGCCAAGCGCTCCTCCGCGGAGGCGTCTTCCTCCGCACTGGAGATTTAGTGACTGTAGTCATGACCGCCGCAAGCCGTGGTGCAGAGCCGCGGAAATGCGGCTGTTCCGCACTTTATCTCGGGCCCGGAACGCTTTTGATTTCAGGCTGGAGACAGTCATGTCGCGGTCGCGGGCGATATCTGAATAGCTGCGGCCGTCGGCGATTTCCAGTAGGATTCCGAGTTCCTCGTGCGCAAATACTCACCGTTGGCGGACTAGTAGCCCAGATGGGGGCTGCGGGTACTTCTGGTGCGGGGGCGGATTCTTAGCTTAGTACGAACGCTCTCCGAAATTTCCGAACCCGGCTACCGTACCATCAAAGACGGGGGCCGGTTGCGCGCTGTGAATCCGGGAAGGCGTGCCGGGCAGGAGCGCTCATGGCGGATCAGTTTTTTGTCGTTTACCAGCTTCAGGGGTATACGGAGTACAACATGCTGCGGCATTTCGAGAAGCTTTTGCGGGCGTTTCCGTATTCAAAGCTCTCGCAAGGCGAGTCCGTTTTGCGTGTCTCGGCGGTCTCTTTTTCCGAGCCGGCGCTGTTCGAGATGTCCTGGCAGGATCCGGTCCGTCCGAGCGCGATCCTGGCGGCCATCCGCGAGCACCACGGGGGCGATTGCGCATCGGCGATCGATACCTGGTGGGACCTGTGGCAGCACGACACCGAATGGAAGCTGACGCCGACGCGCGCGGTCCTGACCTGCTTTGGTCCGCGGTTTGAAGACCGTGAAGGCGACCTGCGGATCGAATTCGGCATTGACACGCATTTCCTTCCGCAGCCCGAGCTGCCCAACTATCTGCTCATGGCGCAGTCGAACATCCGGAGCCTGCTGCACCTGGTGGAGGATCTCGAGCGCGTGCTCGCGGTGGAGAAGCGGCGGCTCGAGACCGAATCGGGCGAGAACTTAGCCGAAAAACTACTGGCGGCGCTTCCGGAGGTGAGAGCCTGAGATGAGCGGCGCGGCGCCGGTTTTGCCGGTCGAACGTTTTTTCCAGTTCTCGATGCTTGGAATGCTGGCGAGCGGCTACCTGGCGGTGGCGGGTTCCGGGTACCTGGATGCTCCCACGGTCGCGGCCATGGCGGCCGGCCTGGCGGTGCGCGCGCTCATGATCCTGGGATACGTGCGGCGGGAGTTGCCGCCGCCGTGGGTGAATGCGGCCACGCTCGCCTACGCGGGCTTTTACCCGATCGACTACGCCTTCGTCTCCACCGATTTCCTGGCGGCAACGGTCCACTTCGTGTTTTTCCTGGCGATCGTCAAAGTACTGACGGCCAAGACGAACCGCGACTATTTCTTCGTGAAGGCAGTCGCGTTTCTGGAGATCCTGGCGGCGTCGATCCTGGCCGGACGGCTGAACTTCTTCGTCTGGCTGACGGCGTTCCTGATCTTCGGTGTGGCGACGTTCGCGGCCTCGGAGGTCCGCCAGTCGAGGCGGCGCGCCGGGGTGGTGGCGCGGACGCCGGTGCGACGGTTCGGCTGGCGCCTGGCGGCGCTGAGTCTGCTGGCCTCCGGCGGCATCCTGGCGCTGACCGCGACACTGTTCTTCGCGCTGCCGCGCACCGCCCAGGCGGCGTTCCGGCACCTGATCCCGGAGCGCTACCACGTGACCGGGTTTTCAAACGAGATCAACTTTGGCCGTGCGGGCGAGATCGGCAAGGATTCACGGCCGGTACTGCATGCCCGCATCGAAGAGGCCGAGGCACGGCGCGCCCTGAAGTGGAAAGGCGGAGTGCTGGCGGAATTCGATGGCAGGCGCTGGTACAACAGCGCGGGTCCAATCGATCTGATCCGCGTCGACGGCCGCCAGACCCGGCTGGTAGGCGACGACGGGCAGCGCCGGCAGGGCAAGCGCATCAGCTACGAAGTCGTGCTGCACCAGTCCGGCTCGGATGCGCTGTTCTTTGCGGGCATCCCGGAATTCGTGCGCATCCCGCTGCCGGCGGTGATCCGAACCCATACCGGAAGCTACCGCACCGGGATGGGGGAGGCGGTGGGGCTGCGCTATTTCGTCTGGAGTTTCCTGGCGGCCGAAGCCGCCTCGCACCCGGCGCCGCTCCAGCGCTGGGAGCGCGACCTCTACCTCCGGCTTCCCCACCTGGACGCCCGCATCCCCCTGATGACACGCAAGCTGCTGGCGGGGCAGGTCTCGGACCTGGAGCGTGCGCGCACGATCGAGCGCCACCTCCGCCGGAACTACGGCTACACGACCGAGCTGCCCGACCTGGACGGCGTGCTCGATCCCATGTCCCACTTTCTGTTCGAGCGCAAGAAGGGGCACTGTGAGTATTTCGCCTCCGCCATGGCTCTGATGCTGCGCAGCGCCGGCATTCCCGCCCGGATTGCCGTGGGCTTTCAGAGCGGCCAGTACAACCCCCTGACGGGCATGCACGTGATCCGCGCCTCGGACGCGCACAGTTGGGTGGAAGCCTACATTGACGGGCAGGGCTGGAGCAGCTTCGATCCGACGCCGGCGGCGCCGGAGGGCGGGTCGGGGTCGCTGTTCGCGCAGGCGCTGCTGCTGCTCGACACGGCCGAAACATTCTGGAACGAGTGGGTGCTTAACTATGACCTGGAGCGGCAGTTCGAGCTCGCCACCCGGTTGGAGGATTCGGGCCGCAGCTTGCGGGTGCGCTGGTTCGAATCGGCCCAGGGGCGGTTGGGCGAGGCGGTGTCGAGCCTGATCGACAGCGCCAGGCCGCTGGCGCCAGGGCTGGCGGTCGCCGCCGCGGGAGCGGTCCTGTTCGCGATCGCGGGCCGGCGGCTGTGGGTGCTTGGGATGGCGCGGCGGGCGCGCCTGCGCGTTAGGCTGGGGAATGCGCAGGCGAGCGATGCCGCCCTGCTTTATCACCGCATGCTGCGCATCCTGAGCCGCCGCGGCTTTGAGAAACCGCCCTGGCTGACACCGGCCGAGTTCGCCGCCGTGTTGCCCCCCTCCCCGATATCGATGATTGTCGAGGAGCTGACCGCGGCTTACAACGACCTGCGTTTCGGCGGCAACACAGCGGCGGGGACGCGCATGGTCCGGCTGCTTGACGATCTGGAAGCGTGCAGAGATTCGTAGCGGGCAAGCTGGGATGGATGCTATAGCACGTCGACGCTGATCTGTCCTTTGCCCCAGACCGTCTGGCGGCCGACGCCGGTGAACTGGCCGGCGCGCAGGTAGGGGAGGAACTCAGCGAGATCGCCTTCGTACTCGGCCTCTCCGGTAAACCCGCCGAGGGGGTGCACCTGCCCGGTCCGGCTGCTGCGGCGCTCGAGGCTGACGTGAGCGATGTCGCAGCGCGTCAAGCGAATGCGGCGGGCGCGTTCAGCCGCCGCCTGGAAGTCGATGGCGAGCGGTCCGGGCCCGTAAAGCGCGCGCAGGGTGCTGATGCGGTCGCGCACACGGCTGAACAGGACCTCAAAATCGGGCCGCTCGACCAGCCGTCCGCCCGCCTTGAGCTCAGTCGGAGTGAGGAAGCGGAGGATGATGCGGCGGGGCGCCTCCCCGCGCGGGCAAAGATCGAGGCGCAGCGGCTCGGGCGATCGCGCGAGCGACGAGCCGGCGGAGAGGCGGCGGTCCCGCGACCAGACACCGAGCAGCTCAGCCCGACCGCGCCGCGGGCCCAGACCGCCGCGGGCGAGCTCGGCAAACGCGAGCACAAACGCAGCCAATACCGATTCCCGCAGGTCGAAGAGATGAACATCACAGGAGAACTCCCGGCCGGGCTCGATGGTGCAGCCGCCGAGGTGGGCGGCGCGAAAGACGAAGGCGCGGGGCGGGTCGGCGAGACCGCTGGGCCCCGCGCCGCGCGGCTCGAAGACTCGCGCGTAGGCGCAGGTGTCCGCACGCGTGCAGGTGGCCGCGCCGGGACATTCGGGAGGGCAGGCCAGCCGGCGGAGCGTCGTCCCGAAGGCGCCGCGCAGCACGTTGCCGGGCTTGCCCGCGGGGAAATGAACGGAATCGCGGGCACGGAATACAAAACGCAGCGGGTAGAGTTCGAAGAACAAGGCAGGATACAGAAAACAGCATACAGCGGGGAGGCGCGGGGCAGGCCGCGGTCGCCCTGAAGCGCCGGCCGGCGGTGACGCCGGCCGCGCGGCAACCGGCTGCTCCAAGCGGCGGCCGTGATCCTGGATGCGCGGCCATGGTACATTGCACGTTTAATGCGCAAACTGGTCTTTCTCGCTCTGCTTCTCGGGGCTGCGGCGCCGGGCGCGCGTCCGGATGCAGCCTTCAACGGCCGGTGGGACATCACGGTCGATGATTCCGACCGCAAACGCGTCTGGTGGCTCGAGATCACGGGCGCCGGCACGCCGCAGCTTGCCGGCCGGTTTGTGGGCGCGCCCGGCGGAGGCATGTACCCGACGCCCGAACTGGCGATCCGGGACGGCGAGTTGCGCTTCGTTTTCAAAGGACGGTACCGCCAGGCCCGCGCCAACCCAGGGCAGCAGTGGACCGGGACGTATCGCGCGCGGTTACAGGGCGGCAAGCTGGTAGGGACGCTCGAGATCGAAGGCGCCGGCAAAGCGATTCACTGGGCCGGCACACGCGCCCCCGAGATTCCCGATCACGACGATGGCCGCTGGATCGAGACCAAGCCGGTTGAGCTGTTCAACGGCGAAGACCTGAGCGGCTGGCAGTACCTGCACGAAGGTAAGCAGAACACCTGGAGCGTGGCCGACGGACTGCTGCGAAACCAACCGGCGGCAAGCGACATCGCGAGCGGCCGTAAATTCTGGAACTTCAAGCTGCACGTCGAATTTCGCGTGTTTCCGAAGAGCAACAGCGGCCTCGGCCTGCGCGGGCGCTACGAGGTGCAGATCATCGACGATTACGGACGCCCGCCGACGCACCAGGGCAACGGCGCGTTGTATTACCGGCTGAAGCCCTCGCAGAATGCGAGCAAGCCAGCGGGCGAGTGGCAGAGCTTCGATATCACGCTGATCGGCCGCGACCTCACCGTGGTGCTGAACGGCGCGAAGATCATCGACAAGCAGGAAGTCGAGGGCTTCACCGCCATGGCGACCGACGCGAACGAGGGTCAGCTGGGCCCGCTCACGATTCAGGGCGATCATGGGACGGTCGAGTTCCGCAAGATCACGATGACGCCGCTGCGGCGGAAATAGCATTCGCCGGCGCAGCACGACGGCCGCGGCTCGGAAGTCCTTAATCCGACCTGCGGCTCGGAGCCCATTCCGAGCCGCGACCGCCAGGGAGCGGTTGCGTGGGAGAGCACACTACGACTTCCGGCGGAAGGGGTAGACCAGCTCGCGCCAGTTCCGCTCCCCGACCACTTCGATGTGGCGCAGGTCGCGCGTGCCGATGCCGTGTTCCTGGCCGAGACGGAGCGTGCTGTCGCAGCGCTCGAAGGGCGCAACGCCGCGATCGGCCATGGGATCGTAGCCCATGAGCGCGGCGGCAACGGCGTCGGTATTCACGGCATTGGTTCCGGCGACGAGCAGGCCGGGTGTGAGATGGCGGCAGCCCGCGACCCAGGGACCTTCGCCGCCGGCCATGGTCTCGACGCCATCGATGATCGCGAGGTGAATGGGGCGGGCGGCCGCGAGATCGGCGACGATGCGCGGCACGCGCGCACCCGGATCCCTGGGCGAATCGGGGTGCTCTCCAGGCGAGCTCCTGGCCGGCTGGCGGTGCCCGCTGTGGAACATCCCGCGGCCGCCGCGCGGCAGCACGCTCGGCTCATCGGCGCCGGCGCCGTCGCCGTAGATGGTCGCGGGGGCGATGCCGAACAGGTTCTTCATGGAAAGCGTAATGCCCGCGGTGGCGTGGTCCTTCATCTTGGCGATGGAGACGAAGACGTCGCAATCCTCGTAAGAATGGTTGAGGTCGTAAGCCGGGTACATATAGCCGTTCTTCGGCGGGGCGAAGCGCGAGTACTTGCGGCCGGCGCCGAGCCAGTTTGTATTCTCCATTTCGACGCGGGATGCGGCGTTGAGCAGGTCCTGGGGCGACCAGTTGGCCTCCATCATGTATTCCTCGAGCGGCTCGGCGGTGTTCCAGGCGCTCTCGAGCAGCCGGATGCGGCGCGCGCCCGCGCGGCCCAGAAGCTCGACCGCCGTGCCGATCACCGCCGAGTGCGTCCACTGGGCCAACTCGGCGGGCTCGTGCGCCAGCCGCACTCGAGGCGAGCCGGTGAGGTTGATCTTCATGGCCACGGTCTTGCCGGCGACCAGGCGTCCCAGCCCGCCGAGCTGATCGAACATGCGCTCCATCACCGGCAGAAGCTCGGTGCGCGCGTAAGTGCGGCAGCGGGCGACGGCGACGGGCGCGGAGGGCACGGCTCGTAGCGGGGCTGCGCCGATGGCCGCGGCGCCGGCCGCGGTTTTGATCCATGCGCGGCGCGTCCACGCGATCTGCGAGGAGCTGCCGGCGGCCCCGGCTCGAGCCGAAACCTCGAGCCGCCGCGCACCGGCGTGATTGCAAGCTTTCAGAGTGGAATCCATGATGTCAAGCTCCAAATTCGATCGAGCCGTACAGGGGGAAGGACGGCAGGTAAACTTCCACGCCGCCGGACTTGGGCAGTGGTTCCAGTGACCGCGGCCCGGCGGCATCGAGCGTATGCAAGGCCGCGGCGCGGTAAGGCTGAGCGACCCAAAGACTCACCGGATGGCCAAAGCCGCGGGCGGCGAAATTCACCAACTGGACGCGGCCGCTGCTTCCGGCGCGTGTGTATTGTACGTTCATCGAGCCGGCGTTCCAAAGCCGGATGACGTCATGCTTGCGCCCGAGCATGAGGTGTGCGTCGGTGATGAGCA
>JACOTZ010000081.1 GCA_016178155.1 Acidobacteriota bacterium
CAACGCGCGTTCACCTCTGTCACGCGGGGGCTTGCTCTCCGGCGCAAACTCAGTCAGAATGACCGCGAGGTACCGTCCATGTCGAGAACCACCCGGCGTTCTTTTGTTCGAACGGGCGCGGCGTCTGCGCTCGCCGCCTCCGCCCCGGCGCGGCCCGCGCGTGAATCCCTGGCGCTCGACGGCGGCGCCAGGACTGTCACTTTTCCCGAACGCAGGCACGCGGAGATCACCAAATGGCCGCGCTACGCCGCGCCCGAAAAGCAGGCGCTGCACGACCTCATTGACAGCGGCAGGTTCTACGACGAGTTGCCGAAATTCGAGGACGCCTGGAAGGCATATGTCAAAGCGCCGTACGCCAAATCCCATTGCAACTGTACCAGCGCGCTGACTTCGATGTTCTTCGCCATCGACCTGCCGCCCGGCAGCGAGATTCTCGTACCTTCGTACACCTTCTTTGCCACCGCGGCGCCCATGCGGTTCTTCGGCTACGTGCCGGTCTTCGTGGATGTCCAGCCCCGAACCGCCTGTCTGGACCTCAACGACGCCGCACGCCGGCTGACGCCCCGCACCAGGGCGATGGTCGTGATGCACGCCTTTGGGCTCCCCTGCGAGATGGACCAGGTCCTGGAATTTGGCCGCCAGCACGGCCTCATCGTCCTCGAAGATGCGGCGCAGGCCCACGGCGCTTCCATGCAAGGCAGGATGATCGGCACCTGGGGCCAGATCGGCTGCTTCAGCTTCCAGACGAGTAAGGTGTTGCCGACCATCGAAGGCGGAGTCGGTGTGTACCAGAGCCGCCTTCTATATGAGCGCGCGGCTGCCTTTGGCCATTACGAGGACCCGCCGAAATTCGCCAAAGACAGCCCGTATCGCAGATACGAAGGTACCGGATTCGGGCAGAAGTTTCGCATGCACCCTTTTGCCGCGGTGATCGCCATGAAGCAGCTCGAAGGACTCGATGCCCGCAACGCGCTGGTCGAGTCGCAGGTCCGGAAGCTGAATGAGCGGCTGCTGCAGTTGCCGGGTCTCTCGGAGCCGCGGAAGCGTCCGGACCAGAAGCGCGCCTATTACAGCGGGAACATGCTGTTCCTCGAGGCAGCGAAAGCCGGCTTCTCGCGCGATGCTCTGGTCAAAGCGCTGCGCGCGGAGGGCGTCCGCGCCCGCGTTTGGATCTATCCTCTTCAGCACAAGTTCGCGCTCTACTCCGAGCCCAGGTGGTGGCATCATGCTCCCGCGATCCCTGAATTGCTGCCGGGCTCCGAACAGGTCAACAACGAGCACCTCTTCGTCACGCTCATGTACGAGGATGCGCCCGAGCTGATTGAGCAGTACGGCAAGGCTTTCGAGAAGATCTGGGCCAATCGCGACAAACTTGCGAAGTTGTCATGATCGAGGCAGCCGGGTAGACCGGCGTGCGGGATGGCCTTACCGTCCGCTCGAAACCGCGGTCGGGAATGTCTCCGACATCAGATCGTGCCACGCGAGGCGTTCTTCATCGACGAGCGCCCAGAGCAGCCCGGCGCCCGCCGCCACCACGCTCAAGCAGCCGCCCGCCACGCGCTTCAGCCGCTGCGAGCGAGTGGGCGCATGACCATCGAAATTCAACAGGCGGAGGCTGGCGAACCGTAGGCCCGGCGTGTCGCCGTTGCCCAGGCAGAACAGCAGGCGGTAGAGCAGCGCGATGAACAGCGCCGCCGCCGCGAAATAACCCATCGTCTTCGGCGTGAGCACGAGCTGGCCGCCCGCGAAATGGAAGGTCAGCAGAAAGACCCCGAACCCAGCCAGTTGAAAACTCAGGTCGATCAGCGTGGCGGCGACGCGATCGCGGGCGCACGCCACACTGGCATTGCAGCAGATGGCGGCCTCCACCGATGTCGGCAGCGCGCGGACGTCGTGCGCGCTGAAGTCGAACGAATCCTGGCGCGGGCGCTCAGCACGACGCCTGGGCGCGGGGGGCGAGCCGGGCGGGCGAGGCTGCCGGGCGGGGCGCCGCTCGATTTCCTGCGGACCAAACAGCGGAGCCTGGAGCGGTGTGTCGCGTCTATCAGCCCCCGGCTGCTGGGCTTCCACGACCCGGAGGCCGCGGTGCGGATCCGGCGGCTGCGCCTGCGGAATATTCCGCGGGTGCAGGTCGGGTGCGGTCGCTGTCTGCGTCCAGCCGGTGGATGGCCGCAGGCGGCGGCCGCATCTCTGGCAGCGGTGTTCATCGACATCGATTGAGGCGTTGCAATATGGACAGGTCATCGCTTTCGTTGGTTGCGGCCAAACGCCGCGTCGTGCTACGGTGCTCGATTGAGACACCCCTCTTTCGGCAGCGGCAGACAGGTCCATCCCTTTCGTAACATATTTGCCCGAAAATGTCACGAGATTTTTTCACTCGTGCTCTGCTCTACGTTCGCCGCCTGGGCACAGTCCTCCGCCCCATCGCCCTTCGCGACCGGGCCCGCGGCTGAGCCGGGCGCCGGCCCCGCGGCCTCCGCGCCTGGACTTTCCCGCGAGCGGCCGACCTCCGGGCAAGCCGCAAACGCCCGTCAAACAGACTTGGGCCGGCCCACCGGCGCGGTCCCGGTTTCTCAGCAGCCGCCGGCGAGCATCACCCCGCCGGCGGCCGTCCCGCCGGACCGCCCGCGGCCCGTTCCCGAAGACGAAGTCCGCGTGACCGCGGTCACCCAGGAGCGCGCAGGCTCGAAGTACAGGCTGCGCGGCGCCGTGGTTCTGGAAACCTCGGACATGGAGCTGCGCGCCGACGAGGTCGATTACGACGAGGATACGGGCGAGGTGGAGGCGCGCGGACACGTGCGCTTCTGGCACTTCGCCGGCGGCGAGCGCCTCGAGGCGGACCGTGTCGAGTACAACGTCAACAGCGAGACCGGCAAGTATTACAACGTCAGGGGCTCCTCGCCTGCCAAGGTCGAGGCGCGTCCGGGACTGCTCACCACCGCCGCCCCGTTCACGTTCGAAGGCAAGTGGGCCGAGCGCGAGAAGAGCCGCTATATCCTGCACGAGGGCACGATCACCAATTGCCGTCTACCGGATCCCTGGTGGACGCTGCGCGGACCCAGGTTTGACATCATCCCCGGAGACCGCGCCATCGCGCGCAACACCATCTTCCGGCTTAAGGGTGTGCCCCTGTTCTACACGCCCTTCTTCTATAAATCGCTCAAGCGCGCGCCGCGCAAGAGCGGTCTCCTGACGCCCAACCTGGGCAATAGCTCGCGCCGCGGCAAGATGATCGGCGCGGGCTACTACTGGGTGATCAACCGCAGCTACGATGCCATGTACCGCACCCAGCTCTTCACCCAGCGCGGCGTCGCCCACCACGTCGACTTCCGCGGCAAACCCTCGCAGACCAGCGATTTCAACATGATCCTGTACGGTGTAAACGACCGCGGGCCCCTGCTCGAAGACGGCCGCCGCGGCAAGCCCGAAAGCGGATTTCTCCTCACCGTGGACGGGCGGGCCGAGCTCGGCCACGGCTTCAGCGCGCGCGCGGCCATCAGCCACCTCAGCTCGTTCGTGTTCCGGCAATCGTTCACCGAGTCGTTTTTCGAGGCCATCTACTCGGAGGTTCACTCCATCGGCTTTGTCACCAGGCACTGGTCGAGCTACGGGCTGAACGTCGTGGCCGAGGAGAACGTCAATTTCCAGACCCTGGAGCCCAATGACAAGATCAGCACGCGCAAGCTGCCGTCGCTCGAATTCAACAGCCGCGATCGCCAGGTGAGCGAACGCGTGCTGCCGGTTTGGGTTTCGTTCGATATGAGCGCTGCCGCGGTGCGCCGCAAACAACTGGCGTTTGAGACGCGGCGGGTCGTCGACCGGCTCGACGCCGAGCCCCGGATTACGACCGCGCTGCGCTGGAAGGATTTTCATCTGCTGCCGTCGTTCTCTCTGCGGGAGACGCACTATGGCTCGCGCTTTGGCTCGGAGTTCGTCGGACCTCAGCGCATGGTCACGGGCGAGGGCCTCTGGCGCGGCTCGCGTGAGTTTACGGCCGATCTCGTGATGCCTTCAATCGCTAAGATCTACGGCGCGCCGCGCTGGCTGGGCGGGCGGTTCAAGCACGTGATCGAGCCGCGAGCCCAGTTTCGCTACATCAGCGGCGTGAGCCGCTTTAACGACATCGTCCGTTTTGATGAAACCGACGTGCTGAGCGATACCAATCAGCTCCAGGTGTCCGTTGCGAACCGCTTCTACAAAAAGGACAAGCTCGGCAACACGTACGAGGCACTGAGCTGGCAGGTTTCCCAGGAGCGCTATTTCGACCCGACCTTCGGCGGCGCGGCCGTCGAGGGCAGGCGCAACGTCGTGCTCAGCACGGCGATGCTCACCGGCTTCAGCTTTCTCGACGGGCCGCGCCGTTATTCACCGGTGGTCTCGGTCCTGCGGTACAATCCGCGGCCCGCTTTCGGCCTGGAGTGGCGGTCGGATTACGACCCGCTGCGGCGGACGGTGGTGAACAGCGGCTTGACGGCTGATGGGCGGATCTCGAAATATCTCGTTTCGATCGGGCATAACCACGTGCGGAGCTCGAACGTTTTGTCGGCGAGCGCAAATCAGGTGCGCGGTCTGCTGGGCGTAGGCAACGAGAACGGCCGGGGCTGGAGCGCCGCCTTCACCGCCGTCTACGATTTCCGGCTGTCCGTCATGCAGTTCGCCACCACTCAGATCGGCTACAACACGGACTGCTGTGGATTCGCGGTGCAGTACCGGCGTTTCAGCTTCGGCACGCGCAACGAGAACCAGTTCCGCGTCGCTTTCGTAGTGGCCAACATCGGGTCGTTCGGCACACTCAAGCGCCAGGAGCGGATCTTCTGACCTGGCGCGGGGGCAATGATCCGGACGTGCCGTTCGGCTCCTACACGGCGGCCTTGGTGCGAAACGGCTGCGCCGCGATATGCGGAGCTTACTCGGCCTCGATGATCTGGTCGAGCAGGCCCGACAGCCGCCGTGTCCGGTCGTCGACGCGATGCTTGTAGGCCGCAAGCTCGCGCTCCAGGCTCCGCACCCGATCTTGTAGGTGCAGGCAGGCGAGGACGGCGATGCGGGTCGAATCCAGGTTGCCGGTCCTGGCGATGGCCGTCATCAGCTCGTCGACTTCCTGGGCCGCGGACTCAATTTCCGCCGGATCCCCGGAAACCAGGAGCGAAAAGCTCTGATTGTAGACAGACAGCCGGACCGGTTTTTTCTCGGGAGCTCCGCTGTCCATGGCGGGCCCGCTAGGTGGCGCTCAGCAGGTCGAGCTGCCCGAGCAGCTTCTCGATGCGCGTGCGCACCTGCTTGCGCTCCGAGCGCAGCGCCTGCAGCTCCTCCTGCAAGCGGCGGTTTTCGGACCTGAGCTCCGCGGCCTGAGCGAGCGCGGCCTCCTTCTCGGCGGCGGCCGCGTCGATCTGCTGCTCGATCTCTTTGCGGGCGCCGATGGCCAACTCGAGCTTGTCCACGGCGGCATCGCGCTCCTTGCGGAACTGCGCGATTAACTGTACCGCGCGCGTGATGCGTTCTTCGAGACTGGCGAGCGAATCGGCTTCCTCGGTTCGTACGGCGGGCGTTGCCATGCGCTCTAGTTTACTGCACCGGCGATGCGCTCGCCCGCGCTTTCTCCACGAGCGCCCGGAATGCCGACGCGTCCTCGACCGCGATCTCCGCCAGCATCTTCCGGTTGAGCGTGATGCCGGCGTTCTTCAGGCCGTTCATGAAACGGCTGTAGGAGATTCCGGACTCGCGGCAGGCCGCGTTGATGCGAATCACCCAGAGCTGGCGGAAGTCGCGCTTCTTGCGCTTGCGCCCGACATAGGCGTAGCGCAGCGCTTTCTCGACCGCCTCCTGGGCGGAGCGGTGCAGCTTGCTTTTCGTCAGAAAAAAGCCGGACGCGCGCTCCAGTACCTTGCGGCGCGACGCACGGCGCTTGGTTCCTCGTTTGACTCTCGGCACGTTTGTTCTCCTTTCGAGTGATCGGCTCGGGGGGCCGGAAGCGGCGAATCGGGCACGTGCGGCGCTCCGTTCGCGCGCGTGGGCGGGACAAACCGCCCCTTCAGTAGGGCAGCATGGGCTCGACTTTACCGGCGTCGCCGCTGCTGACAACGACGTTATGGCCCAGCCGCCGCTTGCGGGTGCGCGTCTTCGAGGTCAAAATGTGGCGCTTAAAGGCCCGATTGCGAACAATCTTGCCCGTGCCTGTTTTCTTGAACCGTTTGGACGCACCCTTGTGTGTCTTCAGCTTCGGCATCGGTTTTCCTTGGGATACCACGGGACTCATCTGAGTATAGCAGCCGCCGGCGCGGGTCGATGGCCCACCCAGCGAGCATGCGCAACCGGGCCTCGAAAGCGCGTTCAGCGAAGCCCCGGCAAGCCGGGACCCCCGCGGGCATTTTGGAAATCGGCGCGGCGCCGCGACCATTCAGCAACGCCCGCACCGCCAGTCGCATAAAATGAAGCCGCATGGTTCAACCGGCGCTTCGCACGACTGTGATCGGGAGCTATCCATTTCCGGGATGGCTGGAATTTGCGTCGCGGAACCTGGAGGAGTTCGGCGCCGCCGATATCGAGGAAATGCAGGACGACGCGGTGATCGCGGCGGTGCACGACCAGGTGGCCGCCGGCCTCGACGTGATCACCGACGGCGAGCAGACCCGCCTCGACTTCAACCTGTCTTTCTACGGCTACATCGAGGGGATCGCATTGGAAGCCGCGCCGCCCCGGCGCTTCGGGCCGCCGGCGCACGATCAGCGCGGCCGCCACGAGATCACGGGCGAGCTGCGCGCGCCGCGCGGCTTGGGAGCAGTGGAGGAATATCTGCGGCTGAAGCGCCTGGCGCCGAAGGGGCCCGTGCTCAAGGCCAGCGTGCCTGGCCCCTACACGCTGAGCGGCCGCCTGGTCCCGAACGGCCGCTATCCGGACCGCTACGCGATCACTCGGGCGCTCTCGCCGATCGTGCGCGCGGAGCTCGAGAACCTGGTTGCGGCCGGGTGCCGCGAGATCACGGTGGATGAGCCGTCGATGAGCTGCTACGGCTACCGCGAGGACCCCGAACGGTTCGTCGATATCTTCTTCCGCACGGTCGAGCCGGTCATCGGCAACTGCCGGCTTTCGACCCACCTGTGCTTCGGCAACTACAAGGGCCGGGCGGTCGGGCCGCGCAGCTACGCCCCGCTGTTTCCGGCGTTTCTCAAGCTGCCCGTCGACGAGATTCACCTCGAGATGGCGAGCCGCGAGTTCGCCGGGCTGGAGGCGATCGGCGACATCGCCGGCGCCAAAGACGTGGCCGTCGGCATCATCGACGTCAAGAGCTATTACATCGAGACGCCGGAGGACGTTGCCGCGCGCGTGCGGCGGTGCCTGCGCTATGCGCCGCCCGAGCGGCTGTCGTTCGCGCCCGACTGCGGGCTGAGCCAGACCGCGCGCTGGGCCGCGCGCGCGAAGCTGCAGAACATGGCCGAAGGCGTCAGGCTGGTGCGGCGCGAGCTGGGGCTTGCATGATCGAGTCGGTTCTACGCGATGATGCATTCCTAGCGGACGTGGCCGCGGCGCGGCGCGAGACACGTGGGCTGCACCTGTGGTGGCTCGGGCAGAGCGGCTTTCTCATCCAGTGGCAGGGCCGCCACGCTCTGCTCGACCCCTACCTTTCCGACTCGCTGACCAAAAAGTACGAGCACACCGGCAAGCCGCACGTGCGCATGACCGCGCGCGTGGTCGATCCGGCCCGGCTGGACTTCATCGACCTGGTGACCTCGAGTCACAACCATACCGATCATCTCGATGCCGAGACGCTCGGCCCGCTGCTGCGGGCGAATCCGGACATGAAGATCGTGATCCCGGAGGCGAACCGCGCCTTCGTGGCGGAACGGCTGCAAATCGACACGGCGATACCAGTGGGGCTCGACGATGGCGCCTCGGCCACGGTGAAGGGATTCAAGATCCACGGTATCGCGGCAGCGCACGAGCAGCTCGAATTCGACGGGCAGGGGCGCTCTAAATTCCTGGGATACGTCCTTCAGTTCGGGCCCTGGACCGTGTACCACAGCGGCGATGCCGTGCCGTACGAAGGTCTGGCGGGCAAGCTCAAACGCTTCGACGTCGATCTCGCATTGCTCCCGATCAACGGGCGCAATCCGGAGCGGCGCGTGGCCGGCAACTTCACGGGCGCCGAGGCGGCGCGGCTGGCCGCCGGCATCGGCGCGCGTACCGTCGTCCCCTGTCACTTCGAGATGTTCGAGTTCAACACCGCGAGTCCGGACGAATTCATCGCCGAGTGCGAGCGCCTGGGGCAGCGCTTCCGGGTCCTCCGCGCCGGGGAGCGCTGGACGGCGATATAACAGACACATGACCGATCGAAGGAACTTCTTACATTCCGCGGCTTCGGGCCTGCTCCTGCTCAAGCCCCGGACCGTCTTCGGCTCGCAGGCGAACTCCGCCGTCGAGGTCGGCATTCTCGGCCTGGGCGGGCGGGGAAATTACATCGGCGATTTCTTCGTGGAGCACGCGGGCGCGCGCGTCGTCGCGCTGGCCGATCCCTTCCGCGACCGGCTCGAGGCGGCGCAGAAAAAGTTCAAGGTCGAGGACGGACGGTTGCACGGGGGCCTGAACGGCTATCTGGCTGTCGTGGGCTCAAAGCTGGATGCTGTGGTAATTGAGTCCCCGCCGTACTTCCACCCGGACCAGGCCGCGGCGGCAGTGGCGGCCGGCAAACATGTGTACCTCGCCAAACCGATTGCCGTCGATGTAAGCGGATGCAAGAGCATCCTGGCGAGTGCGGCGAGGGCGAAAGGCAAGCTCAGTTTCCTGATCGATTTTCAGACGCGCTCCCAGCCGGTGTTCCAGGAGGCCGCGGCGCGGGTGCATCGCGGCGAGATCGGTGCCCCGGTGCTCGGGCACGTGTATTACCACGCCGGACGCCTGCGCCCGAAGCACATGCCGGGGATGTCCCACGACGAGGCCCGGCTGCGCAACTGGGTGTTCGATAAAGTGCTCTCCGGCGACATCATCGTCGAGCAGAACATTCACGTGCTCGACATGATCAATTGGTACCTTCAGAAGCCGCCGCTCAGCGCGCACGGCGCCGGGGGGCGCAAGGCCCGCGTCGACGTGGGCGACGCCTGGGACCATTTCCAGGTGACGTACAAGTATCCCGGCGGCGTGCTGGTGGACTTCAGCTCCGCCCAGTTCACCCGCGGCTTCAACGACCTGTGCGCGCGCCTGTATGGGTCCGAGGGGACGCTCGATTCGCACTACAACGGTCTGGTCCGGATCGCCGGCGACCGGCCGTGGCACGGAACCGACAAGGACGACACCTTCCGCCAGGGCGCCATCAACAACGTGAAGGCGTTCGTCGAAAGCATTCGGGCCGGCAAGCCGCTGAACAACGCCGAGCCCAGCGTGGAGAGCAACCTGGTGGCCATCCTGGGGCGGACCGCAGCCTACTCGGGGCGCGACGTGACCTGGGACGAAATGATGCGCTCGAACGAGAAGTACGAGGCGCGTCTGGCGCTGTAGCGCTGATGGCCATCCTCGGCATCGATATCGGCGGCACGCGGATCAAGGCCGGCGTGGTCGCGGGCGACGGCACGCTCGGCGCGCACGCCGCCGTCGGCACGCCCGCGACGCTGGAGGATTTCCGCGACGCGCTCTGCGACCTGGCGCGGCACATTATCGACGGCGCCGAAATCGAAGCCGCGGGCTTCGGCTGCAAGGGCATCATCAACGCCCGCAGCACGCGCGTCGACGTTCTGCCGGGCACTCTGCATTACCTGGAAGGCCATGTGCTGAGCGAGCTCATCGCACCCGTTCTTGGCAGGCGCACGCCCGTGTTCGCCGATAACGACGCGCGCGTGGCGCTGGCGGGCGAGCTGGCGTGGGGCGCCGCGCGCGGGCACTCGGACGTGGTGATGCTGACGCTGGGTACCGGGGTCGGCGGCGCCATCCTTTCGGGCGGCAGATTGGTGCGCGGGCACTCCGGCGTGGCGGGCCACCTCGGGCATCTGACCATCGATCCTGACGGGCCGCTCTGCATCTGTGGGAACCGCGGGTGCCTGGAAACGCTGTTCTCCTCGCGAGCGATCGAGTCGGAGGCGCACGCGGCGGTGCACCGGGGAGTCGACTCGCTGCTGACGCGGCGCTACGCCGGCGACCTTCAGGCGCTCACCTGCGAGGCGGTGTTCGAGACCGCTCGCGAGGGCGACACCGCGGCGCGGCTGATTGTCTATGAAGCCGTGCGCGCTTTGGGTGCGGCCATCGCGGGGCTGGTCCATGCCCTCGATCCGGAGATCGTGATCGTGGGCGGGCAGATCGCACAGGCCGGTGACGCCCTGTTCGAGCCGCTCACGAGCGAGGTCCAGTGGCGGACGCACGGCCTGCTCCGGCGCACCGTCCCGCTGGTTCCGCCGCAGGTCGCCGACACCTCCGGCGTGGTCGGAGCGGCGGCGCTGACCCTCGCGGGAGCGTCCTGACCGCATTCAGAACGCTGACCGCTGAAAGCCCCCTTTGCACGCTGTCAGCGCTCCGCCTTTGAGCGGTCAGCTTGGGAATGAGCATGGAAGCTGCGGTCGCTGGGCCGGGCAAACAGCACGCCGCCGACTGAAGCGCATGCCGCCCGCGCTCATCCGAAGCTGGCCGCCGGCCGCTGGCCTCTGGTTCCTATAAACTCACCACAACACGCTTGCGTCAACGCTGGCGAGGTCCGGCCGTCCGAGCAGCGCCATCGACATTTCCAGCTCCCGCTGCAGCATGTCCACGCAACGGACAACCCCCGCGGCGCCGGCGATCGCGAGCGCATACAGATAGGGCCTGCCGATCAGCACGGCGGACGCGCCCAACGCCAGCGCCTTCACCACGTCAGTGCCGCGGAGGACTCCGCCATCGAGCAGCAGCGGCGCGCGGCCGGCCAGCGCGGGCGCAATCTCGCGCAATGCGTCCAGAGCCGCGGGCAGCGTGTCGAGCGTCCGGGCGCCGTGGTTGGATACGATCAACCCGTCGCAGCCCGCGTCGACAAAACGCAGCGCGTCGGCGGCAGTGAGGACGCCTTTGGCCAGCAGCGGCAGGCGCGTGCGCCGCCGCATCTCGTCCAGGTCGGCCCAGGTGAAGCTCGGGTCCAGGTTCGGGCTGTAGATGTGGCGCCCGGTCGCACGCGGATTGCCCTTGAGCGCCTCGGGGCTCAGGCCCCGGAAATTGGGACGCTCGATGCCCGCCGGCAGGTCGAACTGCGCCCGCGTGTCCCGGTCGCGCATGCCGCGCACCGACACGTCGACGGTCACGCAGATCGCGGCGCAGCCGCACTCCTCGGCGCGGCGCACCAGGTCCCAGGTGAACTCGCGATCGCGCGAGGTGTAGAGCTGGAACCACAGGGGCTTGTTCGAAGCCGCCGCCATCTCCTCCAGGCTCACGGTCGACGCCGTGCTGGCCACCAGGGTCGCGCCCGAGAGATTCGCGCCGCGGACGGTTTCCATCTCGCCCTCGCTGTGGAACAGCTTGTTATAGGCGCAGGGCGCAAGCAGAATCGGGAAGGGCATGTGCGTCCCGAGCAGCGTGAGCGAAGTGTCGATGTTCGAAACATCCACCAGCGCCCGCGGGCGCAGAAGCGTGCGCTCGAATGCGTCGCGGTTTGCCCGCAGCGTCCATTCGTCGCCGGCGCCGCCCGCAATGTATTCGAACGCCATGTGCGGGAGCGCCTGGCGCGCGAGCGCCTCGAAATCAGAGAGCGTGACCGCCTGATCGAGGAGCGATGTGGCTGGACTCATGAAGTAGCCATTGTAGGCCGCTCTTCACCAGCGTTCTCGACAGCTCCTCGGGCCCGCTGCCGCCCTGGTTCTCCTCATCGCCGCCGGGCACAGATGGATTCCTGCGTTTTCACCTCAACCCTGAAGGCGGGCCGCTGACAGCTTTCCGGTGCGCACTGGCGAATCTGAGAGATGAATCCGGTTTCGCTAATACACGAACTCCGCCACGATCGGCAGATGGTCGGAAGCGACCAGCGCGGTGAGCGTTCGATGCAGGTGAACACTTTCGAGGACGAGATCGTCGTCGTAATAGATGTGGTCGAGCTGCATGAAAGGGAAAAAGCCCGGGTAGGAGCGGCCCCACATCGAGTGGAGCCGCAGGTCGGCGCTGCTAAACTCGCTGCGCAGCAGCCGCGACACCAGCCCGCTCACCCATTCGTTGAAATCGCCGAGCACGATGCGCGGCCCGGCCATGTCGCGGCTGCGCAGCAATTCCTCTTCGAGCAGCCGCTGCCCCTGCTGGCGCCTCTCGAAAAACGATGTCCCCAGGTGCACGTTGAACAGGTGCAGGACGCCTGCATTCTCCAAATCGATATCGGCGCGGAGACAGCCGCGTTCTTCGCGCCCCGGTACGCTGACGTCGTGGTTCCGGCTCATGCGCACCGGGAGCCGGCTGAGGACGATGTTGCCGTAGGCGCCGCCGCGCAGCTTGCGGATTTTGCCCAGCGCCAGGTTCATGCTGAGCTCCTCGGCGAGAAACGTGGATTGGTCGGCGTGGCGATCGTCGCCGGGAATACTGAGGACCTCCTGCAGGCCGATGACGTCGGCATCAATCTGGTTCAGCACCTCGACGATCCGGTCCGGCCGTGTACGGCCATCCATACCGCGGCATTTGTGCACGTTGTACGTGGCCACGCGGAGCCGGCCCATCGCTTACTGCTGCCGCTCCAGGATCCAGCCGAGTCCTTCGTGAAAACGCTCGTAGAATGGCCGGCGCAGCCAGGCCTGGTAGGTGATCTCCGTCGAGTCCGACAGGTCGCGCACAAAATCCTCGTGCAGCCGCTCGGCCATTCGCGGGTCGCAGGTGGCGAGGTTGACTTCGTCGTTCAGCGTGAAGGAGCGGTGGTCAAAATTCGTGGATCCGACCACGCACCAGGTCCCGTCGATCATCAGGGTCTTGGTGTGGATCATGGCGGGCTGATATTCGTAGATCTTCGCGCCGGCCTTGAGCAGCTCTCCATAAAGACGGCGGCTCGAGCGCCGCGTGAGCAGGTGGTCCGTGTGCTGGCCGGGGGTGATGATGGCGACTTCGGCGCTCCGCTCCCGGGCGCGCAACAGCTCGTCGCGGACCCCGCGATCGGGCAGAAAGTAGGGCGTCGTGATCTCGACGCGGTGGTGCGCGGCCGCGAGCAGCGTCTGGTACAGGGTCCGCGCGTGCGTCGATTGGCCCGCCGAGGGCGAGCTGTCCGCGATGAGCACCGGGGATTCGCCCGGCGCCTTCGGAAACGGAAAATAGTCTTCGCCGATCAGCAGCTCGCCCGTTGCTTCAAGCCAGTTCTCGAGGAACGAGGCTTGCATGCTCGTCACTGCGGCGCCTTCCACTTTGAACATCGTGTCGCGCCAGCGCGGGCACTTCGATGTCGATTTGTACCAGTGGTCGGCAAAGCCGGCGCCGCCCAGAAAACCGGTCGCGCCGTCCACAATGAGCAGTTCGCGGTGCGTGCGGTTGTTGATCCGCGGCAGCGTGTTCCAGCGGAGCGGATGGTACCAGGCGTAGGCTCGCCGCGCTCGAAGATGTAGGCCTCCAGATTGATGTTGTGCAGCGCGCCCCGGATCGCCTCCAGCTCCGCTTCATAAAATTGATCGCCGTTGGTCAGCACGGCAACCCGGGTGTCGCGGTGGACGCGGGCATCGGCGATGGCGCCGATCAGCTCTATGAATCTCTCAGAGCCAATAGGAAACCGCGGCGGGCGTGCGATCTTGTACCGCAGGGTCGGCTCAAACAGCGCCAGAAACAACGTGAACGCCTGCAAGGCAATCGCGATGATCGCAACGACGATGAACGCGGCCGAGTCCATGCCCAGAGTTGAGACGCTGGCCGGCGCTAAACCGCTACATCAGGCGGCGGTCCGGCGGCTGCGGCGCGCCTCCAGGAACGAACGGACGCCCAGAACGACGAAAGCGCCGGTTAGCAGCGCCATGATGGCCTGCGCGACGGCCGCTCCGGGGCGGGCGACAGGTACGCCTGAAAGAAGGCGGAAGGTGTTGAGGATACCGGACGCAGTGCCCGCAAATCCGATCAGGGCGACCAGCACGGCGGCGTGCATCGCCGGCCGCCGCTTGCTCTCGTCGCGGGCCACACGGCCGAGCACGACAAGCAGAATGCCGAAGGCCGCCGGAATCAGCGCCGTGAGGCTGACGCCCCCGGTTGCGACATAACCGATGACTGCCAGAAGCGCCAGCGCAATGCCGAAGACGATCGCCAGTTTTGCCATCGAGGCCTGTCCTCTCGCTTAAATTATAGGTGGGGCTTGTCCATGCGCGCCCAACCGGGCACACAACTCGAGCGGGAGGGCTATCTCGTGCTGCCAGGGTTCATCAGCCGGCAGCTTCTGGAACGCCTTCGCGAAAGGCTCGAGGAGCTGTGGACACAGGAGGGCGGCCATGCCGGCTCGGAGTTCCGGCAGGAGCCGGGGGCTCGCCGGCTCGCCAATCTGGTCGCCAAGGGCGAGGTCTTCCGCGAGGTGATCGCGAATCCGGACGTGCTGGGCTGGGTCGCGCAGGTCTTGGGACCTCGATTCAAGCTGAGCAGCCTCAATGCACGCTCCGCCAACCCCAACTCGGATTGCCGCCAGCCGCTGCACGCCGACATGGGCGCCCTCGCGGACGAGCGCGGCTACTGGGTTTGCAACACCGTCTGGATGCTCGACGACTTCACCGCCGAGAACGGCGCCTTGCGCGCCGTGCCCGGATCGCATCGCTGGGGCACGCTCCCGCAGCAGGCCCTGGCTGACCCGATGGCCGCACATCCCCAGGAGATCCTCGTGACCGGCGCGGCGGGCACAGTCGCGATTATGAACGCGCACCTCTGGCACGGTGGAACCGCGAATCGCACCGCCCGCCCGCGGCGCGCGCTGCATGCTTTCTACTGCCGCTGGGACAAGCCTCAGCAGCAGTACCAGAAGAACCTGCTGCCGGCCGAGACCCAGGCGCAACTCATACCTGCCCTCCGCGAGCTCCTCGCGCTCGATGACCCGTTGAATGACGAGCTCAGCTCGGCCATGACGCGTCCCAGCGGCTTCCTGAAATAACACGGACGGCCGATTGGACCGCGCGCCAAAGCTATCGTGCCGTCCCCTATACGCCGGAAATGTTCATCTGAGCCGCCCCAGGATGGTCACTCCGCCCGCAGCACGGTCGCCGGGTCCACTCGCGTCGCCTTCCAGGCGGGATATACGCTCGCGGCGGCTGTCACCAGGAGCACAATGGCGACGCCCAGCGCGAGCGATATCGCATCGTGCGGGCGGACCCCGTAAAGCATGCCCGCGAGCAGACGGCCCGCCGCGATCGCCAGCGCGACGCCCAGAATAGCGCCCGAGCCCGCAAGCGCCAGCGCCTGCTTCAGCACAATCCCCACCAGCGCCCGGTTGCCCGCGCCCAGCGCGACACGCACGCCTAATTCGCGCAGCCTGCGGTTGACGCCGTGCATCACCACGCCGAACAGCCCAGCCGCGGCCAGCGCGATTCCTAATCCGGCGATGGTGATCGAGAGGAACGCCGCAAGCCAGTCGCTGTAAAGCGCATCGCGGACGTGCTGGCGCAGCGTCGTGGTGAGCAGCACGACGCTATGAGGGTCGGCGGCCCGCAGCTCGCGCTTGCCCGCGTCGAGCAGTGTCGCCGCATCGACCGCCGTCTCCATCATGAACGTCACTTCGCCTACCGGAGCCTGCGCGAACGGAAAATAGAGAAACTGCTCGGGCCGCTCGTGGATGTTGGCGATGATACCGTCCTCAACCACGCCCACGATTTGCGTATCCGTGCCGTTCACCCGGATCCAGCGGCCGAGCGCGTCTCCCGCCGGCCATTGCTGGTGCGCCATGGTCTGATTGACCAGCGCGACTCGCGGCGCGGAGCCAGAGTCGGCGTGGCTGAAGGTGCGGCCGCTGAGCAGGCGGGTCCCTGTGAGCGCAAAGTAGTCCGGACTCACCTGGTTGTAGCGGAGGCGCATCACCTCCTGACCGGGCTCTGCCGCGCGGCCGGGAATCACGATGTCGCGCGTGGCTCCGGTGCCGGCGAAGTTGCTCATGGGCATGCGGCGGCAGTACGCCGCCCGCTTCACGCCGGGCAAAGCGCGGAGGCGCTCGGCAATCGCATCGCAGGTCGCCGTGGCCGTATTCCGGCCCCCGCCGATTCCCGCGATGAGCGCCAGCATCTCCTTATCCGTGTCGAAACCGGCTCGCTGGCTCTGTGTGTGCAAAAAGCTGCGCGCCAGAAGCCCCGCGGCCGTCACCAGCACCACCCCGAGCGCTGCCTGCGTGATCACCAGCAGGCTGCGGCCGGCGAAGCGGCGCCGCGGTCCGAGGCCGCCGGTCTTGATGACCGCATTGACGTCGGTGCGCGACGCGTCGATCGCCGGCGCCAGTCCGAATAGAAGCACGGTCGCCATGCAGGTAAGGACTGTTACCGCGGCCACGCGCGCGTCGAGCCGTATCACGAACTCCAGGAAATCCGGGCCGGGCGGCAGAAGCCAGTCGAGCAGCGGGATCATCCAGCGCGTGATCAGCAGAGCCACCAGCCCGCCGCTGGCCGCGAGCAGCACGCTTTCCGTCAGCAGTTGCCGCACGATACGCCCGCGGCTCGCGCCCATCGCGGCCCGGATGCCGATCTCTCTGCGGCGAGCCTCGGATTGGGCGAGCAGAAGCACTGCGACATTGGCGCACGCAATCAGGACGACCAGCCCGACAATCGCCAGCAGGAGCATGCTGAGCTTGCCGCCACGCTCGGATTGGCGCGGCCTCCGTAGTCGCGAACAGCCGCCGGCCGCGGTAATGCTGCGGGTACTCGCGCTGCCAGCGCGCGCCCACGGTCTCGAGTTGCGCCTGGGCTTGCGCTATGGCTACGTCCGGGCGCAGCCGCGCGATCGCATCGAACTGTCCCGGACCGCGCGCCTCGAGCTCGCCCTGGCGGCCCATCGCCTTCCAGGTGCTGACCGGCACCCAGATGTCGTTGCGCAGGGCGCGCTCCAGACCACGGAACTCCGGCGGCAGGATCCCGACCACGGTGAAGTTGCTTTCGTTCATCCGCATGGTGCGGACCGATCAGCCCCGGGTCGGCGCCGAAGCGGCGTCGCCACAGGCTGTCGCTGATGACCACGGCGGGCTGATTCTGCATGGTCCGGTCAAGGTCATCGCGGAAAAGCCGGCCGCGCGCCGCCTCGACCCCGAGCAGCGGAAAGTAATTATCGGAGACCAGCGTCATCAGCGCCAGCTCGGCTTCCCCGTCGTGCGGGAGAATCGCGCCGCGCCGGTTTTGTACCGCAATGTCCGCGAATGCCGTCGCGGACTCCTTCAGATCGAGGTAGTCAAGCCATCCGATGGCGCCGCCGCGCCCTTCCGCGGTGCGGGCGCTGATCCAGACGAGGCTGCCTGGGTCGCGGGCCGGCAGCGGTCGCAGGAGCATGCCGTCCACCAGGCTGAACATCGTCGAGTTCGCGCCGATGCCGAGCGCGAGCGACAGAACAGCCACCAGTGTGACGCCCGGGTGCGCCCGGCAGACGCGCACCGCGTATCGAATATCGGACCATACCGAAGCCAACCGCGCCTCCTGTGCCGGCGAGGCGTGGCAGCCTGGCGGCTCTCAGGCGCCGGCGCGCCTGTGTCTTGCGCTGCGGCCGCGGCGCGGCTCGAGTTGGATACCCTGTGCGCCGCCGCAGCCAGTCCGCTTACTGGCCTATCACAACTCGTAACGAAATACAATGCATGCGGGTTCCGGGAATTTGTCGCAACCGATCGAGTGTGGATGCGGCCAGCCAGTCGCCGAGCGGCATTCCTCGTTACCCTGGTCCCGCGGCGGCCGGCCGTATGCATGCGCTTGTGCCGCCCCGAGGGCGAGCGCGCGGCAGGACGGCGCTGGCCGGGGTTGCCTGTTTGCCCGCGCCGGGCACGGCTTCGAGAGCGGTGGTTGAGGGGACGTGCGGCGTCGCGGGGTGGTGCGGCGCGTTGCGAAACAAAGCCAATTTGACACTGCCGCCGCCGGGCAGAGGGGCCGCGGCGGGTGTCCGATTTTGGGAATGGGTTCGTTCCGCGGATTCCGGCACAAGCGGGAAAGCTGTTGAATCCTCGGGAGGTGGCGTCTCGAGGGGCGGCTCTGGAGCGTCTTTGGCGGGCGCGCTGGGCTCCGGGCCGAGCGGAGGCCTTCATGAGGACGCCCAGGTCATAGCAGTCGGCGCGGAAGAGGAGAGCCTGGCGGGTGGGAGTGGAGGCGTCGCTGAACCGTTTCTGAAGGTCGGAATCGAGCTTGCGCGCGGCGACGTAGAAGGCGCCGGCCTCGATGTTGGCGATGCGGAATTTGCGCCAGGCGGCGAGGGCGAGGTTGTGGACCAGGACCTCGGCGGCGGCGGTGGCGGGGCGGTACTGATCGAGGAAAGCGTCGCGCAGGGTTTCATAGAGCGCGGCGTTCTCGCCGGGGATGATGGGGCATTCGGCGGCGAGGCCGTGGCGGAGGGCGTTGAAGCGCGAGGCGGCTTTGCCCTCGAGGGTGCGGGGGCCGGTGCTCGACTGCGCGTTGC
>JACOTZ010000136.1 GCA_016178155.1 Acidobacteriota bacterium
GGCTGGGGCTTTCGGAGACGGCCGTGAAAGCCGTCCTGCAGCGGCTGTTCGCCAAGACCGGCGTGCGCACCCGGGCCCAACTGGTGCGGGTCGCGCTCGAACGCTACGGTCACTATCTCGGCGACTGACGCGGGTCGACGGTCCGGATCACCCGAGGCCAGTCTGACTATCCAATAAACGGCTTCCGCGACTCAACGCGGCGCCTCCCCTGTACGTCTTATGTTTGTGACCCGAATTGTCTGTGCGGGCGTTGCGGCCCTCCTGGTCGGTCCGGCCTCGGCTGCCGAGGGCTCGGTCGAGTATATGCTGAAGGCGGTCGAGGGCCGCTACAACCATGCCAGGACGTTGCAAGTCCTTTTTACTGAAACATATAGCGCGCAAGGCCGACCCCGCAAGACTGAGTCGGGCGAGCTTTTCCTGCGCAAGCCGGGCAAGATGCGCTGGCAGTACGCCAGCCCGGCCGGCAAGCTCTTTCTCTCGGATGGCAAGAACGTGTACTACTACACGCCGCTCGGCAACAAGGCCGAGAAGCTCAAGCTCAAGGAAACCGAGGATATGCGGGCCCCCTTGGCCTTCCTGCTCGGCAAGCTTGATTTCAGCCGTGATTTCAAGAATTTCCAGGTGAAGAATGAAGCGGGCGCTACGGTGATCGCGGCCGTGCCGAAATCGGACAAGCTGCCCTACCAGAAGGTCGAATTCGCCGTATCTCCCGCGTTTGAGATCCGCAAACTCGACGTCTACGGCTACGATGCCACCACCCTCAGCTTCGTTTTCGAGAACGAACGGCTGAACCCGCCGGTGGACGATAAGCTCTTCAAATTCAAGCTGCCGCCCGGGGCGAAGTACATCGACAGCTCGGCGGAGCAGACAGGGAACTAGCGTGGTGTCGCCCGTTATATTTGACAATCGCTCCCTTACGGTCGCGGCTCGGAATGAACAGGTCGCGGCTCGGAATGAACAGGTCACGGCTCGGAATGAACAGATCCGAGCCGCGGCGTACCGGGCGGGCCGGCGCGCGCTGGCGGGAAATTAGGGTGGCCGAGTTCATCCTCAAGTACGCGGACGCCCGCGGGCAGGTGCAGAGCCAGGTGGCCGAAGCCGCGACCGAGCAGGAGGCGCGCGACCGCTTCTCCCAGCAAGGATTCCTGGTCTATTCCGTCCGGCCCCGAAGCCAGCTCGCCGGCTTGACCTCGGCCGTGCAGCCGCGCGGCAGGAAGATCAATCTCGAGAAGTTCCTGATCTTCAACCAGCAGTTTTTGACGCTGGTGCGGGCGGGCCTGCCGATCCTCAAATCGCTGGACCTCCTGGCCGACCGCCTCACGGACAAAAAGCTCGGGCCGCATATCCGCAAGGTTCGGGACGAGGTGCGCAATGGCGCTCTGCTTTCCGAGGCTTTCGCCCGCCAGGCCGTATTTCCGGCCATCTACGTCACCTCCATTCTCGCGGGCGAGAAGAGCGGCGCGCTCGGCGAGGTGCTCGAGCGCTATATCACCTACCAGCGCATGGCGCTTGCGATTCGCAAGAAGATCCTGCTCTCGCTGCTGTACCCGAGCGTACTGATCGTGCTGGTGATCGGGCTGATCGTGTTCCTGATCACCTATGTCGTGCCAAATTTCGCCGACCTGTACAGCAGCATGTCCGCGCAGTTGCCGCGGCCCACCCAGATTCTGATCGCGGTCGGCACCACCGCCCGAGCCTACGTGCTGGCCGGCGTGGGGCTGCTGATCGCCGCCGCCGTCGTCTTCCGGACGTGGGCGAGCTCCGCTTCCGGTAGGCTCAAGCTCGACGCCATCAAGCTGCGCGCGCCGTTGTTCGGCGAGATCTGGGTGAAGTACCAGGTGGCGCAGTTCTCGCGCATTCTGAGCACGCTGCTGTTGGGGGGGATTCCGCTGGTGCAGGCGCTGGGCACCGCCTCGGAGTCGCTCGGGACGCGCCTGCTCAAGAACGCGCTCGACAAGGCCGTGCAGATGGTGAAGGAAGGACAGGCGCTGTCGGCATCCCTGACCTCGACCGGCATTTTTCCGTCGCTTTCGATCGACATGATCGAGGTCGGCGAATCCACGGGCGCGCTGCCTTCGATGCTGAACAGCGTGGCGGAGTTTTACGAGGACGATGTCAGCACGCGCATGACGGCGACGCTGTCCCTCATTGAGCCCGCAATCATGATTTTCATGGGAATTTTCGTCGCATTCGTGCTGGTCGCGCTGTACCTGCCGATCTTCTCGATTGCCGACACCCTCAGGTAGTTTATGGCGACGCAACGCAACGCACCAGACGCCGAACAGGAGCTGACGCAGGCCCGCGCACTGGCCGCGCGCTACCGCTGCGAGTTTGTCGACCTGCGCGAGGCGCGAATCGACCACGAGCTGTTCCACTCGGTTCCGGTCGATCTCATGTTCCGCTACAATTTCGTGCCGCTCGAGTCCCGGAACGGCGGGCTCGAGATCGCGCTCGCCGACCCGCGCAATCTCAACCTCATCGACGAGCTGTCGCTGCTGCTGCAGAAGAAGCTCAAGGTAAAGGTGGCGACGCTCTCGCAGATCTCCGACCTGCTGAAGAAGACCGAGCAGTCGCAGCGCGTGCTCGAAGAGGTGACCGAAGGTTTCACCCTGGACGTGGTGGCGGAGGAGGGCGAGGACGAGACGCTCTCGATCGACCGCCTGACCGCGGGCGACAGCGACATCGCGCCCGTCATCAAGCTGGTCGACACCACCATCTTCAATGCGCTCGAGCGGCGCGCCAGCGATATTCACATCGAGACGCGCGACAGCGAAGTCGCCATCAAGTACCGCATCGACGGCGTGCTCCACTATGCCATGCCGCCGATCGCGAAGGACTGGCACTCGACGATCATCTCGCGCATCAAGGTCATGAGCGAGCTGGACATCGCCGAGCGGCGGGTGCCCCAGGACGGCCGCTTCCGCGTCCGTTACAAAAACCGGCTCATCGACTTCCGCGTTTCGATCATGCCGACGGTGCACGGCGAAGACGCGGTGCTCCGCGTCCTCGACAAGGAATCGATGAGCGAGAAGTTCGCCCAACTGAACCTGGAAGTAGTCGGGTTCGCCGAGGAGGACCTGGTCAAGTTCCGCCGCTACATCAAGGAGCCCTACCGAAGACAAGATCGTCACCATCGAGGATCCGGTGGAATACCAGATCAAGGGAATCACCCAGATTCCGGTGAACGAGAAAAAAGGGCTGACCTTCGCCCGCGGGCTGCGCTCGATCCTGCGCCACGACCCGGACAAGATCATGGTGGGCGAAATCCGCGATCACGAGACGGCGCAGATCGCGATCAATGCCGCGCTCACCGGCCATCTGGTGTTCACCACGGTGCATGCGAACAACGTCCTGGACGTGCTCGGACGCTTCCTCAACATGGGGGTCGAGCCGTACAATTTCGTGGCGGCCATGAACTGCATTCTGGCGCAGCGGCTGGTGCGCGTCATCTGCGAGCACTGCAAGCGCCCGGTGACGCATGCCGAGTCCTATCTTCTCGAAAGCGGCCTCAACCTGGACGCGTGGAGCGATGTTCCTTTCTACGAGGGCGCCGGCTGTTTCGAGTGCGGCGGCACCGGGTATCGCGGCCGGACCGCGATCCACGAGCTGCTCGACCTCAGCGACCGCATCCGCGAGCTGATTCTCGAGAAGCGTCCCAGTTCGGAAATCAAGCGGGTGGCCCGCGAAGAAGGCATGCTGTTCCTGCGTGAGTCCGCGGTCGCGAAAGCCAAGGCCGGGATCACGACTTTAAAGGAGATCAACAAGGTCACCTTCGTCGAAGGCTGACGACGCGCCATGTCCCTCGTGCATCGCATCCGCCGCCTGGTTGAGGATCCGCCGCCGGAGTTTGTGTTCGAGTTGTCGGAGGCCGGTATCGCCTGGGCCCGGTGCCGGGGCGCCAGGCAGGTGGCCTTCGAGCCGCTCGAGCAAGACGTGCTCTCGGTGTCTCCGCTGCGCGACAACATCCTGCGGCCCGAGGCGCTGAGCGAGCGCGTCCGCAAGATCGTGCATCCGAACGGGCAGCGCCGCCGCCGGCGCGCGGTGCTGATCCTGCCGGACTACTGTGCGCGCGTGGCGGTGCTCGAATTCGATTCCTTTCCGGCGGACGCGAATGAGCAGCTTTCGCTCATCCGCTTCCGCATGCGCAAAACAGTGCCGTTCGACCTCGACTCGGCCGTGATCCGCTATCAGGCGCAGCCCGCGCCCAAGGACGCCAAGCGCGTCGACGTGGTGGTGGTTGCGGCCGCGCTGGAGATCCTGGCGCGCTACGAGTCGCCCTTCCGCGCCGCCGGCCTGCAGCCGGGCTTTGTCACAACCTCGACGCTGGCCGCCGCTGAGCTGGAGAAAGCAGCGGGAATCGAGGTGCTCGTGAAGATCAGCGGGCGGGCGCTGACCATCACGGTCCTGCGGAATGGCGTCATCAAGCTGATCCGCTCGATCGAGCTGGGCGAGGTCACGCAGGACGAGTTGATGAGCGTTCTCTATCCGACTATCGCCTACATTGAAGACGAGATGGCGACGAAGCCCTCGCGCCTGGTGCTGTGCGGCTTCGGCGCGGACACGCAGCAGGTCGCGTCACAGTGGAGCGCGGAGCTGGGACTGGAGGCGGCGCCGCTCGAGTCACGGCTGGGTGCGCCCGGCCAGTTCAACGCCGGGCTGCTCGGCTACCTGGAATCGATGGAGGCCTGAGGAAGTTGAGAGTGCCGATCAACCTGGCGAGCGAGCCCTTCCGGCGAGACCGGCCGATCCTGGCCGCCTCGGCCGCCGTGGTGCTGCTCATGACGGCCAGTCTTGCCATGCTGCTGTATCTCGCCGCCGCCGAGCGCGACCGCGCCTCGGAATCGCGCCAGGTGATCTCGAAGATGGAGACGCAGTTGCGCACGATTGCCGCCGAGCAGACCAGGATCGAGACCGTGCTGCGGCAGCCGCGAAATGCCGCCGTGCTCGATCTCAGCCAGTTTTTGAACGCCCTTCTGCAGCGCAAAGCGGTGAGTTGGACCCGCATCTTCGGCGACCTCGAAAGCGTGATGCCGCACAACGTGCGGCTCATCTCCATCCGCCCGCAGATCAGCGCGCAAAACGAGCTGCTGCTGGACATGATGGTGGGTTCGCAGGCGGGCGAGCCGGTGCTCGACCTGCTCATGAAGCTCGAAGGCTCGCCGCTGTTCGGCACCACGACGGTACACAACTCGCTGCCGCCGTCGCAGGCCGACCCGCTGTTCCGCTACCGTGTGAGCGTCCGATATGCCCAGAAGCTATAACGCGAATGCTGCTCACCCGGCTCCGGCGGGGGCGGGCTGCGGTCGACTCCGCGCATCGTGGGGCGGACCCGCGGGTGCGGGCGCAAGCTCGGGGCCGCAGGGCGCGCCCGCGCCGCGAGGGGCACTGGAGCGGCGGGGCGGTGACGAATGAAGGTCACGCGGAGTTTGAAGCTTCCGGCCGGCGCGGCGCGCAATCCGAAGTTCGTGGTGCGCGCGATTCTGGGCGTGCTGCTGCTCGCGAACCTGCTCGCGGCCTACGCGGTGTTCAATCCGCTGGGCGGCTCGGCCGAGGAGCTCGACGCACAGATCGCGGTAATGCGGCAGCAGATCCAGCAGCGCCAGTCGCAAGTGGAGCGGCTGCGCACGCTGGCGCGCCGCGTCGAGCAGGCACGCGCCGGTACCGGGCAGTTTCTCTCCACGTACTTTATGAACCGTCGCACTGCTTCCTCGACGATCGTGGCGGAGCTCTCAAAGGCCGCGAAGGACGCGGGCATGAAGCCGAAAGAGCACTCCTTCGTCTTCGACCCGATCGAAGGCAGTGAAGACTTATCGATGATGACCATCAACGGCCACTACGAGGGCAGCTACAGCGACCTCCTCGAGTTCGTCAACCGGCTCGATCAGTCACCCCGCTTCCTGATCCTGGACAGCATGACGGCGGCTCCCCAGCAGGGCTCAGGGACGCTGAACGTATCGGTGCGGCTGAACACGTTCGTGCGGGAGGACGAATGATGAAGCTCGGGAGCGAGCCGAAGAAGGTCGCCGTTCTCGCCGGGCTGCTGGTGCTGGCCGCGGTCCTGCTCTATACCAATCTGTCGGGGCCCGACTACCAGCGCCGGACCGCGACCGCTCCGCCTCCGGTGCAGCCGCAAGGACAGGTGGAGCGGGGGCCCGTGGTGCGCGGCGGTACCGAGGTGGACCGCCGGCGCGTGCCGGGCCGCAACCTCCAGGAGTTCCGCCCGAGCCTGAAGCCGAGAAAACCGGAGGACCAGCCCGACCCGATGACCCGCGATCCCCGGCTGCGGGTGGACCTGCTCGCGAAGCTGCAGACGGTTAAAGTCGAGGGCACGCACCGCAACATCTTCGAGTTCGGGCAGGCGCCTGAGCCGCCGAAAGCGCCGGCCGCGAACGGCAAGAAGCCTGCCGTACCCTCACCCCTGGTCGCCGGCAAGACGCCGGAAGACAGTAAGCCCGCGGAGCCGTCGAAGCCCGCGCCCCCGCCCATACCGCTGAAGTTTTACGGGTACCTGGACCCGCGCGGACAGGTGGCCAAGCGCGCCTTCTTCCTCGAGGGCGATGATATTCATGTGGTGACGGAAGGCGAGGTGGTGAAGCGACGCTACAAAGTGGTGCGCATCGGGGTCAGTTCCGTGACCGTGGAAGACATCACGACCAAAAGCACGCAGACGCTGCCGCTGGTCGAGGAGCAGCAGCCGGGATGAGCCTGCGGCGGAGTGACGAACGGGGCTTTGCCATGCTGCTGGTGTTCGCCTTGGCAGCGGCGATCGCGATCATGCTCTACCAGGAGCTGCCGCGGGCCGCCTTCGAGGCGCAGCGCATGAAGGAAGAGATGGTGATCGAGCGGGGCGAGCAGTACAAGCGCGCGATCCAGCTCTACGTGTCGGCGCACAAGCGCTATCCTTCTTCGATTGACGACCTGGAGAAGACGGGCAATGTTCGCTACCTGCGCAAGCGCTACGTGGACCCGCTGACCGGCAAAGACGAGTGGCGGCTGATTCGTATCAATGCCGCCGGAGTGCTGGTCGATTCCATCGTCAACAAACCCGCTGCCGAGGAAAAGGCGGGCAATGTCAACACGTTCGTCACGGAGCATGCGGCGGTCGGCTCATCGCAGGCGGCGACCGGCCCCGTAGGCGTCAACCCGAACCTGCGGCGGCGTCCCAGCGATCAGGCGCGGATGCCCGCCGCGGCCGGAGAATTCGCGGCCGGCCCCCCGCCCTTTCCTCCGGACCCGAACAATCCGCAGCCGCAGGGCCAGCCGTATGGGCAAGGGCAGCAGTTCGGACAACCGCAGCAGTTCGTTCCAGGAACACAGCCGGGGCAGCCCGGACAGCCGTTCAGCCAGCAGTTCGGACAGCCGCCGCTCGTGAACCAGCCGAACCCGAATTTTCCCGGCGGAGGCGGACTGCCGCCCGCTCCGGGCCAGCCGGCGCAGTCCGGCCAGCCCCAGCCGTATCCTTACCCGGTTCAACCGGGGCAGGCGCAGCCGTTCCCGGTTCCGCCGGGGCAAGCGCAGCCGTTTGGCGGGCAACCGGGCCAGGCACAGCCATTCCCGGTCCAACCGGGGCAGCCCCAACCCTTCGGCGCGCAGCCGGGGCAGCCGCAGCCTTTCGGTGCGCAGCCCGGGCAACCGTATCCGTACCCCAGTGCGCCGGGGCAGCCCCGACCCTTCGGCGCGCAGCCCGGGCAACGGTATCCGTTCCCGCAGGGACAGCCCGCCCCGCTCCCGGTGACGCCTGGTATGGCCGGGCAGCCCATGGCGCCGAACCCATACTCCTTCCAGCAGCCGACCTACCCGACGAATCCCGCAACGCAGATGCGTCCAGCCGTTTCGCCGAGTGCACCGAATGCCGCGGTAGACCTGATCGGCAAGCTGCTTACCACACCTCGTGGAGAACCGCCGCCGGGCGCCGGCATGGCGACGGCGGGAGGAGGCATTGGCGGCGGCATCGCGGGCGTCGCGAGCAAGTACGAAGCCGACAGCATCAAGATCTACAACGAGCGGCAGAAGTACAACGAGTGGGAGTTCATCTACGACTACACCAAGGACAAGCGGCGAATGGCGGCAGGCGGAGCGCAGATGGGCGCTGGAGGGCCGCTGAGCCCGCAAGTGACCGGCGGTCCCGGTGCAGCCGCTGGGCCGCAATTTGGAGCCGGCCAGCAGCCGGGTTTCGGCCAGCAACCCGGCTTCGGCCAGCAGCAGCCCGCGTTTGGACAGCAGCCCGGGGTGAGTGTGCTGCCGGGACTCGGAGATCAACCTGGAGCCGGCCAGCAGCCACGGCCGGGCCCGCAACCAGGCTCAGGGCAGCGG
>JACOTZ010000137.1 GCA_016178155.1 Acidobacteriota bacterium
AACAGTACGACCGCGTGGACTGGCAGACCCAAATCATGCAGCCGTACATGGCCGGCATCGATCACGACAGCGACAGGCAGATCTTCCTGGGCGCCGATACTCCCTCGTACCGAGTGCATGTTCTCGCCGCGAGCCTTGAATTTTGGTTTTAAATCGCATTTTTCACGGCCGCCGTCGCCGGGCGCAACGGAACGGTCGCGGGTAGAGAGTTCGCGAAGATCGCCGCCCGCGCATTGAATGAGTGCGTTCGGGCGGGCGCCCATGCGGTCGTTGCAAACCGCGGCGCCGGAAAATGCCGGCTCGCCGGCAATGCAGGCCTGAGGCGCACAAGCGCGGCGCGCAAGGCCATGTGGGAGTCCGGGAGGACATATGTGCAAGCTGAGCGGAACAGGACGCCTCATCCCGGGGATGTTCCTGCTGGTTGGATCGGCGCTCCTCGTTGGGGGTGGCGCCAAGCGGGTTTTCACGGAACACGACAAGGCGTACTACGCCGATGCCAAGCTCGCGGACTTTGTCCGGCCCGGGCTGGTTCTGAAGATTCGCTCGGCCGAGATCGATACGGCAGGGATCATTCGGGCGCGGCTGAAGCTGACCGACCCCGCGGGCCTGCCGCTGGACCGCGAAGGCGTTACGACTCCCGGCCCAATTTCAATCAGCCTGATTGCGGCACACATTCCCAAGGGACAAACGCAATACGTCAACTATGCGACGAGGCCGGTAACGAGCCCAATCACCGGGCAGTCCTGGGCGCAACCGATTGTCGACGACGGCGGGACTTTCGAGAAGGTGGGAGACGGCGAATACCAGTACATCTTCAGGACGAGAGCACCCTCAGGTTTCGACAAGACAGCCACGCACAGCATTGGCGCATACGCTTCGCGAAACCTGTCGTCGTTCGATATGGGTACCCACCACAGCAACGACGTATTCACGTTTGTTCCCGACGGGTCGAAGGTTACACAGGTGCGGGACATCGTACGAACCGAGACTTGCAACAAACGATGTCATGACCCGCTGGCCGTCCATGGCGGCGCCCGTCGCAAGGTGGAACTGTGCATCCTCTGTCACACACCGCAGAACTTGGACCCGGACACCGGCAACAGCGTCAACTTGCCGGTGCTTGTTCATAAGATCCACATGGGTGCTGACCTGCCCAGCGTCCGAGCCGGCAGGCCTTACCGGATTATCGGATTCAGGCAAACGGTCTTCGATTTTTCAACGGTGGAATTCCCGGCGCACGTGGTGAACTGCGAGGTGTGTCATGACCCGAAGTCGGGGGCAGCCCAGGCTGACGGCTGGCTGAAGGCCAATCGCGCGGCTTGCGGCGCCTGCCATGACAACGTGAACTTTGCCACAGGCGAGGGCCATGACGGTATCGTCCAAGCCTCCGACAGCGAGTGCGGGTCGTGTCATGAACCGGACGATGGGCGTGAATTCAGCCTGTCGGTGAGGGGCTCGCATGTTGAGCCGCGTTTTTCCCGTGATCTGCCTGGCACCGTGTTTCAGATCTTGGCCGTGGATGAAGGCCTGGCCGGGCAGCGACCGACGGTGACCTTCTCGATCAAAGACAAGCAGGGCAATCCGATTTTGCCGTCCGCCATGGATCGCGTGGCGCTGGTCCTGGCCGGCGGGACCGCCGACTACGCCGCGGCCATCGCGGTCGAGGATGCGAGGAGCGCGGAAGGTATCCCGTCGGAAGGAGTCTACTTCTGGACATTTCAGGCCGCCGTTCCGGCGGAGGCCAAGGGCAGCTACTCAGTGGGGATTGAAGGCTCCCGGAGCGTCAAGGTGCAGGAAGGCACCGCCCAGGAAATGACGATCCGGGATCCCGGTATCAACCAGGCGTTCTACTTTTCCGTGGATGGCTCGAAGGTACAACCGAGGCGGAAGGTCGTTTCCATCGACAAGTGCAATGCCTGCCATCTCAAACTCGAGATGCACGGCCAGAATCGGAACCAGGTGGAGCATTGTGTGCAGTGCCACAACCCGAATCGAACCGACGAGGCGCAGCGGCCGCGGCCGCAGTTCCCCGCTCAAACGATCAATTTCCGCACGATGATCCACCGGATCCATACCGGCGACGACCTGAAGATCGAGTACACGATATTTGGATTTGGTGGCCGGCCGTTTGACTTCACGCGCGTGCGGTTCCCGGGGGACCGGCGAAATTGCGAAAAGTGCCATGTCGAGGGCAGCTATCAGCTACCGCTGCCGGCCGGGCTGCTGCCGACGGTCAATCCTCGGGGCTACCTCGACCCCATGGGACCAGCCGCATCCGCTTGCCTGGGCTGTCACACCACGCTGGCAACCGCTTCGCACGTGCTGAGCATGACGACCACGCTGGGCGAGGCCT
>JACOTZ010000138.1 GCA_016178155.1 Acidobacteriota bacterium
GTCGCGGGCGCCCCAGCCTCAGGTGGTATGTCAATCAGGCGAATCCGACGCGACAGCGCTCTTATCACGACCTGCTTGGAAGTCGGACCCCGCAGTGGGGCCGTTGGTCCATCCGACCACATGGGTGGCATGGCTCAAACCCTTATCTTTTCATCACTTACGCGGCCCAGGCAATCCCTTACTGTTAGTTGAATCCGTGCGCACGGTTTAGCGGATCCCCACGGCTCCATATACATCCATACCTTTGGTATCCCCAAAACCTAGGCGTAGAGCGGCTCGCGGGGTAGTTCCCTCCCAGCGGAGTTGACTTGCGCCTGATTCGACCGGCACGGACGGTGGCGCCGCCGTGCACGATGATTCCGGCTACCGGAGGCCAGTACCCTGCCCGTAACGCGACTCTTTCTACACTTCGTGGTCTTCTCCACGGTCTTGATCGCCGGCATCGCCAGCTTTTGGCGGGTTTACGAGTTCGCGCACTATCGACCGCCGCTCATTGACGTGCCGGCGATCGAGGCGCCTTCGCTGTCGATTGAAGAGGTCATTGGCGCCGCCGCCCGCCACTATGGTGTGGATCCCCTGCTGGTCAAGGCGGTCATGGCGGCGGAATCCGGCTTCCGGCACCAGGCCGTCTCTACGGCCGGGGCGGTAGGGCTCATGCAGCTCATGCCCGCGACCGCGCACGAAATGGGGTTCAATCCGATGATTGCGTCGGATAACGTATTCGCGGGCGCCCGCTATCTGGCCTTCCTGCTGGGTCGCTACGCCCGCAAGCGCGATACCCTGCGGTGGGCCATCGCGGCGTACAACGCGGGCCCCGGAAGTGTCGACCGCTATCGCGGCATTCCACCGTTTCGGGAGACGCGCACGTATGTGAAGCGGGTGCTCGGGTATTACTCGCAATTCCGGCGGTCGGGGCGGATCATCACGGCAAGCATCGAGACGGCGTCGCCGCAACCGGCGCCGGTGATGACGGATTAGCCGCGTTCCACATTTCTCATTCAGCGCTCTTGCCGCGCCGACGGTCGGCCGATCCTCGACGTACTGCTGCGCATCGAAACTGGCGAAACCGGCTCGGAGAGGCGGATCTACTTCGGCTCGAGCACGGCGAAATCGGCTTTGACGAACTGCCAGTCGGGGAGCTCGTAGGCCCGGAGCTGTGTCTTAAGGGTTGTACTCAGGTCCTTGGATTCATACGCGAGCAGCGGCGGCACGGTGTAAAGAAACCGGACCAGCGGATTGCCGCCCGCGGCCGCGCGGATAGCCACATCCAGCTTGAGCTCAGGCAGGTCCGCCGCGGAGTGGTTCACCACGGAAAAACGGATCCGCAGCCGCTGCGGCTCCTCTTCGGTGACGCGCAACGCCGTGATCTCGAGGTGCTTGCCGAGGGGATGCGCCGAGGGCACGGGCATGGGGGCATTCTGCATCGCGATTGCCTGGGGTGCGGCAGCGGCCGAGGGTTGGCGGCCGCGCCGCGCCGATGGCAACACCCAGACGTATAGCGCCGCCAGTAGCGCACCCAGACCCACCATCACCAGGAGCGCGATCGCCCATCCCGGCAGACCCCGCCTGCGAACAACCGCTGTCGGAATCGGCCGCGGCGGCAGCTCAGCCACAGCCGGAACCGCCACCGCCGGCGCCGCGGACTGTTCGCGCTCCGCGCACCTGGGGCAGTCTTTGTAGGCGGTCGATACCTCGGCGCCGCATTTCTCGCAGATCCAGGTAAACATCGTCTCTTCAATAGTAACCAGAGGCGGTACGCGGTGGGCGATCCGGAGACTTGCGCCGCAGCCGCCGCACAGGCGCGCGCATCCGAAGTTCCGGAAAGAAGCCAGGCGTGGCCCCCGGTTGTTGGTGGGCTGCTGGACAACCGGTGCTGCCGCCGGCGTCAGCGCAGCGAGAGCTCGCGTGGCGCGCTGTGCGTGGCACGCCGCAGTTGCTCGATCCGCGACCGCAGCGCGCGAGTGAAGCAGTCCTGATGCGCGGCGTCGGCTCCCGCGGCACGCAGCGCCGAGCGGATATGCGCATCGCTGATGCGTGCGAGATAGCGCATGAGCCAGCGTATGTCCTCGACCGTAATGTCGCTCTTGAAGTCCTCCGTATGCTGGCCGGTGAAGCCGAACTGCACTTTGCCGCCGCGTATCCCTGAAACGAACTCCGGCGTCTGCGCGCGGAAGCGCTCGCAGTCCCAGTCATCACGAGGCACGAAGCCGCCCCAGGCGCCCATCGACTGTCCCCAGTCGGTGACATAGTACAGCCGCCCGCCGCCCCCGCCTTCCCACATTCCCGTGTTACTGCCCTGCCACCAGTTGCGCTTGTCCTTGTTGTCCCAGTTGGAGACGAGCATCATCAGGATTTTCAGGCCCTTCAGCTCGCGAGTCCCGGAAAAGGGGTTCTGATTCCAGTTCCACGCCGTGCCGAGGTACTTCAGGCCCGGCGGAGTGGTCTCGAACGCGGCATTGACGAACTCGCCTTGGTGAATGTAATATCGGGCGCGCCCGAGTTTCCGCGCGCCTTCGATGCGAGCCGAGGCGACGAAAAAGACCGGCTCGGCGAAGTATCCACAGGCCCAGGCGAGACGTGTGGCAAACACCTCAGGGCGCACCTCGTGGCCGAACTTGACGCGCCAGACCACACCGCGCGCGTCCTGCACGACGATCTTCGGCGCAGTGCCGCTCCTGACTTCTTCCCGGAAGTGAAACGGAGGCCGGGGTGCGCCGTCGCGGCCGGCCGGCCCGTGGAACATCGATTCAGCGGTGATCTCAGGCGGCTCGCGCCAAAGAGTAGCAACTTCATCCCGCGCGCAGCCCGCCAGCAGGCCGGCGGCTACGGCCGCTAGGACGAGACGGTCCGCCATCGCATTGCCGCTACGCGCCGGAGCTGGTTGATTCGCGCGCGCAGCGAGCGGCTGAAGCACTTCACCTCGTGGGGCGACGCGCCGCTCGCCCGCAGCGCGGCGCGGATCTGCACATCGCTGATCGGGTTCAGGTACCGCAGCAGCCAGCGGATATCGCGCGCGCGGATGTCCTTCTTGAAATCATTGTCATGGTAGCCGCTGAAGCCCCATTTCATGCGCCGGTGCTCGACTTTGAGAAAGTCAGGCGTCTGCTCCCGGTAATCCGAGCAGTTCCACTTCTCGCGCGAGAGCCAGTGGCCCCAGCGGCCCATCGAGCCGCCCCAGTCGCTCACATAGTAGTAGAGCAGGATGCCGCGACCGCTGCGGTGATCGAGAATGGCGGTGTTGCTGTCGCGGTCACGGGCATCTTTGTTATCCCAGTTCGACAGCAGCATGGTCAGAATCTTAAGACCATTGAGCTCCGGCGTGCCGGCCCACGGGTTGTACTCCCAGGTCCAGTTGACGTCTTTGCGGAACGTATACGCGGGATCGCGATACTCGAAGCGGCCGTCGATGAGGTAGCCGTTTTGGACCCAGTCGTGTGCGCGGCCGGCATCATGAGCGCCGAAGATGCGGCCGCGGCGCACGAAATACGAGGGCTCGGTGTAAAAGCCGAGCGCCCAGGCCATCCGCGAGGCGAAGGTCTCCGACCTCGCTTCATCGCCGAACTTCACTGCCCAGGCGCGGCCGCGCGTGTCCTTCACCATAATCTTGGGAGTCCGCCCGCGCTCATCGTTGGTAAGGAAGCGGAAGGGCGGTGCAGGTCGCGGGCCGGGCGGACCCGCCGCAAGGTTCAACCTCTCGATGGGGCCGGGATCGCGCCACAGCACGGCATGCTGTGCGACGGCGGGCGCCGCGAGGATTACAGCCCATGCAACTGCGATTCCAGCCAGCATGTCTCACCTGGTATGACGTCGCATACTTGCTGCGAACGCGCGCGGCCCGGAAGCGTTCGTTCTGAGCCGCGCCCGTAAGGGGGCGGGGGTCAAGTCAAAGCGGGAGATCACACTAGGTCTCCCCGGCGGCTCAGGCGATGCGGTACTCGTGGAGCTTGTCCTCGCGGTATTCGATGCCGAAGCCGGGACCCGTCCGGGGTTTGATAAATCCGTTCTCCGGCCGAATGGGGTTCGCCAGTACCTCATCCAATACTTTGACGCCGGAACTGGAAAGAAAATACTCGGTGATCAGTGCGTTAGGAATGGCCGCGCTGAGTTGGGTGTGCACGTCCCAGTTGTAGTGCGGCGCCACGGGAACGTCGTAACATGCTGCCAGATGAGCGACTTTCAGCCATTCGCTGACGCCTCCGCAGACGGTGGCATCGGGCTGGAGGATGTCGGCGGCGTCACGTTCGAGTAACTCGGCGAAGGCCCAGCGGGTCGCCTCCAGCTCACCCGTGGCGACCGGGGTATCGAGCGCGGCGGCGATTCTGGCCATCGCGGCGAGATTGTCGGCGCGCACGGGCTCCTCGATCCAGTAGGGCCGGTATTCTTCGAGGTAGCGCATGGCGCGAATCGCCGTGGGCGCATCCGCCCAACCGCCGTTGGCATCAAGCAGGATATCGACCCCCTCGCCCACGGCCTTGCGGACACGGGCCATGCGGCGCGCGTCGTCGCGGGCGTCAAGCTTGCCCACCTTCAGCTTGATGGCGTCAAAGCCGTGCTCGACGTAGGTCTCCATCTCGCGCACCAGATCGTCTTCGCTGAAGCCTTCGCGGTAGTAGCCTCCGGTCGCATAACATCGCAGCCGCGTGGAGTGCACCCCGAGCAGTTCCATGACCGGCAGCCGCGCGTGCTTGCCGCGAATGTCCCAGAGTGCGATATCAATCGCGCTGATCGCCCGCAACGCCGCGCCGCGACGCCCGGCCTGGATGGACTGGCGGTACATTTCCGCCCAGAGATACTCGGTGTGCAGTGCATTCGCGCCCAGCAGGATGGGGCGGAAGATCGCGTCGACCAGCGCGACCATGGCGGTGCTGCCGTCGTAGCCGAGCGTGAAGCCCGTGCCTTCGATGCCATCGCCCGTGCGGATGCGGACGATCAGGTGATCGCGGTGCGTGATCCGCCGCACGGCGTCCGAGACCGTGGCGCGGAGTGGGATGGAGACGGCGAACGCCTCGACCTGGGTGATTTTCATGGGGTGAAGAACCATTATGCGGTTCTCGCCCCGGCCTGTGTCGAAGCCGGCGGGTAAGCCACGGCGAAGGTTTCCCGCAGTTCCGTCCGCCGGCCAGCCGCTCGCCGCGCGTTCCGAAGCCGTGCTGCCGTTGGCTTTCCCCAAGCACTGTCCCGGCCCGCTGATGCAAGCCTTGGCGCCGTCCGGCGTCTTTCTGAGCAGCGACGCGAGGGAACATTTCTATCCGCAACCAGAGGGCCGCGCTGATCGCGGAGGCTGTGAGAGGGCCGCTAATCGCCGGGCGGAACCGGAGCCGCGCCTCGGGGCGACTGTGGCGTCTTCACTCCGGTACTATCACCGCTGTTGACCCAGGACTTGATAGCGGGCCCAAAAACGTGCAGAATGGAGACTCAGGCCATGCGAGAACTGGGGTTGACGGTCTTGGGTTTAGCTGTACTTGCGGTGCTGGTAGTGTACTTCTACCGGCCGCTGCAGCCGGCGAAAATAGGCCCTTCGACCGTTCCGGCGGCCGAGAAACCTGCCGCGGCCGCAAAGCAAAAACGGCAAGCATCCGCGGTCAAGAAGCATGAGAGCTCGCGAACGCGGGCGGTGGAGCCGGGAGAGGTAAGCGCCTCGCTGCCGCCGTCTTCCCTGCTGGTCACTCCAGCCAGCACCGTACTCGTACCGCTTCCTTTCCCGAACCCGGCGGACCTGCGCGCCGGAATGGATCGTTCTGAGATCCGCCGGATCTACGGTGATCCGACCCTCAAACTGACCACCATGATCGGGGGCAGCCTGGTTGAGCGTTACATCTACGTGAACCGGGACCGCTCGAACGCGACCGTGGCCGATCTGAGAAATGGCAGGACCATCAGCGCATCCCGGATGATCCAGTAACCCGCGGCCGCCGGCCGCTGTAGCTATAGCTACTTCCTGGCACAAAATTCCGCTCTTTGACGTCGCGGCTCGGCAACGTGTTCATTGTGCTGAGCCGCGCGCGTTCGCAACCGTCGAAAATAGCGCGGAGCCCGCTTGCTTACGCGCGCGGCTCAGCACGGTCATTGGGCTACCGAGCCGCGACCGTACGGGAGTGCCCCATGGCCCGCTGCGGGCCACCAAAGGCAATGAAGACGCGGCGGGGCTCGGTAGTGGAATCAATGAGTTCAGCCGCGTCTTCAGGGGAGCGGATGCGCCGGAAAGTAGCTAGCGCCCGTGATTTGACGGCGCCCGCGGCTCGCTGTGCCCCGGGTTGCGCTCCGCGGGCGGCTGCCATTCGATTGCGTTCATGATGATTCGGCTGTAGCTTTCATTCTGGAGGTCACGCGCGAAGTGGCCTGGCTGGAAGTAGAACACCCAGCCCTTGCCCGCGGGCATCATCCAGCCCCCGCGGTCCTGCATGATGACCCTGCCGTCGATCTCTCCCTTCATGCCGAGCAGGACTGTCTTGCGGCGCGCATCGCTGAACAGTTGATTGTGAAACAACTCGGTGTCCGGCAACTCGATGGCGGGCAGGATCTGCTCGACCGAGGGTGAATCCGAAGGCGTGTAGGCGACCGTCTTCGGCCAGTTCACCCGATGCGACGTTACCCAGTGGTCCGGCCGCAGGTTGACGAGCTGGAAGTTGCCGCGCAGCACCTTCCAGGCATGCGTCGGGTGATCGCGCGGCAGGATGCGAACGCCCAGAAACTCCGGCCAGTCGCGGTTGCGCATCTTGGCCGATGCCATGCCGTGGTGCAGCACGATCAGTCTTCCTCCGCCGCGTGTCCACTCGATCAGCCGCTTCTCAATCGGCGCCTCGAACTCGTCATGCACGTACATGAAGATCGCCTGGGCAGTGAGACTTCCCAGGTGCGCGCGGAAGGCCGGCTGCTCCTCGACGGCGACGCGATAGCCGTTCTTCTCGAGAATGGCCGCGAGGGCCCGCATCGGTCCGGGTGTGTCGTGGACCAGGTAGATGTCCGGCGCGGCGGAGAGTGCGGCCGCCATCGCCAGTGCGGCTGCGAGCTTCATTCGATTCCTCCTGGGCAAGATTGTAAGCCGGGCGTTCCGCAGACCGCCAGCGGGCAGTTCGTGCCCGGAGGCTGAAGGCTGCCCTACCATGGAGTTTGCCGCCATGGCCGCACCGGCAGTAAACCCGGCTGAGATCGTCGATCGCAACCTGCGCGCGGCGATGCGCCTCTACTCGCTCGCGACGAAAAGGGGCGAGGCGCGGGACTATCCGGGGCTGACGGTGGTCTCCTCGGGTGTCGATTTCTCCGTCTTCAACTCGGCGATGTTCACCGAGCCGGTGGAGGAGGCCGGCGTGCTCGAGCGGCACATCGCACAGGCGTCGGTTCACTTTCACGCCCGGGGCGTCGGCTGGTCGGTCTGGGCCTCCGACAACAGGTTCGCACCCAAGCTCGGGGGAGGGGTCGAGATCTTCACGCGCCACGGGTTGCGGCGGATTGCCAGCCCGCCCGGCATGCACTGCGACTGTCTCGCGCCCCGGGAGCGGGCGCCGGCCGCGCTCGATTGCCGGCCGGTGGCGGACGAGCGCACACGCGCGACGTTCGCCGAGGTGGCCGCACTCGTGTTCGCCGTGCCCTACCTGGTGGCGCGCGCCATTTACGGCGGGGCGGAAATCTGGAGCGGGACCATGCGGGGGTACGTCGGTTACTTCGAGGACGCGCCGTGCTCGATCGTAGCAGTAGTAGTGGCGGCGGAAGCAGCTGGCATCTACTCGCTCGGCACCCTTCCGCAGCACCGGGGGCGCGGCTTCGGTGAGACGCTGATGCGCTTTGCGCTGGAGCAGACGCGCGCGGAGACCGGCATCGGACGGACGGTGCTGCAGGCCACCAAGGCCGGGATGCCGCTCTACCGGCGCCTCGGCTATCGTGTCGTGAGTGGTGTGGATGTCTACGTTTGTGAAGGCTGCGGGTAGCGCCGGCTGGACCGGCGGGCGTGAGACGGTGGTTTACACTCGAACCGTGGCCGCGCGTCTCAGGATTAGCGCCGGGCTCCTGTTGCTGCTGCCGCTGGTTGCAGAGCAGCCGACGGCGCCGGCGCAGATCACGCATCGAGCGCCGATCTCGCGGGTCGAGAAGCTGCAGTACGGGGTCGAGTGGCGGCTGATGCGCGCCGGGGTGGCCCGCGTCACCTGGATCCCGGAGAGCGAAGACCGCTGGCAGGGCGAGCTGCAGCTCCAATCCGCGGGCCTGGTTTCCAAGCTCTATAAAGTGGACGACTACTACACCGTGCGGCTGCACGATCAGCTCTGCGCCGACAGCATCCTGCTCAAGGCCGCCGAAGGCAGCAAGCGGCGGGAAACGAAGATCAGCTTCGATCGCGAAAACGGCAAGGCCAGCTACCTGGAACGCGATCTGTTGAAGAACAGCACCGTGCTCGCCAAGGAGATCGAGACGCCCGCTTGCGTGCAGGACGTGATCGGGGGGCTGTTCAAGCTGCGCACTCTCAAGCTGGAGCCGGGCCAATCGACGACTTTGCCGATGAGCAACGGCAAGAAGTTCGTCCACGTGCGGGTCGAGGCCCAGGAGCGCGAGGAGGTCAAGACCCGCACCGGCAAGTACAACACGGTGCGCTATGAGGCCTTCCTCTTCAACAACGTGCTGTATTCGAAGAAGGGCCGCGTCTTCGTGTGGATCACGGACGACGCGAGGCGGCTTCCGGTGCAGATCAAGGCCAAGATGAGGTTTGTGATCGGGACCATCACGCTCCAGCTCGAGCGGGACGGTGCGACGCCCGCCGCCGGCGCAACCCCGGCGGGCAATTGAGGCGCTGGCGCGGCGGCCTGCTGTAATAGTAGTCAGGTCCATGTTTTTGCGGATCCTCCTTTCTCTGCTGCTCGCCATGGCCGCCGTAGCCGAGACGCGCATGACGATCGAGCAGCTCCGCGCATTCGTGCGCTCCTCGAAGAAGCTCGGCCACAGCGACAAGAAGCTGGCGGATTTCCTACACGACGTGAAGCTCAGCTACAGACTGGACGAGCGTACCATCGAAGAACTGCAAGGCGACGGCGCGGGACCCCGCACGGTGGAGGCGCTGCGCGTCCTGGCCGCAAGCTCGAAGTCGCTGCCCGCCGAGCCGGCCCCCGAGGTGAAGCCGGCGCCGCAACCGATTCCCCCGCCGGGCGCGGCCGAGCAGAAGACAGCACTCGACGAAGCCCGCGATTACGCGCGCGAGTATACGCGCAGCCTGCCCAACTTCATCTGCACGCAGGTGACGCGGCGTTATGCCGATCCGAGCGGGCTCGAGTTCTGGCAGCGGCAGGACGTGATCACGTCCAAGCTCACCTACTTCGAGCAGAAAGAAGACTACAAGGTGGTGCTGGTGAACAACCGCATGGTGGATACGACCTTCGAGACGCTGGGCGGGGCGACCTCGACCGGCGAGTTCGGCTCGATGCTACGCGAAGTGTTCGCGCCGGAAACCGGCGCCCGCTTCGAGTGGGAGCGCTGGGCGACGCTGCGCGGGCGCCGCATGCACGTCTTCGCCTACCAGGTGACGCAGCCGCGGTCACGCTGGCGCATCAGCTACATGCGGGAGCGGGAGATCACGCCCGGTTATCGCGGGCTGGTCTATGTCGACAAAGACACGTCGGCTGTGATGCGGCTGACGCTCACGGCCGACGACATCCCGCCGACCTTCCCGGTGCAGCAGGCGATGACCACGCTCGATTACGATTACGTCGAGATCGCGGGCCGGCAGCACGTGCTCCCACTCAAAGCCGTGGTCCGGATGCGCAGCGGCAAGCTCCTGACGAAGAATGAAGTCGAGTTCCGGATGTACCGCCGGTTTGGCGCCGAAGCGACCATCACCTTCACACCCGATCCGCTGAGCGAAGAGCAGACCACCGAGCAACCGCCGAAGTAGAAGTAGCCCAGCGCGCTCACGCTACGTAACCGTAACACGATTGAAGCCTGCCCGGAAGTGTGGTTCGCTCATGGGTGCCTTCGGGAAGGAGAAGAGAATGCCTACAGAGCTCAGCCGGCGCACCATGATTGCCCTGCTCGGCGGTACCGCTGCTGGCGGAACCGCGGCCTGGGCCCACGATCTTCGGCCGGACGATCCCACGTACCGGTTCAAAGAATATGAAGATATCGTGAACCGTAATGTTCAGGTCAGACAGGTGTATCAGTGGCCGAATATTGCCAATGCGATTGTATTCGCAAATATTCGGAATGGCTTGAACGGATTTCAGTTCTCGTACGACATTCCGCCCGATCAGATCCAGATCGTCGTGCAGGCCTATGCCTCGGCGAACGCGGCAACGTACGATGACTTCATCTGGGAGAAGTACCGCTGGGGCGAAGCGCTCAACGTTCGCGACCCTGCCACCAATCAACCGGCGACGAGAAACATCTGGTACTCCACACCGGTGGCCCACACCACGCTCACTCCAGGGCGCCAGCCGGACGATCGAGGCCATCCCTTCTTTTCCGACCTGTCGATTGAAGGGCTGCAACGCCGGACGGTGTTGTTTCTCGCTTGACACCAGACAACCCATGGCCACGCCAGTTCGGCGGGGCAGAGCGGTCGGAACCCCGACCAGAAAAGTGTGGATGAAATTGTGGCCGAGATGCGCCAGCATTATCTGCCCGGCGTGATCGAGATTCCCGCGGCAGTGGGCGAGATCGTGCGGTTGCAGAACAAGGGCTATCGGCTTGTCGTCAACCATTAGGCGCAGGGGCCGCCCGGTTGCAGCCGGCGCCGGGCGGCTTTGTGCGTGAAGGCGTCCGCCATCCGATGCCGGGCGGCGCATTAGAACATGCCGTTCTCATGCGCCGCCGCAGCGGGGACGCGCTGAAGCACGTCCCAGTGCTCCACGATCCTTCCCCGCTCGTCGAAGCGGAAGATGTCGATCCCGGCCCACGGGCCATCACCCGGCCAGTCCTGGAAGCAGTGCAGCACGACGAGGCCGCCCTCCGCGATGACACGCTTGACCTCGACCCGCTTGCCCGGGTACTCGCGTGCCATACGCTCGAAGTACTCGATAAAGCCCTCCTTCCCGTCTGCCACGTGCGGATTGTGTTGGATGTACACGTGACCGGCATAGCGGTCGATGGCCTCGCGCGGCTTCGACCGGTTGAACATCAGGTCATAGAACGCCCGTGCCGACCGCTTATTTTGCTCGAGACGGCTCACGCGTGCTCCGGGGAACGCCGCTCACTGCATCGCGGGACGCGGATCGTAGTGGTTCTCCTGGGCGACGATTTGCCCGCTGCCGTCCACTTCGAAGAGGTCGGCGACACGCAAGCGGGCGCCGTTCGCCAGGCTGACCTCCGCCTTTGCGACCACAGCCGTGAGGGACTCATTCGTATAGCAGTCCACCAGACGCACTTCGCGGAGGGCGGGCAGGACCGCGGAGAAGAATGCCTCGACGGCGCCACGTCCGACCAGCGGCTTCTCTGATCCGCCCTCGGCCAGAGGCGTGCGCAGAGTCACAGATACACTCCACGGCACCTTGGAAATGTCTTTGCGGCCAAGCCCATCGAAGTA
>JACOTZ010000139.1 GCA_016178155.1 Acidobacteriota bacterium
AGCCGCGGGCGGCGAAATTCACCAACTGGACGCGGCCGCTGCTTCCGGCGCGTGTGTATTGTACGTTCATCGAGCCGGCGTTCCAAAGCCGGATGACGTCATGCTTGCGCCCGAGCATGAGGTGTGCGTCGGTGATGAGCAAAAACGGGTCCATCCAGGGCTTTCGCGCCAGCGCCACGCGGCCGGCTGTCACGCGGTAGAGATCGTAGCGATCCTCGAAGGCGCCGCCGGGTATCTTGTCTTTCGCCTGGAAGCGGGAGGCGAGGGCGGGCGGCACGATCGCAAGCCCGCCGCGCGCGATGAACTCGTGGAGCACCGGCGGCAGCGTGCCATCCGAGTCGCGCTGGTCGGCCCAAAGCACGGCCTTGAGATCGCGCAGCGCATCCGGGGCCAGGCGGTCGCGCACCAGCGGGCGGACGGGCAGGTGGCGGCGCGCCGCGAGATTCAGCGTCTCGCCGGCCATGTAGGCGCCTTCTCCGGTGAAGTGCGAGAGGACGCCGAGGCGGGCCTCAATCCGCTCGCCGGCTTGCCGAAGCTGCTCGATGCGCCGCAGCGCGGACGCGAAACTCTTCCAGAGCTCGAGGGCCGAGGGCTGCCTGGCGGCGAGTGCCGCACGCAGTCCGGCGTCGAGGCGGATGAGCCAGCGGCCACCGGCGATCGCGGCGTCGGCGACGGCGAGAGCATAGGCTTCCCAACGCGGCGGCGGCGCGTCCTCGGGCGGCTCGGCGCCAGACCAGCAGACGGCGGCCGGCGCTTTCGCCCGCGCGAGCGATAGCCGCCAGCCGTTCGCATCGACCCAGGGCGCGCCCGTGGGTCCGGCGGCGGCGTTGGCGGCGCGGCGCTCGGCGGCATCACCCGTGCCGCCGCGCCACTCAACAGGAATGCGCGGCCACAGGCAGTCGGTCAGGAGGACTATGGCCGCATCTTCCGTGGTGGTGAGGGCATCGGCCGCGCGCGCGAGGACAACCGGGGTTCCGGCCGGCGCTTGGCCGGGCTTGTCGCAGAGAATGCCGTTGAGACCCGGAGGGGGAGTACCCGTGGAGATCCGGCCGATGACGTCGATGCCTCGCGCGCGGGCGGCCGTGATCAGCGGCTGCAGCGCTCGCTGTTGCGCGGCATCATCGGCGGCGCCGGCGGCCCAGGTGATCACAATGGCATTGACGGGCGTGTGCTCGAGGATCGCCAGTGATTCCGGCTTCAGCCAGGCATCGTAGACGGCGCGGGCACTGCCCACCGCTTGCGCCCGGGCGGCATCGAGCGGGCCGCAAGGCCACCGCATCGGAATCCAATCCCGCGCGTTCGGCATCCTGCGCTTTGATTATCGCAAGCGAGGCGGACGGCAATGCGCGCCGCGCCCGTGCCCGCGGCCTCTTGCGGCCGGTCCGCCGGAGGGTGCGGTTGCGCGCTGCGTCCGGGTAGTGCGCGTCGCGCCTGCTATGTTGGGTTCATGGGAGACGTGCGCCCGGATCCCAACCCCGAGCCGGCCAGGGCCGCCTCCGATCCCAACGCTTCCCCTGGCGTGGCAATCAGTCTGCGCCTTCTGGGCGTTCCGGTCCGGCTGCACTTCACCTTCCTGCTGCTGCTGGTGTTTCTCATCGCGATCGGCGTCGGCGGCTCGCAATCGAGCCTGCTCACTGCCGTGTACTTCACGGCGCTGTTTGCATCCGTGTTGCTGCACGAGCTCGGACACGTCGCCGTGTCCCGCAGATTCGGCATCCGGACCCTGGAGATCGTCATTTTCCCCATCGGCGGGATCGCGCGTCTCGAGCGCAACCCGAAGCCCGCGGAGGAATTCTGGATTGCCCTGGCGGGTCCCGTGGTGAACATCCTGATCGCGGCCGGAATCTTCGGTTATCTTTTCTACACCGGCGCGATCTCCACCTGGTCGGACCTGGTGAGGGCCAGCGATTCCGACGTGGTCCGGAGCATCGCCCTGGGCAATCTGGTGATCGCGGCCTTCAACATGTTGCCGGCATTCCCGATGGACGGCGGCCGCGTTGTGCGTGCATTTATCGCGCGCCACAAGCCTGAAGACGAAGCCACGCGCTCAGCCGCGCAGGCGGGCCGCTATCTTGCGATTGCCATGGGCCTGTACGGCCTGGTCGCCGGCAATTACATGCTGTTGTTCGTCGCGCTTTTCGTGTATCTCGGCGCGACCCAGGAGAGTGCGGCGGCGCTCGGCCGCGCGCTCACCCAGGGCGTGCCCGTGCGGGCGGCCATGATCACCGATTTCCGCACGCTCTCGCACGGCGACACGTTGCAAGCGGCCGCCGACCTCCTGCTCGCGACCTCGCAGCAGGACTTCCCGGTCGTGCTCGGCGAGCAGGTCATCGGACTCCTCAGCCGCAACGCGCTGCTGCGCGGCATCTCGCGACAGGGCGGCGCGTCGTACGTGGCCGGCGCCATGGAGCGCACTTTTCTCACGGTAAGCCCTGAAGCGGACCTGGGCGAAGCCATGCCCTTGCTCTCCCGGACCGGTTCCTGCGCCCTGGTGATGGAGGGGGAGCGCCTACTCGGCCTGCTGACGCGCGAAAACTTTGCTGAATATCTCATGCTGCGGCGCTACGGACTCCCCGCGCGCCCGGAGTGAAGCCCGGCCGCATTTTACTTTGCGGGCCGCTGTGCGGGAGCCTCTCGTCTCTGCCGCGCTTGCGCCGCGGCCGCCCCGAAACTTCTGCGGCGGTTGCCGCCCAGCGGTGCGGTCCCGAGTTGCGCAACGCCGTGGTGAGGAGTGCGGGTAAACCGCGGCGCGCGAACCGGTACTCTAAGGTTGTGCCGCTTCGCCACGCTCCCGCGCGGACTATCGCCTGACCATGGTTATTGCACTCGACGGCACGCCGCTGACCGTCTCGACGGGCGGGATCCGCCGTTACACCGAGGAACTCGCGCATGCGCTCGCGGTCGAATTCCCCGGCGATGCCATCCATCTTGTCTCCGACCAGAAGCTGCGCGTCTCCTTCGCTCCTCCATGCAATCTCGCGGTCCACTCGTGCGCCGCGGCCAACCTGGCGATGCGGCGCTGGTGGGCAATCGGCCTGCCCCTCGTCCTCCGGCGGCTTGGCGCTCATATTTTCCACGGGACTGACTTTGCCGTTCCCTACCTGCCGCTCGGTCCGGCGGTGATGACGGTGCACGACCTTTCGCCGTGGCGCGACCCCCGATGGCACCACGCCGCGGGCCGGGTCCGGCGCCGGACGCCCTTTCTGCTGGGCCTGGGCCTCGCCACGTGCGTCATCACCCCAAGCGAGGCCGTGCGCAAGGAAGCGATCGAATTTTTCCGCATCCATCCGGATCGCGCGTACGTAGTCCCGGAAGCCGCTTCGAGTCTGTTTCGTCCGGTTAACGGCCGCCTGTTCGCCGGCGAATACTTCCTTTACCTGGGGCCGCTCGAGCCGCGGAAGAATCTCGAGACTCTGGTCGCGGCGTTCCGCGTGCTGCGTACGCGCCACGATGTGAAGCTGCTGCTGGCCGGACGCGAGCGGCCCGACTTCCCGGGTATTGCGCCAGAGCCCGGCATTGAACTGAGCGGCGAAGTTGCCGACGCCGACCTGCCCGCGCTCTATTCCGGCGCGGTTGCGTGCGTCTACCCCTCTCTGTATGAAGGCTTTGGACTTCCCGTGGTGGAAGCCATGCAATGCGGCGCGGCCGTAGTCGCGAGCCGCGATCCCGCGCTGATCGAGGTTTCCGGCGGGGCGGCGATTCACGTCGACGCCCGCGACGTCAACGGCTGGGTGGAAGCGATGGAGGCTCTGCTCACGCGGCCGGAACTGGTCGCGCTTTGCCGCACTCTGTCTCTGCAGCGCGCCGGGCAATTCTCGTGGAGCCGGACGGCGCAAAAGACCCGGGAGGTGTATACTGCCGCCATCCGGCGCTTCCGCGGCTGACCTTCGCGGCGACGACTTCGAGGACGAGCTCGCGCACGCTGTGCTGGTACAGAAGGCCGGCGGCGGTGATGGGGCCCGGAAAATGAACGCACTGGTCCTTATTCCCGAAGCCCCCTACCCGATCCGCGGCGGCGGCCCGGTGCGGACCGCGTCGCTGCTCGAATACCTTCGCCGCCAGTATGCTTTGGACCTGCTGATCTTTCGTGAGCCCGGCGCGCCGGACCCGGCAGCGGCGGTTCCGGGCGGGCTTGCGCGCAACATCTCGGTGATCGACCTCCCGCACCACTCGCGCTCGCGCGCGGCCCGCGGCTGGCGCAATCTCCACCGGTTCTTCCGTGGTGCGCCGCCGCTGATCGATCGCTTCTCCGGGTTTGAGGCGGCGATCGCAAGAGCGCTACAGGGAACGAGATACGATCTCGGTTTGGTGGAGCACTTCTGGTGCGCCGCTTACGGCCCGCTGCTGGCGCGCCACTGCTCCCGGGTCCTGCTCGATCTCCACAACGTCGAGTCGGTCCTGCTGGAGCGCTGCGCCGCTGCCGAACCCGGGGCGGCGCGTATCCTGTTCCGGCGATTCGCCCGCGCGTGCCGCCGGCTCGAGCGCGACTCGATCCCGGGCTACTCGGCGGTGCTTCTCGCCTCAGATACCGATGCCGCGGCGCTTGCGCGGATCGCGCCGTGTGTCCGCTCCATCGTTTATCCGAACACGATTCCGGCGGCGCCGCGCCCGCGGCCGGCGTCGACTGAAAGCATCGTGTTTTCGGGCAACCTGGGCTACCACCCGAACCAGACCGCGATCCGCTGGTTCGCCGGCGAGATCTGGCCGAAGATTCGCGAGCGGCACCCGGGGCTGGTGTGGCGCCTCGTCGGCCGCAACTCCGAAACCGTGCGCGACGCTCTCGGCGGCGACTCGCGCATTCACCTCATTGGGCCCGTCGATAACGCGCTCGAGGTGCTGGCCGCCAGCCGCGCGGCGGTGGTGCCACTGCTCTCCGGCAGCGGCACCCGCGTCAAGATCCTCGAAGCCTGGGCCGCCGGAGTGCCCGTTGTCACCACCGCGATCGGCGCCGAAGGACTGCCGATCGAACATGAAACGCACGCGCTCGTTGCCGATGCTCCAGCCGCTTTCGCCGCGGCCGTGTCGCGAGTGTTATTGCAACCGGAGCTCGCGCAACGCCTCTCGATGTGCGGCCGCTCGCTCTACGAGACCCATTTCACTTGGCCCGCCGCCTGGTCGCGCCTCGAAGCAGCCGGGCTCTAGCGTGGCGTCCGACGTATATTTAGCAACCGCGTTTTGCATCTATTTCCAGCAGCCGAGCACTTTTCGCAACGTGACGATCTGTCCCACGTGATACGAATTGTGATCGATCACCAGCAGCGCTTCCCGCAAATACGTCTGGCCGCTGCCGTGCGGAATGCGCGCGGACAAGTCCGTGTGAGGATCGGCCACGAGTGCGATCATCGCTCTGAGATCGCGCTTGAACTGCTGCACGCTCCGGCTCCATGCCGAGCCGTCTGCCGGCGCCGGTGCGGCGGGCCAGTAATCCTCCGGCCACCGCGCTTCGACATACTTCGGATTCGTACAGAACTCGAGAATGTCGCGTTGCGCAAGCCGCAGGTGCTCCAGCAGCTCCCAGGCGGTATGCTCGACGCCGTGCGGCGCAACTCCGCGGAGCTTTACCGGGAAGCCCGCTACCGCCGTCTCAAAATCGACGTGAGCGCTACGCCCCCGCAATGCCTCGACCAACTGCTTGCGAATGACGTCCATGAGGTGATCTCTCCTGACGTCATGATCGCGCCACACCACAGCGGTCTGGCAGATGGATATTGATATTTGCAGCCGCTCCCTCAGAAGGTGTGAAAAAATTGATGTCGGGCCTCTTTTCCACAGGCTAACCGACTACAAACATTGGAGGCCGGAAATGGTTTTTTCGAATAATTTCACACCTTCTCACGGTCGCGGCTCGGAATGAAGACTTCCGAGCCGCGCGCGTTAGCAAGCCGAGATGTCCCTGCAGGACATCGAAAGCAATGAAAACACGGGGCCGAGGCCCAGTGCTTTCGACGGAGCGGTATACGGGACGGCACTTCCGAACCGCGCGCGTTAGCAAGCGGTATACGGGACACCACTAGATTCTGCGGGAGCGTGAAGCCGCGCTCGTTCGACCGCCTTCCAAGCCGGCGGTAACGCGGGGTGCCCGCAAACGGGATCAGGGCGCCCCCTGCCGCGGTTCGACGTGCAGGCTCTGTCATGCATCCGGGTTGTCTGCATCGAGCTATTCCGTAAGGGCGCGGCGCCGCGGGCCGGGCCGTTGTGCTCCGGCCGTCTGGAGGAAGCGCGATAATAAGACGATAATGTTTCGTGCGGTTCGGGAGCAGATCGAGACGATCTTCCGCGAGGACCCCGCCGCTAAGAGTGTCCTGGAAATCGTCCTCTGCTATCCCGGTTTTCATGCGATTCTCCTGCACCGCCTGGCACACCGGCTGTACCGGTGGGGTTTGCCTATCGTGCCGCGGCTGCTCTCGCAATTCGGCCGGTTCTTCACAGGAATCGAGATCCATCCGGGGGCGAAGATCGGGCGGCGGCTGTTCATCGACCACGGCGCCGGCGTGGTCATCGGCGAGACTGCGGAGATCGGGAACGACGTGCTGATCTATCAGAATGTGACGCTCGGGGGTACGGGCAAGGAGAAGGGCAAGCGCCACCCCACCATCGGCGATCACGTGGTGATCGGCACGGGCGCCAAGATTCTGGGAAGCATCACGATCGGCAACTATGTGAAGATCGGCGCGGGATCAGTGGTGATCAGGCCCGTGCCCGAGCATTCGACGGTGGTGGGCGTGCCCGGCCGCGTGGTCCGGGCGCGGACGGGGGCCGACGAAGAGCTGGAGCACGGCAAGCTACCTGACCCCGAGGGCCAGGCGATCGAAGATCTGACGCGCCGGGTCCAGGAACTCGAACAGCTCGTGCGCACGCTCGCGGACGAAAAACTCACGATGAGGCAGATCAGGTGAGATTGCTGCTCGCGCTTGTTCTCGCGGCGGGCCCGGCAGCCGCCGAGGTCTTCACCTACTGGATCGAACCGTGCACGCACCGCGAGGCTGAGTGCCAGCCGGCCGATGAGGAGTTGGCGGAGTGGGCCATGCAGGCCTGGGAGAATGCGTCGGGGGGCCTGCTCGATTTCGAGCGCTCGCCGCTCAGCAAGGCGCGCATCCGCTTGTATTGGGCCGCCAACGGCAATGCGGGATTGTATGGAGAAGCGCGAGCCATCCACGTGGATGGCAAATCGGGCGCGGAACTGTACATTCGGCCCGACCTGCAAGCGCTCGGACATAAGGTGGCCGGGGCGGCGGGCAAGGACCGGTTGTTCCGGCACGTCATCGTCTATCTGACTTGTCTGCACGAGGCTGGTCACGCGCTGGGGCTCGAGCATACCCGCTCGTTCTCCGACATCATGTACAGCTTCGAATACGGCGGCGACATCCTCGAGTATTTCGGCCGCTATCGGCGGAAGCTCGCCAGGCGCGAGGACATCCGGTCGACGCCCGGCTATTCGGCGGAGGACCAGAAGCACCTCCTGGCGTTGTATAAACCGCGGGAGGCGCGGGCGAACGGCTCGGGGGTCTCGAGCGGCGATGGCGAGACCCAGCAGCAGCGCGCGCGCCAGCCGCAGAAGCGCTGAGACCGGCGCCGGCACATCGCGGGCAGCGTGACCGGCCCCCCTCCCGGATTTGATACAGTAGTCAACTCAACTTTGCTGTCGGGATTCGGTTCCTGCATGACACGCCGGGATCTTGTTCGGGATACTGTACGCGCCGCGGCGCTCTGCGTCTTCTCGGGGCGGTGCGCCAGTACACGACGCGGGCGGTCGACATCGTCCACGGCTCGCTCGTGGTCGACATGCTGGGTCTGCTGACGCTCGACTGGCGCAAGCTCGCGGCCTGGCAGAAATCTCCGCGCGGGGTCGGGCCGCAGGAATTCGCGAAACTCGAAGTATCGGGCATCAACGTGTTCCATCCGGCGGTCGAGCTGGGGGCGCATGAGCCGCGCGCCGCGACCGCCCGCTGGCTGAACGACTGGAGAGTATTTCTCGATCGCGATCCGGAGCGCTTCCTGCGCGTGTGCAGCGCCGCCGATCTCGCCCGGGCCAAGCAGCAGGGGAAAATCGGCGTCGTGCTCGGCATGCAGAACTCGTCGCATTTCGAATCCCGCGCCGACGTGGCGTGGTTCCACGCGCTCGGCCAGCACGTATCGCAGATCACCTACAACTCGAAAAACCGGCTGGGCAGCGGCTGCATCGAGCGGCGGGACGATGGCTTGACCCGATTCGGCATCTCCATCGTCGAGGAGATGAACCGGGTGGGCATGGCGGTTGACGTCTCGCACACGGGTGAGCGCACGACGCTGGAGGCGATCGAGGCATCCGGCAAGCCCGTGCTGATCACCCACGGCAACTGCAAAACGCTCTCGCCGCATCCCCGCTGCAAATCGGACAAGGTGATTCGGGCGCTGGCGCGCCGGGGCGGGGTGGTCGGAATCACCTCCATCCGCACCCTGGTGAATCCGTCTGAGCCCACCACGATTGAGCACGCACTGAATCATTTCGATCATGTGGCACGGCTGGCCGGCGTGGAATCCGTGGGCGTGGGCAGCGACACCGACCTCGACGGGCGCGACCGGCGAGGCCCGCGGCAGCGGCTGCGCTTCGACATCGCCGGCCTCAATCATCCCCGCCGCATTTACGATCTCACCGAAGGCCTGCTGCGCCGCGGTTACTCGCAACGCGATATCGAGCTGATCCTGGGTGGTAATTTCCTGCGTGCGCTGGGCGAGATCTGGCGCTGCTGATCGCGCGCGCAGCCGAGCTTGCGCAGATCCGGCTCAACCCTGACATGCCGCTGAATTTGTTCCGATTTACTGCCTCTTCACGCCGCCGCTTCCATCGTTTGAAGTCAGGCGCAAAGCTCCTTCAAAAAACCGTATTTAACGGTTTTGTTTCAATCATTTAGCCTGTTGGCCGGGTGTTTGCTGAATGCTCGCCGGAGGAGCCAAGTTAATCATATGAAATATGTCAGACTGACTAGCATCACCTGTTTTCTCTTGCTGTTCGCCGCGGCGTTTACCGCGGCGCAAACCACCACCGGGAGCATGACCGGAACGATTCGCGACGCTCACGGCGCAGTGCTGCCCAATGTCCGCGTGGAACTGGAAAATGTAGCCACCGGGCAGCGCGTCGAAGTCACCACCGACGCGAGCGGGATCTATCGTTTCACTGATGTACCCGTGGGACGTTATCGCGTCATCACCCAATCGGGCTCGGTCTCCGCTCCCGTGCAGGAGGTTGAGATCGCCCTGGGCCGTACGGACACGATCAATCTCACGCTGCCGAGCGGGCCGGCCACGGACCCGATGGTATCGAGCGAGGCCGTGCCCACCGACTCGATGCCGGCCTCGATTGCGCGCAATTACAACACGCGCTATATGCACTACCATCCCAACCCGAACTACATGTCGAAGGACGGTACGCTTTGGGGCGGCTATAACCTGTCGCTGCTGAGCGAGGGCATCACCTCGGGCGGCTTCGGCATCGCCAAAGGACCCGCGGTGACGGGGATGCGTCCGATCAGCAACAGCTACGGCATTGACGGCATCGACAACAACAACAAAGTTATGCCGGGCCCGCTGATCTATGTCTCCAATGAGGCCACGACGGAGTTCGCTCTGTTCCAGAACCAGCCGTCGCCGCTGTTCGGCCACGCCATGGGAGGCAAGTTCAACAGCGTGGTCCGCACGGGCACCAACCAATGGCACGGTGCGTTTTACGACTACCTGCAAAACAGGAAGCTCAACGCGATGGAGCCGGGCTGGCGGAGCCTTGGCCTAACCGAGAATCCCCGCTATGACCAGAACCGGATGGGCGCATCTCTGGGTGTGCCCGTGGTACCGAGCAAATTTTTCTTCTTTGGTAATTTTGAATACATTCCGCTGGGCTTCGAGCGGCCCCTTGCCGGAGCGTCTTTCGCTCCGACGGCGGTCCGGATTCGCGGCACTGGCCCGCAATCCGCGGGTTTCCGCTACAAATCTTGGAATTCTGCGGGACGCCATCGGAACCGCGAATGTCACCGATAACTTCCCGCAGTTTGCGACCATCGGCGGAACCATAGTGCCGCTGGGGATGATCACGTCCAGGCAGCGCGGCTGGCAAAACCAGTTCGCCGGCACCGGCGGCGGCGATTGGACCATTAACGAGAAGAACCAATTGCGCGTCCGCTACTCGCATAACGAACTGGAGAACAGCAATGCGTTCGCCACGCTGCCGTCGTTTGCGGCCTCGATGCGCAGCAAGGGGATGCTCGGCAGCGCGGCCTGGTACGCGAACGTGATGGATGCGTTCACGAACGAGCTGCGCTTCGGCTTCAACCGCTATACCCACGGCTTCGGACAGGCCAACATGGCGTTTCCGGGTCTGACGGCCTTTCCGAACATTCAGATTGGCGGGCTCTCGAATCTGGCGCTCGGACTTCCGTTCAATCTCGCAACTAACGCGCGGTTGAATACATACCATCTCGCGGACGGGGCCGGCGTTCAGATCGGACCGCACAACGTGCGATTCGGTATCGATGGCCGCCGCTACCTGGGTTTCATGGGCGGCTTCACGAGCGGCGCGGGCAATTTCGCATTCTCGTCGCTCGACCGATTCCTGCTCGACCTGCCGCCGGACGTCGCCGCTTCGCGGACGTTCGGCGTCGACCGGCTCGACATGGCTCAGTGGCACTGGTTTGCTTATCTGCAGGACAACTGGCGGGTAGCACCCGGTTTCACGCTGGACCTCGGCCTCCGCTATCAGTACTCGAAGCTCCCGGCGTTCATCAAGCGCCAGGCCAATCTCGTGGCGGCCGATGTGCCGGGCGTGATCAGCTTCGAGGAGCCAAACGAGCAGACCCAAAACTGGGCGCCGCACGCCGGCTTCGCCTGGCAGCCGAACTGGTGGAACGGAATGACCGTGATCCGCGGCAGCTTCGGGATCATGTACGACGCCCTGTACAGCGCCCACATGGTCACGCCGATGATGGGGCAGCTCGGCTTGACGCAGCTACTTAACCCGGCGTCGAATGTGCCTGGCTTCTTCCGATTCGGCGCCATCCGGGATGCGGCCGCGGGCCGCGACCTGACGCCGCAGGAGCTGCGCGGCCGCATCGCCACCTTTTTCGGCGAGCAGCGGCTTCCCTACACCATGCATTGGAACGCCGCGATCCAGCAGTCCATCTGGAACAACGGCACCATCGAGCTGAAGTACCTGGGTAGTCGTGGCCTTCGCCTGCCGGTGCTCTCGATGATGGGAGCGCTGCCGCGGGTGACGCCGGAGCGCAGCCTGCCGCTCTTCTTCAGCACGCCCACGCAGGGCGAGATCAACCAACTGACGCTGACTCTCGACGATCTTCAGCGGCAGCCTTTCAGCAGCCTGCAGGCGGCCGGCTTCAGCAACCCCGTGTGGACGGTGCTCAACGAAGGCCAGTCGTGGTACCACGGCCTGGCGGTCAGCCTGAACCAGCGCTTTACCCGGGGGTTCCAGTTGATCAGCAACTGGACGTGGAGCCACCTGATCGACGACAGCACCGGGACCGTGCTCGATCTCGGGATGTTCGGCCGCGAGCGCGCCAACTCGATTTATGACCGGCGCCATCGCGTCTCGGTCACGCCCATGTTCGAGCTCGCCCCGCTCTTCGGCGACGGCAGCTTCCTTGCGAAGTTCTTCGCCGACTTCAACCTCAACGCGACCTACACATATGAGTCGCCCATGTACCTGACGCCGCTCGGCGGCGCCGACGTCTTGCTCAACGGGAATCCCTTCGGGGCGCGCGCGATCTTCAACGCGCAGGGCCGCGAGGGCGTGACCAGCGGGGTGATGCCGGTGACCAACCGCGCGGGCCGCATCGTCGGCTACCAGACCCTCGATCCCAACGCCCGGTTCATCAGCGGCGCGCCGGGCGTGTTCTCATTCGGCAATCGCAGCAGCTTCCGTCTGGGCGAGACCAACAACCTCGACCTCGCGGCGGTGAAGCGCTTCAACATTTCCGACCGGGGCGCTTTCGAAGTGCGGGGCGAAGTGTATAACATCTTCAATCACCCGCAGTTTACCGGGACCCAGATCAACAGCCTGGGCTCGCGGTTTATCCAATCGATGCCGGGATTCCTCACCGCGGGGAACCCGGAATTCGGCAACTTTGAGCCGGCCTTCTTCGGGAACCCCCGTACGTTGCAACTGGCTCTGCGCGTGACCTTCTAACCATTGTCGCGACGGGCGCAAAGCTCGCCGCCGGCACTGAACAACCTGATCGAGACAAGGGCGCTCCGCGAGGGGCGCCCTTTTTTCGCGGCCGGCGCCCGGGCATAGAGCGGCGGTGATCACGCGGGAACTCGCCCTTGCCCGGGGCATGCTGCTGATATATGCTTTGGGGCGATCGAAGGTGCATCCATGCGACGCGTATCACTCTGCTGCATTCCGCTTCTCCTCTCCCCGGGTTCGCTGCTCGCCCAGGAACCCGCCGCGCCCCGGCTCACGCGCGAAGCCATAGAGCAGTTCCTGCTAAACGCCAAAGTCGTCAAGACCCGCGGC
>JACOTZ010000140.1 GCA_016178155.1 Acidobacteriota bacterium
GCTTTCCAATTCAAGGACGGGCTCCCGTTCCCCTACACGCAACCCCTGGGGGCGGCGCTGGGACCGAGCGCTTTTCTCGGCCAGGGCGTCGGCTGGGACCAGCCGTCCGACAATAAGACTCCGCGTTCGCAACAGTGGGGTCTGTCGATCCAGCACGAGTTTCCAGGGCGCTGGTTGGTTGACGCCGCCTACTCCGCCAATAAAACCGACCATCTCGTCGCCGGCGCTTATGATTTCAACCAGTTGGATCCGCAGTATCTGTCGCTTGGGCTGGCGTTACAGAACCAGGCGCCGAATCCGTATGCGGGCAGAATACCGGGTGCTCTCGGCGGGGCGACGATCGCCCGCTCGCAACTGCTGAAGCCGTTTCCGTACTACACGGCAGTCACGGTGCGCAATCCCCACCTCGGTTCTTCGGTTTACCACGCGTTTCTACTGAGCGTGGAAAGGCGGTTGAGCCGAGGCGTCGCGGTGCTGGTCTCTTACACGAATGCCAAGCTGATCAGCAACAGCGTGGTGACGCCGATCAACTTCGGCCCTGTGGAGCAAGTGGGCACCGTCGGCTATCAGAACGGCAAGTACAACCGTGCCGCCGAGCGGTCGCTGGACCCGACTGACGTCTCGCAGCGTTTGGTTGTGAGCGGCATCTTCGAGCTGCCGTTCGGCGCGGGCAAGTTGTTTTCGGCATCGAGCGGCGCGGTGAACAAAATCATCGGCGGCTGGCAGTTGAACCTGATCAGCACGATGCAGACCGGCATTCCGGTGCAGATCCGGGGCGCCAGCAACTTCCTCGCGGACCGGCCCAACTCGACCGGCAAAAGTCCCCGGCTCGATAACCGCACCGCCGAGCGATGGTTCGACAGCACTGCGTTCGTCAATCCGCCCAATTACACCTACGGGAACGTGGGACGTGTAATGCCCGACGTGCGCAATCCCGGCGTGGTGAACTTCGACCTCTCGGCGGTCAAGGACACGGGCATCGCCGAGCGGCTGCACGCGCAGTTCCGCTTTGAGGCGTTCAATGTTCTCAACCACCGCAATCTCGGCCTGATCAACGGCAGCTTCTCCGCCGGGACGGACGGCTTCAATCGAAGCGCCACGTTCGGCACCATCACGTCGGCGCGCGATCCCAGGATCCTGCAACTCGGCTTGAAACTGATCTTCTGATGACTACGCGAAGGAATGCACTGGCCGTGCTGGCGGGTTCCGCCGCAACGGCGCTGGCGCAGAGCGCCGGCAGCGTGATCGAGAAGACCCCAGGTCTTCCCAATATCGGACTGCGCGCCGACTCCGGCCCGTTGCGGTCCGAGTGCGGCGTCGGGGCACTGATGCCCTGGGCCGAGTCCCTGTGGGCCATCACCTACAACAGCCATACTCCCCGGACCGGCACGGGACTCGGTCTGTATCGGATTGACGACCGCCTGCGCGCCGAACTTGTCCACAAGCATGACGGCACGCACGCGAACCGTTTCCTTCACAAAGAAAGCGGACAGGTTTTTATCGGACCCTATGCCATCGACATGAAGGGCAATCACCGCTTCATGGACGAATTCCGGCTGCACCGCCTCACGGCCACGATGACCCATCTCACAGACCCGGCCAACCGCGTCTACATGCAAACCATGGAGGGCCTGCTGTTCGAAGTGGACGTGCAGACGCTCAAGCCGAGGCTGATCTGCGACGTGGTGAAGGAAAACCAGGTGAAGGCCCGGCCGCATTTCAAAGGCGGCTTCACCGGCCAGGGCCGCGTTGTGGTCGCGAATAACGGATTTTACGAGTATGGAGAGGACCAGGCGGGCCTGTTCGAGTACGACGGCAAGCGCTGGAGGCGCCTCAGCGGCAAGCCGCACATGGAGTGCGCCGGGCGCGAGAACCTGGGCAATGTCGTCTTCTGCACGGGCTGGGACGAGGCGAGCGTGCTGTTCTGGGCGCTGGTGAAAGGCAACTGGCAGCTCTACCGCCTTCCCAAAGCCAGCCATGCCTTCCAGCAAGCCTGGCAAACCGAATGGATGCGCATCCGCGAAGTGGAGACTGAGCACTTCATGGTGGATATCCACGGCATGTTTTACGAGCTGCAGCCGATGCCGTTCGAGGGCCGCATCTGGGGGATCAAGCCTGTCTGCCAGCACCTGCGCATCATCCCGGACTACTGCTCATTCCGCGGCATGCTCGCGCTCGGCGGAAACGAGACCACGCCCAACGGAGGCGCGTACTCCGTTGCCGGCCAGCCGCAATCGGGCATCTGGTTCGGCAAGCTGGACGACCTTTGGCAGTGGGGCAAGCCGGCGGGTTGGGGCGGGCCCTGGCGGAAACGGCAGGTGAAAGCGGGCGTGCCGAGCGAGCCCTTCCTGATGACGGGCTTCGACAAGAAGATGGTGCACGTCAAGACCGATCGCCCAGCGAGTATTGATATCGAGATCGACTTTCTCGGGGACGGCTCCTGGGAGAAGTACGAGATGTTAAGGGTCAGCGGCTACACGCGCCATATCTTCCCCAGCGGTTTCTCGGCTCACTGGGTGCGATTAACGCCATCCGTCGATTGCACGGCCAGCGCGGAGTTCTTCTACACGTGAGGCAGGCTCGAGTGGGGGGGTACAACTCTGTCAATCGTCTGTTTCCTAAGTACGTGAACGTAATCCGTTAGCGGGCGAGCCGGCCGGCCGCGGTGCGGCGCGGGTTTAAGTACGGCAACATATCCCAGGACAGGCGAGCCGGCCAGGGGGCCGCCCTGGGGGGGCGTCTCACCAGCGGGCCGAATGCGCGCGGCATTTGGAAGATAGTGCTACTGAGCGAGGTAACAAGGCGATGCCGGAAGGTCCGGATAGATTTCTATGGCTGCGCGCGGCCGGCGTGCTGTTGGCTGCCGCGGCGGGCCTGAGTGCGCAAACTCTGAGCGTCGTTTCGGCCGCCAGTTTCGACCGGGACGGGACGCTTGCGCCCGAGATGATCGCTACGGGCTTCAGCGCCGCGATCGGGGCGCGGGTGAGCGTGGGCGGGTCGCCGCTTCCGTTCACACTGGCGGGCTACTCGATTTCGATTCGGGACAGCGCCGGCAGGGAGGCGCCCGCTCCTTTATTCAGCGTCGCGAACGGGCAGATCAGCTTCCTGGTACCCGGCGGGACGGCGTCCGGAAACGCCACGGTGAGCCTGCGGGGCGAGGACCGCGTGCTGGCCGCCGGTCCGGTCCGTATCGCAGCGGTAGCGCCGGGAATTTTCACGGCCAACGCTTCCGGCTCGGGCGCAGCGGCAGGGCTGGTTCTGACTGCCGGCCCGGATGGCGCGCGGACTGTGTCCGAGCTGTTTCAGCGGGCAGAAGGCGGCGCATTTCTGCCGCGGCCGTTCACGCTGGACGCCGGCGAGGTGTACCTCCTGCTGTTCGGCACGGGAATTCGCGGCCAGCGTAGCGGAGTGACGGCCACGATCGGCGGGCAGCCGGCGCCGGTGTCGGGCGCGGCCGCACAAGGCACGTTCGCCGGCCTCGATCAGGTGAACCTGGGGCCGCTCGCGCACGAGTTCTCCGATCACAGAGGGGAGTTGGAAGTGGTAGTCACGGTTGACGGGGTCCCGTCGAACCGGGTGACGATCGCGCCCAATCCGCCCGCGTTGGGCGAATGGGGCACGCGCGCGCCACTGCTCGAGGCGAACTCGGAGATGGCGGTAGCCGAAGTGGGCGGGAAGATCTTCGTCCTCGGCGGATATCCTTCCGATCGCCAGACGACGGACTCGGTACAGGTTTACGACCCCGTGGAAGACGGGTGGGGGCCGGCGACACCGATGCCGATCGCGCTGAATCACAACATGGCCGCGCCGGTGAATGGCAGGCTCTACCTGATCGGAGGGCAGACCACGGATGCCGGCGCCGGCAATTTCAGCGATCGCGTGTTCGAGTATAATCCCGCTACACGCGCATGGCGCGAACGCGCGCGGATGCCGACCGCGCGCGGCGCCGGCGTTGCGGTCGTAGTGGGGGGCAGGATTTACGTCGCGGGAGGACGGCCGCCGCGCGGCGCGGATTTCGCGGTGTACGATCCGCAAACAGACTTGTGGCGCGTGTTGCCGGACCTGCCTACAGCAAGAAACCACCTGGCCGGGGCGGCGATCGGCGGCAGGGTCTACATCGCCGGCGGACGGTTCCAGGGCGGGTTTCAGAGCCCACAGAGCGACGCGCTGGAGGTCTACGATCCCGCGACGAACTCCTGGTCGGCGCGAGCCGCGATGCCGAGGCCGCGCGGGGGAATCAACGGGCTGGAAGCGCACGGGTGTCTGCACGTCTTCGGCGGCGAAGGCAACTCAAGTGCGCCTAACGGACTCTACGCCGATCACGATGTTTACAATCCCACTACCGACACCTGGACCAGCCTGGACCCGATGCCGGTGCCAGTCCACGGTGTCACGGGAGCGGTGTTCCTGAGCGGGCTGATCTATCTTCCCGGAGGCGGCACCAGCCAGGGCGGCAGCAGCGGAGGCTTACAGCATCAGGTGAACCGGCCGGGCGTGGTTTGCCGGTGAGAACAGACTCCGGCGAGTGTGCCGGACGACAGTGCGATTTCGCCAAGATATGGGCGGCCGGTCCGGGCCGCGATTACTCGATCCGGAAAGTCGCGCTACCGGTGGCGACGGCCGGGCCCGGAACGCCGGATCAACCGCCGGCGATGGCGCCGATGACCAGAAAGGGCTCGGCCCCGGACGCGACGGCATCGGGCAGTGGGGCGTCCGGCGATTCGTGGGAGAGATCCTGCTCGCAGGCGAAAAACCTCACGAACGGGCGGCGCTGTTGTGTGACCTGGTCGCGGAGCGTCCCACGCAGCGCCGGATAGCGGGCTTCGAGCGCGTCGAGGACCGAGCGTTGTGTGGCCTGACCCTCGACCGCAATTTGCACCTCGCCACCGGCGTGCGCCAGCGTCCGCAGATGTGCCGGCAGCATAACGCGAATCATGGCAGCGTCTGGACCTCGACGGAAAGCACGGCCGGAAGATCGCGGACGATGGGAGCCCAGTGGTCGCCGCCGTTCGCCGACGCGTAGACCTGCCCGCCGGTGGTACCGAAGTACACGCCGCAGGGATCGAGCGAGTCGACGGCCATCGCGTCGCGCAGCACGTTGAGGTAGCAGTCGCTTTGCGGCAGACCTCGGGTGAGCGCCTCCCACTCGTTACCACCCGTGCGGCTGCGGTAGACACGCAGCTTTCCCTCCGGCGGATAGTGTTCCGAGTCGCTCTTGATGGGAACGACGTAAATCGTTTCCGGCTCATGCGCGTGAACGTCGATGGGAAAGCCGAAGTCGGTGGGCAAGTTGCCGCTGACCTCGTGCCACGACTCGCCGGCGTCATCGCTGCGCATGACGTCCCAGTGTTTCTGCATGAAGAGCACGCCCGGGCGCGAGCGGTGCATGGCGATACGGTGAACGCAGTGGCCGACCTCGGCCGCCGGCTCGGGGATGTATTGCGATATGAGTCCGTGATTGATGGGCTTCCAGGTCGCGCCCCCGTCGTCGGAACGGAAGGCGCCCGCGGCCGAGATGGCGATGAAGATGCGGCCGGGGTTGCCCGGGTCGAGAAGGATGGTGTGAAGACACAACCCGCCGGCGCCCGGCTGCCAGTGGGGTCCCGAGCCGTGTCCGCGCAGACCGGCGAGCTCGTGCCAGCTCAGCCCGCCATCGGTGGAGCGGAACAGGGCGGCGTCCTCGACCCCGGCGTAGACCGTGTCCGGATCGGTCAGGGAGGGTTCGAGATGCCAGACCCGCTTGAACTCCCAGGGGTGGGGCGTGCCGTCGTACCACTGATGGGTGCCGGGGACGCCGTCGTAGACGAACTTGTTATCCACGGGATCCCACGTCCGCCCGCCATCGTTGGAACGCTGGATCTGCTGGCCGTACCAGCCGCTCGATTGAGAGGCATACAGGCGGTTTGGGTCAGCGGGCGAACCCTTGACGTGGTAGATCTCCCAGCCACCGAAATAAGGACCGGCGACGTCCCACTGCTCGCGCTTTCCATCGGCAGTGAGGACGAATGCGCCTTTGCGTGTGCCAACCAGTACTCGTACGTTGGTCATTCGCACTCCTTTTTGAGTAAATTTCACTGCAACTGCTAACCGCGAGCCAGGTCACTTGACGTTCGTTCCGTGTGTGGCACGCGGCCAACTGGCGCCAAGTTACCGTTTTGCAGCCCGGGAAAATCCGGGCAGCAGGGGGGTTGAGTCCCTCTCCTGCCAGCGGCGCCGGACTTCGGCGAGGAACGCCTCGCGATTCCTCCGCATGCTCACGATTTGCGCCCACGGCGCCGCGGTCTCTTGATGCCACGCGCCCCACACGAGCAACTCAAAGAGCACGGGCGCCAGATCAATTCCTTTCTCCGTCAGCCGGTAATTCAGCCGTCGTGCATCGGTCTTGCCCACCTCCACGGTAACGATGCCAGCCTTTTCGAGCTTCCGGAGACGGTCCGCGAGGATGTTCGTCGCAATGCCTTCGCCGGATTCCTGGAACTGCTTAAAAGTTGTGAAGCCGCGAACCATGAGATCACGGATGATCAGCAGAGACCAGCGGTCTCCCAAGATCTCGAGCGAGATGCTCACCGGGCAGCCGGACCGGCGCCGCTTCGGCTTCCCAGGCATATGGATACCATACCAACATCGCTTGCAAAATGCAAGTTAAATTCAGGAGTTTAACCGTGGTCGCGGCCCGGCAGCGGGATGCGGCGTGCGGGCACGTCGCGGTGAGGCGAAGGAGACCGGCGCGGCAAACTGCGGCCGAACCTCGCGGTCGCGCAAGCGACGGCCTCGTGCGCGCCGGCCACCGTCGGGGTTGAGCACTGGGGAGGCCGGCGGGTCCTCACGAACACGCCTGACATGGATTGCGCAACACTCGTCCGAGTGCGGGGGGTGCGGCGGGTATGATAAGCGGAGGCATGCGGCGGCCGCAGCAATTCTGGTTCAAATTCGCTCTCGTGCTCGGGTGCCTGCTGGGCGTGCTGCTGCTGTTTCAGTCGATATTCGGGTACTTTTTCATCTCGCGGCGATTGATTGAGGAGCAGCTTTACCGCGAGGCGGAGCGGCAGGGCATGGCGCTGGAGCGCAGCGTGCGGCAGCTCCGCCCGCAAGAAGCGGCGGGGATTGCCACGCTCATCCAGGACACAGCACGGGAGAACCCGCAGAAGATTGCATGGGTACGGGTCCTCGATCCCGGTGGACGGGTTGTGGCGCAGGCCGGAACTCCCGCAGCGGCGGCGCCCGAGCCCGGGCAGTTGCGGAAGCTGTTCGAGGAACGGTCGCGCATGGCAAAGATGGTGGAGACGCCGCGCGGGAAGGCGATGCTGGCGGTGTTGCCGTTGCGCGTCCCGGTACGGCCTCCCGAGGCGGGCCGGACGCCGCGGGTCCGGATCGGTCCGTCATTTCTGGAGATCGCCCTCTATGCGGAGAGTGCGACGCGCAGCTTCGGCCGGCTGCATGTGAATCTGCTGGTGAGCAGCGCCGGGGCGCTGGCCTTGCTGATCGCAATGCTGCTGCTGGCGCAGCGTTTGCGTGCGTACGTTCGCGCGCAGCAGCTCGAGCAGCAGTTTGCGATCGCGCGCCAGGTTCAGAGCGAGCTGCTGCCGTCAGGAACATCATTCTGTCCGGCGCTCGAGTGCGCGGCTGCATGTATTCCCGCCTGGCAGGTGGGCGGCGACTTTTACGACATCTTCGCGACCGACGAGGGTGTTGCTCTGGTGGTCGGCGACGTGGCAGGGAAAGGGCTGGGCGCCGCGCTCGTGATGAGTCTGTTACACGGCGCGATCCGGTGTACGGACTGGATGAGCGCCGCGGCGCATGAAAACGCATCGCGACAGTTGAACCGCGTCCTATGCGACAGCACCGCGCCGGCTACATTCGCCAGCCTCTTCTGGGCACACTATCAATATCCGATGCTCTCCTACATCAATGCCGGCCATCTGCCTCCCCTGTTGTTCAGGGCCTCCGGCAGCGTCGAGAGGCAGGTCGAGAGGCTGAGCGAGGGCGGTCCCGTCCTCGGGCTGCTTCCGTACGCCGAGTATCACCAGGGCAGGATTCGCTTTGAGCCCGGAGATCTGCTGGTTCTTTATTCGGATGGCGTGCTGGAGGCGGCCAACGCCGCGCAAGAGGAGTTTGGAGAACAACGGCTGCACGCAGCGATCCGCGACGGCCTGAACGGGAGCTGCCAGGAGCTATGCGACGCGATCGTCGCGAGGGTGCGCAACTTCGCGCAGCGGGACACGTTTGAGGACGATCTCACGCTGGTGCTCGTCCGCGCCCTGCCTGTGAAGAAGGCTTTGGAGGTTGCGCTGGCGGAGGTCGAACGGGAGCCGGTGCCGGCGCAAGAAGTCCCGGCGGTACTGGCTCGAGCGTTGGAGGCCGGGAGCACAAGCCCTGCCTGATTCGCGTTGAGGTGCACCACCGCAGTCTAATTCGTGTATATTGTGGCCTCATGAGGCGCCGTAATCTTTTGAAACTGGCGACCGTGCCGGTCGCGTTACCAGGGCTGGCATTTCAGGCGGAGAAAAGCAAGCTCAAGATCACGGGCGTGCGGCTGGTGCGGACGAGGCCACGGCGGCCGCCGCCGGCGTACAAACCCGCGGCGGGATCGTGGTCGACCGGCGGAGTTGAAGTCGCCAACCCGATGTCGATCTATCCCGAGTACAAGCCGAGGCGGTCATTATTCCAGCCGGATACCCCGGAGATGGGCGGCTTCACCGTGGAGATTTCGACCGACCGGGGCATCAAGGGATACGGGCGCGGGGGCACGGGCGGCGGCTTTTTCGTCGAGAAGCATTTTCCGAAGCTGCTGATGGGCGAGGACCCGTTCAATGTCGAGCGCATCTGGGACATCCTGTGGCGGTCGACCATGTCTTACGGGCGCAAGGGCGCGGTGATTCACGCGATCAGCGGCGTCGATCTTGCCGTCTGGGATGTGATCGGGAAGGCGCTCGGCATGCCGGTGTACAAGCTGCTCGGCGGCGAGACCAAGCCGCGCATTCCGGCCTACTGCACGGGCAACGACCTCGAGCAGCACATCGAGTACGGCTTCCGGCGGCTCAAGCTCGCGATCCCGCACGGCCCGGCTGACGGGAAGGAAGGCATGCGCAAGAACGTGGATCTGGTGCGGCGCACGCGCGAGCTGCTTGGGCCCGACGGCGACATCATGCTCGACTGCTGGATGGCCTGGACCGAGCGCTACACGTTAGAGATGGCGGCGATGCTGGAGCCATACAAGGTCTATTGGATGGAGGAGTGCCTGCAGCCGCACGATTACGAAGGCTTCGGCAGGCTCAATGCGAAGATCACGTCGACACGGATTGTGACGGGAGAGCATGAATATACCCGGTACGGCTTCCGCGAGTTGCTGGCCGTGAATGGCGCCAGCATCTGGCAGCCGGACATCACCTGGTGCGGCGGCTTGACCGAGCTGCGGCGCATCGGCGCGCTGGCGGCCGCCTACGACATTCCCGTGATCCCGCACGGCGGCGGGCTGGGTGAGGGCGTGCACTATATCATGGCCACGACGAACGCGCCATGGGCCGAAATGTTCATGCCCGCGCCGGGCGGCCCGAAGGAGGTCTACGACCTCTGGACCGAGAATTACAACTTGTCGAAGGGCCCGGAAGGGGTCTACATGCGGCCCCATGATCGACCGGGGTTCGGCTGGGACTTTGTGGTGAGTTGACGACACGCCGGAGGCGTGCGCCTGCGCGCCATGATCGGCGCGGCATTCCGGTACTCGCCGCTCGAATGGCGCGAGTATCTGGCAGCCGGTAGCCGTAGCGGGTGCATTCAGGCTCTCGCGCCGCAATCGGTGTCGGCGTGACCGCATTGAGTGAGTCTGGAGAAGCGCTCGTAACGCGCGGCAGGCCGGAAGGCCTGCGCCCGATTACTTGGCGCGTCTCTTCAAGTGAAGGATGCGGCGGATGTCCGGCCAGAATTCACGCAGCAGGTTCGTGCCGGCATGGCCGGCCAAGTAAAGGCTGCCGCTCTGGAGCTTGTGATTCCAGGTGTTGAGGCGGTCCGGGTACCACTGATCGGTGACCATGGGCGTAACATAGGCGGCCGCGAGACGCGGGACAGCGAAGGTCACGCCTCCATAGTCTGAGCGCGTGGTGAACACGCGTTTGATCGCATGTCCAGAGCGCGGCCATAATCCCGCGCAGCCGCAGCGATCGTAGCGCGAGTCGGTGTGCAGCGTGGAATCCAGGCTGAACAGCACCATGTTGCGTATGGCGCTGCGGCCGTACTTGTGCGCGAGCCGCTTGCCGTATCCCTCCAAGCCGCCCCACTCTTCCGGGTGATCCAGCCAGTGGTTGTATCCAGCCAGCAAGGAACGGTTGGCGAGCGTGCCCAGGCTGGTCAATTTCTTGAGCGTGTAGTCGAACTTTGCGCGGGTGGTGAGCGCACCCGGCTGAATCTGGCGTCTCGGCGGCAGACTGTGCGGGTCCACCAGAGGCAGCGGAATCAGCTCGGAACCGGGCGGCGTGGCGGATCTCTCGCGCTCGCCGGTTTCGGGCTGGGCCGGCTCGGCGGCGGGCGAGCTCTTCTCCTCGGGCTCCGGTTCAGCCGCAGGTTGCGTCTGGGCCATCAGGGAAACGCCCGCCAGCGTTGCCACGAGGCCGAGATGGACAGCAAGCCGCACAGACACGCAATTCGTGTTTGAGCACTTACGCTGCCAGGGCCAGTGCAATCACAATTGAAAGGAAATACAAGCGTTTGCGCCGCGCCTAATGGGGCTGGTTCGGGCAAACTGTGCAGAGTTTACCGCCTCACGGTTATAGCCGCGATGCGGCGCGCCTGCTGGCGCGCGGATCAGAGCGTGACAGTGGCTGACCCGCGAGAGTCCGTTTCTACGTCCGCGGGGCGTGTTGCTGGTCTGAGAATCCTTGCGTCTAAACCCACCAAGGCGCCGCCGGCTGCTCGCGGATGATGATCGCGTTCAGGAACTGCGCGGCTTTCGTCAGGCCCTCGTCGGGCGACATGATGGAGTCCTCGTGCTCGATCGACAGGACGTAGTCATACCCGAACATCCGCAGGGTAGAGATGAATTCCTTCCACCAGCCCGCATCGTGGCCATAGCCGCAGGTGCGGAAGATCCAGGCGCGATTCCGCTCATCGGTGTACTTCTTGGTGTCGAGCACACCCATGGCCGGCAGGTTGCGGTCGTAGATCTGCGTGTCTTTTGCGTGCACGTGGAAGATGGAGTCGCCAAGCACGCGGACGGCGGCGATGGGATCGATGCTCTGCCAGAACATATGGCTGGGGTCGTAATTGCACCCGATGGTTTTGCCGCACGCCGAGCGCAGTTTGAGCAGAGTCTCGGGGCTGTAACAGACGAAGCCGGGGTGCATTTCGATCGCGATCTTCACGCCGTGGTCCGCGGCGAACTTGGCGTGCCTGGTCCAGTAGGGGATCACCTTTTTCTGCCACTGCCAGTCGAGCAGGTCAAGGTATTCGGGCGGCCACGGGCAGGTGACCCAGTTGGGGTACCTGGCGTTATCGCTGTCACCCGGGCAGCCGGAGAAGTCGATGACCACGGGCACACCAAGCTTCTCGGCAAGCAGCACGGTCCGGCGGGCCGTATCGGCGTAGCCCTTGGCGATCGCGGCGTTGGGGTGGATGGGATTGCCATGGCAGCTCAAGGCGCTGATGGAGAAGCCATTGTCGTCGAGCTTCTTCTTGAACTCCTTCAGCTCGTTCTTCTTGTCCAGCATGGAGAGCTTGCAGTGCGGGTCGGTCGGATAATTGCCGGTGCCGAGCTCGACCGTGTTGATGTTCAGCGTCTTGAGCTTCTCGAGAACCTTGTCCAGGGGGAACTGCGCGAGCAATGCCGTGAATACACCAACTCTCACGTTCTTTCTTCCTTTCGTCTATGATGTGGCCCACCGCGGCGGGCGCCTCTCCGGCGCCGCGGACCGCAGGGGAGTGATTGCAGGTTTTTGCCTTGACAAGAATACCAGAACCGGTCGCAGAGCGCAGCCGGGTCGGCGCTACGGCGACCGCGGAGCTACAGGCTCGGATACAGGAGACAGCGGTCACCTGCTCTCGCGGGGCAGGCGGCGGGCGGTGAAGAAAACATCGGCTACTTTGCCAGTCTTGCCCTGGCTTCGTTCAGCCACGATTCGTAGACCAGGCGTTCCTTCTCGCGCTCCCATTCATCAGGTTGGAAGACGCTGAGAGCTTCGCGCGACAAGCCGGGCACGTCATCGCCCAGCGCCCGCGTGCCGCCTTCCCGGTCTTCGGTGGCATAGAGCCGATCCATGGGGACGCCGTTGAGGCGCGCCCATTCGCTGATGTGGGTTTCAGGGAGGGCCTCTATGTCCGCGGAGGTCCAGTTCGGAAAGTCCAGGTGACGCTCGAGCCAGAGTGCGACCGGCCTGGTTACAAAGTAAGGGCGGTGGGAAGCGCCGGAAACGAACTCGTATTCGAAGGCCGCGCCGCTGCGGCGCTTGAGATCGGCAAAGAAGTCGGGCCCGTGGGTAGGAATCGCGACTACCGTGTCCTCCAGGCCGTTGAAGATCAGGGTGGCGCCCCGGCGGGCGTGCAGGCGGTAGATCTCGGCGGCGCGGTCGCCGAGGAAGCTCAGGGAACGGTAGGGAATGCCCTGGCACATGGGCTTCGATCTGTCCCAATATTCCCCGGGGCCATCCAGGTTGCCGCCACCGGCGAGCACGCACGCGCGCAAGCGGAGCTCGACGGCGCAGGCGAGCGACAGCACGAACGAGCCCATGGAATAGCCGGCGGCCGCGATCCGGGTCCGGTCGACGTCGGGGCGCGAAGCAAGATACGAGACCGCCTGCATGACGTCGGTAATCATGAGCCCACCCATGCGGCGGCCGAGCTCTTCGGGCTGCTCGATCCTGTCGTGGGCGCGCGTTCCGGACTTGCGCTCGCTGTTGCGCTCGCCTTCACCGATGGGATCGTAGGTGAGGACCACGGCGCCGCCGCGCGCGTACTGGATGCCGGAGTGGAAGGCGTACCAGGAATACTTGTCGCCGCCATGGCCGTTGACGATGACCAGGGCAGGCAGTTTCAAGGCCGGGCGCGGCTTCGGCGAATAGACGATGGCGGGCACGCGCAGACCAAACTGGGTGGCGTAGGTAACGCGCTCGGCCATCACGCCGGGAGCGGCATCGAAGCGGCCGTGCACGCGCGTCTCGAGCCCCGGCAGCGGGTCCGGAATGAACAGGGTTTGTTTAATTCGGGCGATGTTGGCGCCGGAAGCGGCGAGCAGAACGAGCGCAAGGGTCTTCACAAACGGCTCCGGCGGCTATTGTAAGCTACGGCAGCGGCATGCGGCGGCGGGTCTGCTAATCTATGTGCTTCGGAGAGGGTCATCATGGCGAATTTGAAGCGGGTTTGTGCGGCCGCGGGGCTGCTGGCGGCGGCAGCGGGGATCGTCTGTGTGGGGCAGGAGGCGAGGAAGCAGCGCACGTCGGCGCTCGGCTACAGCGACACGCCGGTTCTGCCCGGGCAGAAATGGAAGGTGCATGATATCGAGCGGCCCCGGCCCCGCCTGGTCACTCCGGGCGCCAAGCCGGGCGATCCGCCGTCGGACGCGCTCGTGCTGTTTGCTGGCAAGGACCTGTCGCAGTGGCAGGGCCGCGTCAAGCGCGGCGAGCAGCGCGGGACCGTGGGCGAGGCGCGCTGGAAGGTCGAGAACGGCTACATGTATGCGCCCTCCGGCGCGGGCGACCTCTTGACGAAGGAAAAGTTCGGTGATGTGCAACTGCATCTGGAGTGGTCCGCTCCGAAGGAGATCGACGGCGCCGGACAGTGGCGGGGCAACAGCGGCGTGCTGCTGATGAACCGCTACGAGATCCAGGTGCTCGACTCGTGGGACAATCCCACGTACGCGGACGGGCAGGCGGCCTCGATCTATGGCCAGTGGCCGCCGTTCGTGAATGCCTCGCGCAGGCCGGGCGAGTGGCAGACTTACGACATCGTGTTCGAGGCGCCGCGCTTCGAGGGCGGGACCGTGGCGAAGCCCGCCTTCGTCACGGTCTTTCACAATGGGGTGTTGATGCACCATCGTCAGGAGATCATCGGACCGATGGCGCATAAAATCATCAAGAAGTACACGCCGCATGGGCCGGAGGAGCCGCTCGCGCTGCAGGACCACGACACGCGCGCCCGCTTTCGCAATATCTGGGTAAGACGGCTGCGCGGCTACGATCAGCCATAGACAGCGCGGTGGTCCGACGGTTGCGCCCGCGGCCGGGGTTGATCGCGTTTGTGCCAAGCACTCGCCTCCGCGCGGGCAGGAGTTAGCGGGCGTGGCATTCGGTCAGGCGGCGTCCCGTCAACCCGCGCGGATTACCCGGATGCGCAAGCGGTCGCGCGATCAAGTGACTGACCTGTTCTGTTACCATATTTCAGAAATGTGCAGCCGGCCGACCGTGGCCGCGGCTCGAATTTCCGCGGCGAGAGACGACGCTCTGGTTATGGTGAGCGGCTGATGTGAAAAATGGGACCCAACCCGGCGCCCCCCATCTCACTTGTCGTTATTGACGACAACGCGAACAGTCTCGAATTCATCTCCACGGCGCTGCGCCAGCCCGGCCTTGAAATCCTGACCGCCTCGGACCCCGAGGAGGGTCTGGAGATCATCTACAGCCGGCATCCGAGCGTCGTCATCACGGACCTGGTCATGCCCAAGGTCAGCGGCATGGAGGTGCTCGAGCGCATTATCGAATTCGACCCGTCGATTGACGTGATCCTGATGACGGCGCATTACTCCACCGAGTCCGCGGTGGAAGCGATCAAGAAAGGCGCCAGCGACTACCTCAACAAGCCGGTCTCGATCGCGACGTTGCGCGAGAAGATCAGCAAGCTTGTGATGGACGCGCGCGGCCGGCAGCGCGCTTCCGAGCTCGAAGACGAACTGGTGCGCAGCTCCCGGTTCGAGGGCATGATCGGCCGGAGTCCCGAGATGCTCGAAATGTTCGCGAAAGTGCGCCGGGTTGCGCCGCATTTCCGCACCATTCTGGTGACCGGAGAAACGGGCACGGGCAAGGACCTGGTGGCGCGTGCCCTGCATCAGCTCAGCCCGGCGGCGCGGGGTCATTTCGTGGTGCTCAACTGCTCGGCGGTGGTGGAGACGCTGTTTGAGAGCGAGCTGTTCGGCCACGTCCGCGGCGCGTTTACCGGCGCGACCTCGGACAAGATGGGGCTGGTGGAGCACGCGCACGGCGGCACGCTGTTCCTCGACGAGATCGGCGACATGCCTCTGGGCACGCAGGCCAAGCTGCTGCGCACCCTGCAGAACCAGGAGGTGCAGCGGGTGGGTTCGCTGGTAGCGCGCAAAGTGGACCTGCGCGTTGTGGCCGCGACAAACCGCGATCTGCGGGCTGCCATCGCGAACAAGGAGTTTCGCGAAGACCTGTATTACCGGCTTTCGATGGTCGAATTGCGGGTGCCGCGCCTGGCCGAGCGCAAAGAGGATCTGCCGCTGCTGATGCGGCACTTCCTGGACCGGTTTGCCACGCAATTCAACAAGCCGATCCGCGGACTCACTCATCGCGCGCAGATCCTGCTCTCGCGGCACGAGTGGCCGGGCAACGTGCGCGAGCTGGAGAACGTGCTCGGGCACGCCTGCATGATGGTGATGGGCGACACCATCGACGTGCCCGATCTGCCGGAATACCTCTACGAGGAGCTGCCGGAAGGGCGGCTGGCGGAAGCCCAGGCGATCCCGACGGCCAGCGCGTCCGTAGCCGGCGTGGGCTCGGCGCCGTCCGGGGGCGAGTTTCAGGGCTCGCTCGAGGAGCACGAGAAACGCCTGATCGTGCGCGCACTCGAACAGGCGAACGGAAACCAGTCGCAGGCGGCGCGCGTTCTGCGCATCGGCCGAGATGCGCTCCGCTACAAAATCAAAAAATATGGGCTGTAAGCCGTAAGCCCGGGGTCGTCACCACTTCATTTTGGGGACTTCCGGGCAAGCCGTTGGTTCATGGGGGCGTGCCTTGCACGGGGATCCCCTGCGCTCCCGGCGTTGTCGGCGTCCGGGGCGGCAGCCCTGCGCGTGGGGCTTGCGCAAGCTGTCCCCGGGTGCCGGCAAGAGTGTCAGCGGGTTTGCGGGGCGGGCCGGAGCTGTACAGCCGGCCGGCTGTTGTTGGTCTGCCAGCGGACAAACGGTTGGCGGCGCTGTGCGCCTTCACCCAATCCACCGGGCAATACCGCTCATGTATCGGCTAAACTGCTGAATCTGCGGGTGGTTTTAAACTGGCCAGCGAACTGCAGCTTGTCACCTCGTCCAACTTGGTCTGGGTATTCGCCGAAGCGGCTTTCAGCCTATCGGCAGCCGGCAAAGTGCTGGGACGGAAAGGTTGGAAGTATGCGGAAACTCTTGGTTATGCTGGCGGGCGCCCTGTTCCTGGCGAGCATCCCGGCTTGGGGCGACCGCGACCCGAACACGCCTCGTGTGCCCATCATGCGCCAGGTCGAGCCCGGCAAAGTCAAGCCCGGCGACCTCATCAATGTTATGGGAGAAAACCTGGATACTGCCCGCGTGGCCCAGGTGCTTCTTTACGACTTTACGACGGAAAAACCCACTTGAAGATGAAAGTACTCAAGCAGACCGAGGCCGAAGTGCAGTGCCGCATTCCGGACAACGCGAAGCCGGGGCGGTACAGCATTGTCGTTCTGCTGACCGATGCGGATCCAACCTACCTCGAAGAGCCGGTGAAACTCACGGTCGAGTGACGGCTTGCCAAAGCCGGAGCTGAAAGGCCCGGCCTTTTCCTCACGCACGGCAGGCTGGGACAGGCGGTTTCCTCACCGTCCGTACCCAGCCTGTCTGTCGAGATCCTCAGTTTCAGTTGCGTCTCGCAGGGTGGCGTCCCGGCTCAACCTTTCCACTTCAAGTGCGCGCGAATTCCCCGCGCCCCAAGGACTCTTGTTCTCACGGTATTGAATTCAAATCTTTGCGAGGCGGCCGCCCATGGTGAAACCCGGGGCGCTTGCGGCGGCGGTCAGGCGGGACGTTCCTGCACGGGAGGGCCTGGCACGTGACGTGGCAGCCAGCTTGCAGCGATCAGTGGGAAAGCACGCTGAGATGTTCCCCATACAGCGCATCCTGGTTCCGGTCGATTTCGCCGACTCATCCCGGCAGATCCTGACGCACGTGCGAAGCATAGCCGAACGGTACCAGGGAGAGATTACGCTGCTGCATGTTATCGATAACACACGGGCAACGGCGCGGGCAGCTGCACTGGTCGATTACACGGTGCCGATGCCGGACCCTGAGGCTTGGGAGGCCGAAGTCCGACAAGAGTTGGAACACTTCGCCTCCGAGGAGCTGGAAGGCTTGCGCGTCGTGAGGCGCATGGTCCACGGCGATCCGGCGCAGAAGATCGTCGAAATGGCGCATTCCGGCGGTTTTGCCCTGATCGCCATGCCCACCCACGGCCACGGCCCGATCCGGCGGTTCCTGCTCGGTTCGGTGACGGCCAAGGTCCTGCACGACGCCGATTGTCCGGTGCTCACGGGTGCTCACCGCGAGGCCCCCAGGCCGGCCGTCGACGGCCGCTTCCAGCACACGCTTTGCGCGATCGACCTCGGTCCCCACAGTGCGACGGTGCTCGATTGGGCGCGGAAGTTCGCCTGTGAGTTCACCACGATGCTGTCGCTCGTGCACGTGGTTCCGCTGGTGGAAGCCGGCCTGGAGACGCAGTTCGGCTGGGATCTGCAGATGGAGCTGCGGGCGCGCGCCGAGAAGGAACTCGACCAGCTCAAGGCCGCCAAGAAGCTGCCGGTCGAGGCTCATATCGAATACGGCGAGCCGTCGCGCCGCATCTGCACGGTGGCTGACCGCATCGGCGCCGATCTTCTGGTGATTGGCCGGAGCGGCCATACCGGGGTGCTGGGCCGTCTGCACGCGCATGCCTACTCGATCATCCGCCAGGCATGCTGCCCGATTGTGAGTGTCTAGCTAGAGAGCAGTCCTCCCGAGGCGATCGCCGCGACCGCGATCTCACGCGAGCGGGTTGGCGCGGCTGGCGTGGCGGAAACCGGGGCGCTAACCGAGGTTCGTCACCACCACTCCCTGACGGTCGTGGCTCAGAACGCTTCCGCTGATTTGACGGCACTTACTGAGCCGCGCGCGTCAGCAAGCGGTTCGAAATCCTGTCGGTGACGAACTTCGGCTAACTCCGTCGGGCACTCCGCGCAACAACTCCCCGATGCCCGAGCTGTCGATGTAGGAAACCTCGCCCAGGTTCAGCAGCAGCTTCTTGTGTCCCTTGGCGACCAGGTCGCGCAACGTCTCGCGGAACGCGCTGGAACCTTCTCCCAAAGTGATGCGCCCGGCGGCGTCGATGACAGTCACGTCTCCTACCTGGCGAGTGATCAGTTTTACGCTCACGTAAATCCTCCGGAATTGAAAGCTATTGCTTCTTTCGATACTTAACCAGACGAGCTTCGGTGCCGCTCGGAACCAGGCTGCGCACTTCGAACTCGTCGACGAACGCCCGGATCAGCAGCAGCCCGCGCCCGGACTGGCGCAGCAGATTCTCTTCCGCCAGCGGGTCGGGAATACTGCTGACATCAAACCCTTCGCCCTGGTCCTGAATGGTGACCTGGAAGCGCTTCCCGTTGTTCTCAATGACCATCCGGACCTTCTTGTTGACGCTGTACCGGTTGCCATGAACGACGGCGTTCACCATGCTCTCACGCACCGCCATGCCGAGCTGATGGAGATCCTCTTCCTCGAAACCCGCCTGGCTGGCGATATCTACGACCAAAGCTTCGGCGGCATCGACGGCCTCGAGGGACGAGTCGAAGATTCGCTCGACGGTCCTGGTTGCGCCACCTTGGGTGCCTCCCATACTGAATCGGTCCGGCGACGGGTACGCCGCTGCGTACCACTCCGCAACGGCAAAAGTTGAATGTTCACAGTAGAATACTCGGGGTTGAAAAGTCAACTTCAATCCGCAGGCGAGAGCAGCGGACCGGGTCCCGGTCCTGTTGGCGCAAATGGCGCTGCCCGCTCTTCTCCCGCGGGTCGCGCGGCCGGTTAGTATCAACTATGCTCCGGTCTAGTGTCCCGGCCAGCCGCAATTGCCGGGCAAGCGGGTGCGTCCCCGAACCGGTTTTGTGCGTCCAAGAATTGAAGGATAATGGAACGAGCGCCCAACAGTGCGCCTCCAGCAGGACTGTATTCATGACCCATCGTTTTGGCAAAGGGGTGATGTGCCCCCTGTTTGTTCTCTTCGCGCTGGCCGCCCAGGCGGCCACCGTCCAGGAGCGGCCGAAGGCCGGCAAGGTCGAGATCCTGCCGGCATCTCAGATCAAGCCCGGAATGACGGGCACGGCGTGGACGGTCTTTACGGGCAGCGAACCCGAAGCAGTGCCGGTGGAGATCATCGGCCTGTGGAAGAACGCCTGGGGCCCGAAACAGGACATCATTCTGGCCAAGCTGGGCGGCAAGGTGCAGCGGACCAACGTGGCGGGCGGCATGAGCGGCAGCCCGGTCTACATTGGCGGAAAGCTCATTGGCGCGGTGGCATTGCGCATTAGCGTCTTCTCCCCGGATGCGATCTGCGGCATCACTCCGATCGAGCTGATGCTCGAAATCAACGATTACGATTCCACGCGGCCGGCGGACGCCCGAACGCCCGACAAACTGCAGCAGCGTGCGGCGCTGCGGGTGCCGGGCGAATTGTTGGGGCAGGCGGTCGCGGCGGGCGCATCCCCCACCCTGCCGGCGCGGAGCCCAGTGCTTATACCGATCGAGACGCCGCTCACTTTTTCCGGCTTCCATGACAGCGTACTGCGCGAATTCAGTCCTCTGTTCCAGCAGCTTGGAATCCAGGCGGTGCAAGGAGGCGCAGCGGGTTCGCTGCGTGGTTCCGCGCCCGCGCCGGGCTGGCAGAACGCGCTCCGGCCGGGCGAGTCCGTGGCCGGAGTGCTGGTCTCGGGTGACATGAGCGTCACCGGCCTGGGCACCGTCACCTACAACGATGGCAAGCGGGTGCTCGCGTTCGGGCACCCCTTTTTCAATCTCGGTCCCGTGCAGATGCCGATGAGCAAGGGCGAAGTGCTCATGGTGCTCTCCTCGCAGTTCCAGCCGAACAAGTTCGCCAACGCCACCGAGATCGTGGGCGCGCTCAAGCAGGATCGCCACAGCGGCATCATGGGCGAGCTCGGCGCTACCGCCGAGATGGTGCCCGTAGCGGTCAAGGTGCGGACCTACGACGACAGCGACGCCGTCCTCAAAGAGAAGCAGCTCCACTTCAACGTCTTCGTTCAGCAGAAGTGGACGCCCTATCTGATGATGATCACGCTGTTCAACTCCGTCTCGGGCATGAACGATTTCTCCGAGGAGGCGACCTACCGGCTCAGCGGCGAAGTGGAGCTGGAAGGCCATCCGAATATCTCGCTCAACACCATGCTGGCGCCGAGCGACATGCCGGTGCCGCCATCGATGCTGCTGGCCGGCTGGTGGGGTGACAAGTTCAACAGGCTGTTCGGCAACGCCGTGAAGACGCCGCGGCTGAAGCGCGTGAATGCCACCATCGACCTGCTCCCGCAGCGGCGCGTGGCCGCGATCGAGAACGCCTGGATCGCCAACAATGAAGTGGAAGCCGGCTCGGAAGTGGCCGTCAAGGTGTACCTGCGGCCCTACCGCGGCGAACGGATCGAGCGCGAAGTGAAGCTGCGGATTCCCGCCGGTCTGCCGAAAGGCGAGCACCGCATTCTGCTGAGCGACGCCGACACGCTCAACCGTGTGCAGAGCTACGCCGCCTCGGCGAATCGTTTCATGGATCTGCGCGAGACCGTCTCGCTGCTCAACCAGGAGCGCAGCAACAATCGTCTGTACGCTTCTCTGGTCCAGGGCCGCCCGACGTATTACGACGACGACAAAGTCATGCCCAGCCTGCCCGCGTCAGTGCTCAACGTGATGCAGACCGGCCGCGCGGCCAACCGCGCCTTCGTCAGCTCGCCCGAAAGCGTGCTCGAGCAGACCTCCATCCCGTTCGATCTGGTGGTCAGCGGCAATCAATCTCTCAAGATCACGGTCAAATAGCCGAGAATGCTTAAATCGCTCCTGGTGGCCGGCGCCGCACTGGCGCTCACAACCCACTCTTATGCGGTCGAGACCAAGTTCTGGGTCCAGAACGAACGGGCCCATTTCGAAGAAGGCAAACTCAACGCGCTCTCGCTCCGCAGCGACGGCCGGCTCACTCTGGGGCCGCGTTTTAAGGAAATCTTTGATTCCGCGACCCCGTACCTGTGGGCCCTGGCGGCCGATTCGAAAGGCAATCTCTATGCGGGCGGCGGCGGACCCAGCCAGTCCACGACCAAGCTGTTCCTGCGGGAGGCCACCGGCAAATCGCGCGTTCTGGCCGAGCTGCCCGGAATGGAAATTCATGCCATCGCGGTCGACGCGCAGGACCAGGTGTTCGCGGCGACGTCGCCGGATGGCCAGGTGTATCGCATCGACCGAGGCGGAAAGGCCACGCCCTTCTACGATCCCAAGGCTAAGTACATCTGGGCAATGGCCTTCAATGGCCGCGGCGATCTCTTCATTGCGACCGGCGATCAGGGTGAGATCCATCGGGTGACCCCGGACGGCAAGGGCTCGGTCTTTTTCCGGACCGAGGAGACGCATGCCCGCTCCCTGGCGATTGATAGCGACGATAACGTCATCGCCGGCACCGAGCCCGGCGGCCTGGTGCTGCGCATCTCGCCCGCGGGCGAGGGCTTCGTCGTCTACCAGGCGCCGAAGCGCGAGATCACAGCGATCGCCGTGGCCAAAGATGGGACCATCTACGCCGCGGGAGTAGGAACGAAATCCGAGCTGCCGTCGCCTGCCGAGCGGCCGGCGTTGACTCTGACGGCGCCGCCCGCCCCGGGGCCATCGGCCGGATCCCGCGGGCCTGGGAGCGCGACCGTCACGGTGCAGGCCGCCAAGATCAGCCCGCCTCCTCCTCCGGCGCGGCCTACCGACGTATCGGGCGGGTCCGAGCTGTACCGGATTGAGTCGGACAACTACCCCCGAAAAATCTGGTCGCATGCGCAGGACATTGTCTACGCAATCGCCTTTGACGCACAGGCGCGGCCCGTGATCGGGACCGGCAATCGAGGCAATATTTACCGTCTGGAGTCGGATCGCAATTCGACTTTGATCATCAATGCGCTGCCGACCCAGGTGACGGCACTCGCCAGCGGCGCCAAGGCCGGGCTATACGCGGCTACGGCCAATATCGGGAAGATCTATGAGATCGGCCCCGAGGTCGAGCGCCGCGGGACGTTCGAGAGCGATCCCCTGGATGTGGTTGCGTTTTCCCTTTGGGGCCGGCTGGCGTGGCGCGGCGAGGCGCGTGGAGGGCGGGTCCTGTTTGAGACGCGCAGCGGTAATCTCGACCGCCCGCAAAAGAATTGGAGTCCGTGGTCGGCGGTGGATGACAAGACCGGGTCGCGCGTCACCTCGCCCGCAGCGCGATTCCTGCAATACCGTGTGACCCTGGAGGCGGCGCCGGGCGGCGAGTCGCCGGAGCTGACCGAAGTCGAGATCGCGTACATGCCGAAGAATGCGGCGCCTGTGATGGAGCAGATCGAAGCCACGCCGGCCAACTACCGCTTCGTGCAACCGTCTTTGAGCCTGTCGCCCGTCTCCTCGCAGAATGTCACCCTGCCACCGATCGGACAGAAGCAGCGCCAGTCAGGGCCGGCGATATCGCTCGAACCGTCGCAGACGATGCAGTATGCCAAGGGCTGGGTGGGCGCGCGTTGGTCGGCCAGCGATCCCAATGGCGATGAGCTGCAATTCCGGGTCGAGATCAAGGGTGTCCTGGAGTCTCAGTGGAAGCTCCTGAAGGAGAAAGTCAAGGAGAAGTACCTGAGCTGGGACTCGACTGCATATCCCGACGGCGAGTACCAGATCCGCATCACTGCCTCCGACGCGCCGGACAATCCGCCGCAGCACGCGCTCACCGGGAGCCTTGAAGGCGAGCGGTTCCTGATCGACAACACGCCTCCGCAGGTAGCGAGCCTGAGCGGCCTCCGTTCCGGCGCCACGATCACAATCCGCTGGTCGGCCAAGGACGCGCTGACCGTGATCGACAAGGCTGAATATTCGCTCAACGGCGGCGACTGGGTAGTGGTCGAGCCGACGACGATGCTCACCGATTCGCTTCACCATGAGTACGTGCTCAGTATTCCCAATGCTGCGCCCGGAGAGCAGACGATCGCGGTGCGGGTGAGCGACGAGTTCGACAACCAGACAGTTGAAAAAGTAATCGTTCGGTGAGCTCTGGAGTAGGCGCTGCCGGCGCGGCTCACCGCGGCTGTGGGCGCGAGCAGGCGGCGCCTAAGGTATAGGTGGAGATGACCGCCACCGGCAGCTTGTCGAGCGCGTAGGCGTATGCGCTGTAACCGACGATCGAGCCGAAGATCACCAGGTAGAGCAGCGCCCACACGCCGCGCGATTTCCAATGAACCGCATGCTCCTGGGCAACGGCCGCGGGCATGACATAGACGAGCCCGGCCGCGAACTGCTGGCTGGCGCCGCTGATGGCGGGATGCGTAACGCTCCTCTGCCGGCGCTGCAAAATGGACCCAAGATTCCAGCCGATGCATCCGAGCTGCAAGATGAGAAGGCCGCTGATCAGGTTCTGGGGCGGGATGCCGCCGGCCGGCCCGGGAGAGACCAGGAGGAACACGCCGCCAAAGCCGATCGCGATGCCGAGCAGCGAGGGCACGTGGAGCCGCTCGCCGCCGGGAATGAGCGCCTCGATTCCCACCAGCCAGAAAGGCGAGGTAGTAAGAAAGAGCGCGGCCAGGCCGCTCGGAATCCAGAGCTCGGCGAAGGTCAGACAGCCATTGCCGATGCCCAGGATCAAGACGCCATAGAGCGCCGTCAGCCACAGCTCGCGCCCGCGCGGTAAGTGGACGCCCAGGGCGCGCGCGCCGATCAGCATCAAGGCGCCCGAGAGCACGAATCGGGTGGCGATCATCAGTAGTGGCGGAAAGGCCTCGAGCGCCATGCGAATGGCCAGATAGGTGGTGCCCCAGAAAAAGTAAACGGCGAGCAGCGCGAGATATGCGCGGAAGAGGGGGTGGGAGCGCAAATCTCAGGTTAACAGGCGCGATCGCGATGGATAGGCGAGCGACTGCACTTCGCAAGGCAGGCGGCGCGACCGCGGTCCCGCCCCTTTTCTTGAGAGCGATCGCATCCAGGCGCTGCTCCAGCTAAACCGAAGTTCTGACTCTGAATAAGTGGAAGGTTGTTTGTTTTGATGGGCCAAGCGGTTTTGACCCTTCATCTATGTAGGCATGTAATTGTCTGTTGGTGCACTTGACAGCCTGCATTCAGCGCGGTATGCTGTAA
>JACOTZ010000045.1 GCA_016178155.1 Acidobacteriota bacterium
GTGCCCGGAGACGCCGACCTGGCCGGCGAGCAGGACGTTCTTCCCGAGCATGGAGCTACCGGCGAGGCCGGTCTGCGCGCAGATGATGTTGTCTTCGCCGACCACGCAGGCGTGGCCCACCTGCACCAGGCTGTCGATTTTTGCGCCGCGGCGGACGCGGGTCTCGCCGATGGTAGCGCGGTCGACCGAGGTGAGCGACTGGATCTCCACATCGTCTTCGATCACGGTAACGCCGGACTGCACGATCTTATAATGGGCGCCACCGGCGCGCTTGGCGAAGCCGAATCCATCGCCGCCGATCACCACCCCATTCTGCAAAATGACGCGGTCGCCGACGCGGCAGTGCTCGCGCACAACCGCGTGCGAATGAGCATAGAAGTCGTCGCCGATCTGCGCGCCTTCGTAGATGACGACGTGCGGGTGGAGCACGGCATTCCGGCCGATGCGGACATGCTCGCCGACATACACGAAGGGGCCGATGGAGGCGCCGGGTCCGACGGCCGCCGTCGCCGCGATGACCGCGGCCGGGTGAATACCGGGGGCCGGCCGCGGCGGCGCGTAGAAGAGCTCGAGGGCGCGGGCGAAGTCGAGGTACGGATTCTCCGAGAGGAGCTGCGCGAACGAGGCGCCGGCGACCGGCGCTGCGGCCAGCACGGCGCCGGCCCGCGTGTCCCTGACTTTCGAGGCGTATTTCGGGTTGGCGAGGAAGGTCAGCTCGGACGGGCGGGCGTGCTCCATGCCGGCGACGCCGGTGATCTCGATCTCGCCGTCTCCCTCAAGTTTGCAGCCGAGCGCCGCGGCGATGTCTTTGAGCTTCATGCGAAACATCCTGGCGGGCGCGTTCCAGCCCGCGGTCTGGCACTATCTTATGACGGCCTGAAGGCGTGCTCCCCTTGCCGGACGGTGTGCGCCTCGTGTTATCTCGCGCGTAGCTGCCGGCGGTCGTGCGCCGGTCTGGATGACATACGGGGAAGGGCGGCGAGGGAACGTCGCGCCGCCCCCCTACTGTGCGATATCCATTTCGAGAGTGACCGTGGCGCGGACTTCGAGCGCTCCGGTTTCGATCGGCGTGGTAGTGGCGCTGGGGGCGGCGCCTCGTTCGACGGCAATGGGACGAATGGAGATGCCTTCTTCGGCCGAGCGCACGCTGCCCAGCCGGACGCTCACGCCCTGGGCGATGGCCTCGGCGCGGCGGCGGGCTTTCTGGCCGGCCAGCCGCAGAGCCTGCGCGCGGGCCTCCTCGTCATTTCGCAGCGACAGCCTGGGACCATCGGCGCGATTCGCGCCGGCTTGCAGCCCGGTATCGATCAGGAGTCCGATGAGAGACAGATCGTAGATCGTCGCCTGGATTGTGTTAACTGCCGTATACCCGATAATCGCCGGCGGGTTGTCGCGATTATAGTTCGGGCTTAGGGAGTAATAGAGGGTCTTGATCTCGCCGTTGCTCCCGATCAGTTGCTGCAGAGTTTCGATCAGCGCCGTGGTCCGGGTCGCATTCTGGTCGGCGGCCTCGCGGGCGGTGGCTGCCTGCGTGACCACCGAGAACGACACCGCCCCCGCGTCGGGACGTACGGAAACCACGCCCTCACCGAAGGCGCGGATGAACCGGGGCGCCTGAGACGTCTGCGCCGGCGCGGCCGCGGTCCAGACAAGCCACAAGATAGCGAAGGCAAATGTACGCTTCATGGTCACACCTCTCCTTTCTGCTGAACACGAGTCCCAGTGTGGTGTCGCGGCTTAGGTTTCCCTTATGTTTGACAACCGGGCTGACGGCCGCGGAAGCAACACCTCCGAGCGGCGCGTTGGCGAGCGGCAGGCGGGACGGCCGATAGCGCCGCGGGGTGGAGCTCGCGCCAGGATCAATCCTGTTTGGACGTGTGGTGTTCCGCGGGCCGGAAACGCTCGCGCATGGCGAGCCGAACTTCCCGGCGATGGCCGGCTTGCTCGTAGCGGCGCTTCTCGTCTTCACTCGAGGGGACGACTTGCGGCAGTGGCACGGGGTTGCCGGCCGCATCGAGCGCCACGAAGGTCAGATATGCCGAAGAAGTATGCCGCACCACGCCCGTCCGCAAGTCCTCCACCCATACCTTGACGCCAATTTCCATGGAGGTCCGGAACACCCGGTTCACCGACGATTTCAGGATCACCAGTTGCCCGATGTAGACCGGGTGCAGGAAGGTCATGTAGTCGACGGATGCGGTCACCACGGGGCAGCGCGCATGCCGGGTGGCCGCGATCGCGCCGGCCAGGTCGACAAGGTGCATGACGCGCCCGCCGAGCAGGCTGCCGAGGGGATTCGCGTCGTTCGGCAGCGCGATCTCGGAATACTCGGATTGCGATTCGCGGACGCTGCGCGCGGGCGGTTCGCTCATACCTGCACGAGGGCCTTCCAGCCCATAAAGTGTTCGAGAAAAACCTCGGCCTGCCGCGCAATGGTATCGTGGGCGGCGTCGGCCGGCGAATCCAACACGCAGTGCCGCAGCGGCGCGTAGTTGCGCTCGAGGATGCAGACAAGGCGAACCGCGCCAGCGCGGTCGACGCCGTGGAAGCGGACTGCGTCGGCCTCGGCATCGGCGGGAAAGCGCGCACACCGCCCGCGCGCGTAGCCGAAGTTGCAAAGCTCGATCAGCGTGGGTTCATCCGGCACAAATTCGGGCTCACAAGCGCGGCAGGCGCCGAGGTGCGTATCGCCCAAGGGGGCACGCGCGGGGAACAGAGACGAGCGGTGGACCACCTCAGCGCCCGGACGGAAGTAGGGGCACGGCACGCGCGTATATTACCATGCAAATTCGGCCCGCCATGTCAAACACTCGCCTCGAGACGCTCAAATCGATGCTTGAGCAGGACCCCGACAATGCTTTCGCTCGCTACAGCCTGGCGGTGGAATACGGCAACGCCGGAGATCCGGAGCGCGCTGTCGAGGAGTTCCGGACCTTGCTCGCGACGCATCGGGACTACGTTGCCGGCTACTATCACGGTGGGCGGGCGCTCGAGAAGCTCGGGCGCATTGAGGAGGCGCGCGCCCTCTACGAAGCGGGAATCGCGGCGAGTCTCCGCAAGGGTGATGCGCACGCCCGGAGCGAGCTGCAGGCCGCGCTCGAGATGCTCGACCTCGCATGAATTGACGTGCGCTTTCCCGCGGCCGGCTCAGGGTGCGAACGCAGGCGCGGAATCCCACAACTAAATGGGCGGTCCCGCTTGCTAACGCGCGCGGCTCTGAGTTGCGACCGCGAGGGAGCGGTTGACAAATATAAGGCGGGACACCACACCAACGCCATAGACCGGATGGGGTCTTCAAGACGCGCTCGCCGAAGCCCGGGGGCGCCATGCCGGCGGGTATTGCGAGCCCGTGGGATCAGCGGGAAAGCGGCCGGGACGGGCGGCGGCTGCTCTTTCCGCCCCGATCCACGGCGGCGCGCGCCGCCGCGACCGCGCCGCGAGCCCAGTCCAGACCGCCGTCGGATTCAAAAAGATCGGCCGGGGCTTCGTAGTACTGCAGCGTGCCCGGACGGCCGGGATATGGACGGAAGGGCTTGAGGCCGCGCGCTTCGAAGTTCGCGCGGGTCCGGCTGTCCACTTTGAGGTAGAGCACTTCTCCCTTCCAGAGAAGCGCGAAGAACAGGCCGTCGCAATACAACCCCTCGCCGCCGAACATTGACCGCGAGGTGATTCGGCCGAGGGGCGCGAGCTGTTCCAGCACGAAGTCCAGATATCTGTTACGCTGCCGCTTCGCCATACAATCAGCCTGGCAGGCGCGGGTCGCTGCGCAACAGGCTGTAGACCTCCAGGTCGATGAATCCGTACCACAATCGCTGCGCCTCGCGCAGCGTGCCTTCCAGCTTAAAGCCGAGCCGCCGCGGAATCACCCGGCTCCTGTGATTGCCCGTGCCGCAGCGGATCTCGATGCGATGCAGCCCGAGGGTGTTGAACGCGTGTTCAACGCAGATGCGGCAGGCGCCGCTGACAAGGCCGCGTCCCTCATGCGTTGAGGCGATCCAATATCCGAGCGAGGTGTTCGAGTTCGCCCAGTCGAACTTGTGAAACCCGATCCCGCCCGCGTATGATCCGTGCGCCCAGATTCCCAGGGTGAGCGCCTCCCGGCGTGCTTCGCGGTCCACGGAGTCACGGATAAAGCTCTCGACATCGGCGACCGCGTGCGTGCAGTCGACCCAGGGCAGCCACGTCCGGAGGCGTTGCCGTTCCGCGTCGGCGAGCGCGAAGATCTCGGGAGCGTGCTCGGGGCGAAGCGCCCGCAACTCCACGCCGTCGCGGACCTGGCGAACGAACATGCATTCAGATTATCCCGCCTGCACGCGTGCGTTTGCGGGTGTAGCAGGAGCCTGCGGCGCGGCCAGTTTGTTGATACGCGCCTGTCGGGCATGCTGTAAGGTAGGAACTTCACATGTACTTACGCGACGTGGAAGCGAATCCGACTGCCGCCGGAGTGTACGCTACTCTGGTCCGCGCCGCGCGCGCCCGAGGCGCCGGCCTGCCGGAGATCTGGCACCTGTTCGCCTTCAAGCCCGGCGCCACGCAGCACCTCGAGCGGCTCACGCACGAGGTGATGCGCGGCCCATCGCCGCTCACCCCCGGCTTCCGCGAGCTGATCGCAGCCGTCGTGTCGGCCCGCAACCATTGCCTTTTTTGAGTGAAAGCACACGCCGCAGTTGCGGCGGAACTGCTCGGGGATGCGGCGTGCGTCGAGGCCGCCGTCCGCGACGTCGCCTCATCACCGCTCTCCGCGGCCGAGAAGGCGCTGCTCGCTTTCGTCGAGCGGGTGAATGCGGACGCCGCTTCCATCGGTCCCGCCGATATTGCCGGCCTGCACGCCTCCGGCTGGACCGAGGAAGCCGTCTATGATGCCATTACGGTCTGTGCACTGTTCAATTTCTACAACCGCTGGGTGGATGCCACGGGCGTGCCGCCGATGAGTGATGAGGAAAACCGCGCGGCCGCCCGGCGCATGGCCCCCGGTTATATCCGCACGGCGCCGCAGCCCTGATCGAGGCTTGGATGCGCCTGCCCGACCGGCAGACAAGCCGCGGACCGGAAGCCAAGAGGGCGCCTCGCAGTTCACGAATACGAGCCGCGCGCGTTCGCAAACGGCGTGCGGGTGGGGTTATTTTTTCAACTTCACGGGGACGCTGGTCCGGATCGATTCCCTGGCGGCGTCGAGAATCTCGACCACGTCGACGTTGAGATCGAGGGCGGTTAAGCCCTGCACGGGCTTGCCCGTCTCCAAGGCATTGATGAGGAAAGCGATGGGCTCGCTGCGCTCCGGCGCAAGCTGGGGCAGCGGCACATCCGCGCTCTGCCGGCGCTGGCGCAATTCGACCCGGTCGCGGGTGACATAAACGCTGCCGGCGAGCCCGAAAACCTCCAAGTCCTGGAAGCTCCGCGGAAGGTCCCAACTCCCCTCGAACAGGCCCACGGCGTTGTTGTACTTCAGGAGCAGGGTCGAGCTGTCCTCGACCTTGGGAAAGGTCTCGGGCCGGAGGTGCAGGACCTGCGCGTACACGGATTCCGGTTTCCCGAGATACCAGAGGCTCCAGAGGGCGTTGTAGCAGCCGAAATCGACGAGTGCGCCGGCGCCGTTCTTGACAGGGTCGGTGAGCCAGGCGAAGAAATACTTGTTGAGGCCGGTGGGACCGCCCGGCCCGCCATGCCCGACCACGCCGCGCAACCGCCACACTTTGCCCAGCGCGCCTGCGTCGACCTGAGCCTTGGCAGCGTAGTTGGAAGGCCACCAGGCCATCTGGTAGTTGGTCATCACCTGGATGCCGGACTTGCGGGCGAGGTCGCGGATGGCGGCGGCATCCCTGTAGGTCGAAGCCAGCGGCTTCTCGAAGACGACGTGGATCTTGCGAGCGGCGCAGGCCCTGGCGATCTCGAGGTGGCGGTTATTCTCGACGAAGGCCCAGACGATGTCGGGCTTCGTCTTATCGAGCATCTGCATGTAATCGCTGTAGAACAGGTTCGTGTAGACGCCGCGCTTTTTCGCCTCGGCCACCAGCTCGGGGATGGTTTCGGCGACGCCGACGAGCTTTGCCGGCTCGCCTTTGATCATCTTGCCCAAGTGCCCCCAGACGTGCGAATGCACGAGCCCGACGACCGCGATCCTGTACTCTTTGGCGGGCCCAGGCGCCGCCGACAGGGCGACACATGCCAGCAATGCCGCAATCTTCATACTGGACACGATGCTAGCAGAAAAATTTCCACCGCCCGCGACTGTCGAGGAGTCTTACTCTTCTTGGCGGTCGAATGCAGAGCCGCGGCGCTCACGACAATGACGTAAACCGAGTACTCGACCCGGCAGACTTCACGGCAACACTGGCCGGCCCGTAACGTGCCGGGCCCCAGAGGCGAAGAAGCGGGCAGGCCGCGGGTGCGCCCGGCGGAAGCCGGGGCGCGCGCGTGTCCCGATTTTCGCAGGGAGCGGGCGCAAGCGCGGCGAGCCGGGATCTGGCGATTCCGCTCGGGAAAAGTGGTACATTATTAGGCCAGCTAGAGAGGCAGTTATGAAGGCGCTCATCTTCTTTCTTGTCTTCACATCGGTTACGGCATTGGGTCAATCGAACGACCTACTCGCGCAAGTCCGTCAACAGGAGAACCAGGGCAAAGCGATGGAGGCACTTGCGCTGCTCAAGCGAGGATCGGAAGGGTCGGACCCTACCGCCATTCTTGCTTACGCCGAGTTCCTGGACCGGTACCGCGATCCCGAGGCCCGCAACCAGTACGAGCGCGCGCTACGGCTGCTGAGCAGTCCGGAGCAGCGTACGCGGGCCGATGCGGTCCTGCGGCGGTTGATGGTGCTGGATCTTCTGGCCGACGACCGGGCCGCCGCCGCCCGCCACCTGGAGGCGTACAGGAATCGGGGAGGGGCGGAGTATTCGCTGGATACGGCGGGCAATATCCGGAATCCCGAGGAACAGGCCACCGTAGAAATCGTCGGCCCGTTGCGCTCGTTTGCCCGGATGGCCGCGCTCTCGCCCGACCTCAAACCCGAGGAGCTGCTGCCGGCGCTCGCGCGCAACGTGGTAACAAACGGTTACCAGGCCTCATCGAGCAACGAGGCGCTGGAGCAGACCGAGTATCTGAAGCTGGTGGTGCGGTACCTGTCGCAGGCGCGCGAGCTGGACAAGCTGGCGGGCGCCGAAAAGGTGCTGAAGATCGAGACCTGCGAATCGACGCAGACGGGTGAGCTGCTGCGCGTCCTGGGCTATCGCATGCGGGGCGGCTGCGGCAGCGAGCTGGTGCTCGAGACCGTGAACGCGACCCGCGCCTTCCTCACCATCGACTCGGGCTTCCCGCTGGCCGAGCTCGAGCAGGCCTTGCGCACCAGCAGGCCCTTCACCTATGAATTCAGACCAATCAAGGTGCCGGTACTCTATGGCCCGGATTACTGGCTGTCCGGCCGCGAGAAGCAGGGCGGAGACTTCATCGATGCATTCATCGGGGACCCGTCGCTCTGCCGGCTGTATCTCGGTTTGTCGAAGCTCGATGGCGAGACTGCGGGCGAGCTGAGAAAGGCGATGCCGCTGCAGCGCATCAAGGCGTTTGCCCACGTGCTCGATTTCTACGGGAGCATGTTCGAGATCCGCAACGGGGAAGCGCAGGTGCCGGGCGGGACCGCGGCTGCCGCGTCCTGGCGCGGGGTGACCGGCGTCGATCCCAAGCAGGGAGCGGCATTTTTCGAGCGCCTGCTCACCCGCGACGACGGGTGGATGGCCAGCTTCTACGACGCCGTGGCGCGGATCAGCGGCCCGGTGCGCGATTATCTGCTCGATAGCAGGCGTCTGAACCGCTTCTACATGGCGATCCGGGGTAAGGTTACCAGCCCCGGGCCGGCCCGTCCGGTATTTCGCGCCAACACCGACATGCTGCTGTTGACGCAGCGCCTGCGGCTGGATGCCGAGGGCCGCCCGCACATTCCCGGCAGCGTTGAGGTCTGGCGCGACCTGTTCATCAAACATCCCCACGGCAAGTACGACGGCAAGCTGACGCGGCTGGCGACGACCTGGAAGGAACCGGAGGATGTCATCGAAGCGCTGTTCGCTCTCTGCCGGAAGACGGTGGAGAACGAGCCACTGAAGATGTACATGGCGCTGGCCGACATCAACCGGCTGCGCAGCCGTCCGCTGGAGACCGCGACGGTGGAGCGGCTGCTGCGCGACTATCGCGCCTATGGATCGCAGTACGCCATTTTCGCCGAGGCGCCGACGCTCTCCGATAAGACCATGCTCCAGTACCTGGATAGCGCGCAGCTCGTGTCGAAGATTCGCGACCAGGCGCTGCGCGCCGATGCGGCCGGGACGATTCAGGGACTGGTCGGGCTGTGGCAGATCTTCGTCCGGCAGGGGGCGATTGCGGCGGACCAGGCGGACGCGACGCTTGCGGCCATCCTCGGCGGTTTCGCGGAAATCCGGAACTCGCGCCAGCTTTTCGACGGCGGCCGCGCGGGCGCGCTGCTGCTGGTCAAGGCGACCAATCCGTCCGAGGGGGTCTCCGCGCAGGATCGGCTGATCGATGTGCTCGCAGGCACGCTCAGCACGCCGGATTCGGAGTCGCACCGGCAGGTGGTCGAGAGCATGATCCAGATTTTCGAGGCACAGCGGCTGGTGTCCCTGAATTCGCTGTTTGAGATGGCCGACCATCTGGAGGCTCTCGGGCGCGGCGAGCAGCTCAATTCGAACCTGTTGAACCGGCTGGCCGCGAAGATCACCGAGATTCAGTTACCGCGGGCGTCGCTGAGCACGGTGGAGAAGAACACGCTCTCGTTCGGCTACTGGACGGAGAAGCACATCGAGATGCAGCGCAAGGTGAACCTGCGCGCCGCCATCGAGCGGTCGAATAATGACAAGGAGCGGCTGGCGGAGATGCGGGGGCTGCTCGCGCCCTTCCTACGCGACACGCTGGTGGGACTGAACTACATCCACTATGCTCCGCCGGGCGCGCAGGTGCTGCTCACGAACCCGGTGTTCGTGCGCAGCCACGATTTCCTGGGCGTGCAGGGCGCGAACCAGACCTGGCGCGCCACCGAGGTGTTCGGCTCCGGCTGGCCTTCGAGCGCGGGCGGGCGGCTGGTGGGATCGCTCTCCGGCCTTCCCTACGCGCTGGCGGAGGCCGAGCAGAACTTTCTGATCCCGAGCCGCGAGCAGGCGCTGATCTGGGGGGACCTGGTGCCGCAGATGATCCTGACGGCGAAAGTGCCGCGTTGGTGGAACGTGACGCCGTCGCAACTGCACTGGGTGGGACTGCACATTCACGGAGGGGAATCGCTGATTGCGGAATCGGCATTGAATGCGAAGCTGAGAGCCGAGGCGCTCGGGCTGCTGCCCCAGTTCGCTTCACCGGCGCGGGTGCGGCTAGTAGAGGACCTGGTGGCGCGGGGACGGGTGCGGGAGGCGATCGAGCAGATTACCCCTTCCGAACTTTACAACCTCGCCCGGGAATTCTGGGCGGGTCACCCGGGCGACCAGACGCCGCTCGCCGCCGAGGTCCGCCGCCTGGCGGGGGAAGCGGGTGATCAGGTGAGCCCGCGCGCGATCTCGCGCGCCTTCGGCACCCCCAAACCGACGCTGGCCAATTCCTACCGTCCCGAACTGCTCCACCTGCGCACTTTCCCGACGCTGATGGGTTATTCCAGCCGCATCATGGCGGAGAGCTGGGAGTCCAACCTGCTGTACTACGCCGCGCTGGCTGACGAGATCCATTTGCGGCCGTCGAGGCTCAACATCGTGGTGCCGGAATGGACGCAGCTCACGGTGGAGCGCATCTTCGCAACGCACCTGGAGGACTGGCCGGCGCTGCTGCGCTCGCTGCGGCGGGTGGGAGACGACGTCAGGCAGCGGGCCCGGCGCGACGCGGCTGACCGGAAAGCATCGTTGCGGTAAGAATGTGGAGAGTCGGTGTCCGGCGGCAGCCCGAGCAGGGACCGTGGCAGTAACCATTCCGGCATGGCGGGATTCTAATCGAGGAAAGGAAGCAAGAGAAGTGGAGGTATTCGCGTGACGCGCCTACGGAAAATCGCTTTCTTCAGCATTGCCGGCGGTTTGGCCGGGGCACTGAGCTGGCTGTACGCCCAGGAGCGGCCCGTATTTCGGGTGAAGGTGGACATGGTGGTGCTCAGCTTCACTGTGACGGACAGCAAGGGGCGCTACGTCAATGGTCTCAAGCCGAAAGATTTCCGGATCCTCGAGGACGGCATAGTGCAGAAAGTCGCCACCTTCGCGGAGGGGAACAAGCCGCCGGTTCAGGTGCTGGAAGACGGGGCTACGCAGCCGATCTTATCCACGGCCGAGGCTAAGACTGAGGGGCGCTCGGACGCCTTCGTCGGAACTAACGTATTCATCCTGTTCGACACCAGCAATTACATGTACCGGGGCTTCGTGTATGCCTCCGACGCCATCGCCGACTTCGTACGCGGCCTCGATCGCGCGGATTCGGTCGCGGTGTACACGTTCAGCCGCAATTTGTCACGGGCTTCAATACTGACGAATGACCGCGGGGAAGCGATCATGGGCCTGCGGCGCGCCGTCGCGGGAGACGACGCGGCGCTGTACAACGGGCTGCTGCTGACGTTGCGCGACGCCGCCAAGGTGCCCGGCCGCAAGGTGGTGATCGTATTCTCGAACGGGCCGGACAACGCCAGCATGGTCGCGCCCGACGATGTGCGCGCGGTGGCGGAAGACGAGGGCATCCCGCTCTACGTCATCTCGACCAGCGACGTGAGCCGGGACCAGATCTCAAGCAACGTGTTCCGCCGGCTGACCTCGCGTACCGGCGGCAAAGCCTACTTCGCCAAGACCTGGCAGAGGCAGGTGGAGGCGTTCGAAGACATCCGCGAGGACCTGGGCAATTCCTACACGATCACCTACTACCCGCAGCCGAACCCGAACGAAGGCTTCCGCCGCATCAACGTGGATATCGTGACTGACGTGGCGAAGAAGTACCGGGTGCGGGCACGCCCCGGCTACCGGCCACGCGGCGGTTTCTAGGCGGGTGTTGCGCGCGACGCGTTGATCGTACTAAGCCGCCGCGTGAGCCGGCGGTCCGCGTCCATTTGGCCATGCCGTGGCAAACGCCCGCCGCGAGTCTTCCTGAGCGATAGCCACGAGCTTCAAACCGTATCCGATCACAAACGTATAATCGGTTTTGCCGGCAGACAGGGTTCGAGTTCCAGGGCTCGCCGCGGTCCGCAATGCCGTCCGCGATGCAATTTCAGTGAGGGCGCCCGGATCTGTCCGCGAGGGTCAAGACATGGTAAGCAGAAGAGATTTTCTGAGCATGGCCGCGGCGGTCGCGGCGCCGGAGAAAAGTCCGCCCAATATCGTCTTCCTGCTGGCCGACGACCAGCGATGGGACGCCATGGGCTGCGCCGGGAACCGTATTATTCAGACGCCGAACGTCGACCGCCTGGCCGCGCGGGGTGTGCGGTTCGAGAACAATTTTTGCACCACCGCGATCTGCAATGCGAGCCGGGCCAGCATCTTCTCCGGGCTTCATGAGAAGTGCCACCGGACGAATATCATCAGGCAGGATTTCACGGCGGACCAGTATTCGCGGACGTATCCCGCGCTGCTGCGCAAGAACGGGTATCGCACGGGATTCATCGGCAAGTACGGGGTCGGGGCCATCAGCCAGGTGGTGAGGAAGGACGCGTTCGATTACACGACCGGCAACCCGGGACCGGAACGGCAGGGGTTGACGCGGCAGATGGGCGAGCAGGCGCTCGATTTCCTGAGCGGCTGCTCGCGGAAGCAGCCGTTCTGCCTCTCGGTCAGCTTCCGAGCGCCACACGCGCGCGATCCGGATCCGCGGCAGTACCTCTACGAGGAATCGAGCGCGCCCCTGTATGAAAACGTAACCATCCCCGTGCCGAAGACCGCCGCGCCCAGGTATTTCGACATGATGCCGCCGTTCATCCAGAAATCGGAGAGCCGGACGCGATGGGGCTGGCGGTTCGATACGCCTGAAAAATATCAGCAGATGGTCAAGGGCTATTATCGGCTGATCACGGAAATCGACGCGGCAGTGGGGCGGATCGTGGACGGGCTCGCAAAGAGCGGCTTTGCCGATAACACGGTGGTCATCTACACGTCCGACAACGGCTACTTCCTGGCCGAACACGGGCTGGCCGATAAGTGGTATCTGTTTGAGGAATCCATACGAACGCCGCTGGTGTACTTCGACCCGCGGCTTCCCGCCCGGGCGCGTGGCAAAGTCCGGGGTGAAGACACGCTGAATATCGATCTGGCGCCGACCATCCTGTCGCTTGCCGGAGTCAAGCCTCCGGTTGCGATGCAGGGGCGGGACCTCGCGCCGCTGATCAACGGCCGGCGGGTCCCATGGCGCAGGGACTGGTTCTACTCACACGGCTATCCCCATCCGAAGATTCCGAAGAGCGAAGGCATTCGGAACGGCCGCTGGACTTACATCCGGTGGGTAGAAAGCGAGCCGCTGCTGGAGCAGCTATTTCACATCGAGGTGGACCCGCTCGAGGAGCAGAGCCTGGCGGGCGATCCGGCGTATGGCAGGCAGTTAAATGCGATGCAGAAGCGCTGGCAGCAGTGGAATGCGGCCCTCGAGGCGTGGCGTCCTGATCGGGACTGGCAGGATCCGACGTGATGGGGGAGCGTCACATATTTTCATAAGTCTGGTGCGGAACCCCTCCTGGGCTATTCGGCTTTCGGCGGGATTTCCGATGGCTCCCGGCCTCGTTGGTTTTATTTCACGGAACTGCTGATTTTACTGGTCGGGCGGGCAGATTCGAACTGCCGACCCCCTGCGCCCAAGGCGGATTGAGGCCCGTTGCAAAACTCAGCTATTTTCAACTGCTTACGTTTCAATGGCTTGGGGTCAGCGTGTTGAAACTTATGGAACCCTGTTGAGCCTGCGTGCTCTCGACAGCTACAAAATTATCTACAGTTTCGGAGTTCCGCCTCGGATTACTTGATAGGGGGTCCAGCGCGGCGCGCCACTTCGCGTCGGACCGGCTCTGGCGCTCGGGCCAACTTACAGTAGGCGAAAACCGCCCCGGGCGCCCGAGCGGGTGCCAAGACAGGCAGTTTCCGAGTTAAGCCCGTGATCCGTTAACAATCCGCCGCCATGGCCAGTTGGCGGATGCATGAGTCGCCGAATGATGCGTCCGAGTCGACAAGGAATCCATTCGTCGCCGAGCCTCGCGTCCGTGCGTGATGTCCCGCTCACATCCTGTCCCCAGAACCCCAGAAGTCCCCTTGAATTCGGCTGATCTCCGGAGTATATTCTCCTCAAACACCGCACTCAGGAGGGTGTATGCGCAAATATTTGTGTACCGCGATCTGCAGTTTGGCCTTGGTCGGCAGCAGTAGCGTCGCCCAGCAGGCTGACAGCCAACTATCCGACACGCCTTGGAACCTGAACGCAACCATCATCGATGCCTGCAGTTGCCCGATGTTCTGCCAGTGCTACTTCAACACTAAACCGGCGGAGCACGCCAGCCATGCTGGACATGGCGGCGGCCATTTCTGCCGATTCAACAACACTTTTCGAGTCAATAAGGGCAAATACGGTAACGTCAGCCTGGAGAGCTCGAAATTCTGGGTTGCGGGAGATCTCGGCGGGGACTTCTCCATGGGCCAGATGGACTGGGCTGTATTGCACTTCGATCCCTCGGTCAAGAAGGAACAGCGCGACGGTATCGTGGCCGTGCTTGCCAAACTCTACCCAGTGAAGTGGAACTCTTTCAAGATCGGCGACGATTACCCGATGGAGTGGAGCTACACCAAAGACCGCGCCGTCGCCAGGCTCGACGGCGGCAGAGCTGCCGAGGTCATCCTGAAGCGCATGCCCGGCAACACCGATGCCCCGATCATCATCAGGAACCTGAAGTACTGGGGTGCGCCCCGCAACGACGGCTTTGTCCTGATGCCGAACGAAATTGAGGCCTATCGACTCGGTGACAAGGCCTACGAGTTCAAGGGCAGCAACGGGTTCATGATCACCGTAGACATCGCCTCGAAAGACGCAAGAAAGTAGCCTCGCAATTCTCTTGGCGTCACAAGTCGCGGAAGAGCCTCTGGCGACCTTGCAGAACCGCCAAAACGTCCACGGAATTAAAGACCGGCAGCCTAGCGGGTGAGGGCAGCTAATTGGCTCGGTTGCCGGGGCGATCAGCCACACGGCGAACGCCACGGCTACAAAATCATTATTTTCAAGGGGATGTCCCCAACTGCTTGATTTTATTGGTCGGGGCGGGCAGATTCGAACTGCCGACCCCCTGCGCCCAAGGCGGTTTCCGGCCTCCTCCGGAAATGCCCCATTTTTAAGTACTTGCGGTTCATGGAGATACAGGCAGCCGGTTGAAGCTTGTAGAACCCTGTTGAGCCTGGATGCACCGGGCAGCTACAAAATCATCTACAGTCATCAATCACGCTTACCAAGACAATCACGCTTACCAAGACCGAATGTACCGACAAACCGCGAATCGGCTCGCAGCCTGCCGAATCTGCGCCGAATACGCGACTGCACTGTCTCAACGTTGGGCCGCCCCGATTCCAGCAACGTCGTTGCCCACAACCGAATATAATCGTGGTTTCCATGCGATCACCAATGAGAGAATTCTGGCCCACCCTGAGCCGAGCTGTACATGAGGTGTGTGATGCCGCCCGATGACTATCCGGGCGCGGCCTCGAAGCATGTCCTGGACGGCGAAGCCCTGCTGGCTGCGGGTCGTTTTGACGGCGCAGGATATCTGGCCGGCTACGCCGTCGAGTGCACAATCAAGACCGTCGCTCAAGTAGAGGGGAATCTGCTTCGCGGCCATCGTCTTGGCGACCTCAGCCGCAGTGCTTTGGCGTTGGTAGCACTGCCGTCCGGTCGCACGGCCCGTTACCTAACCAATCCTAACCTTACCACTCTGACCTACGGTGATCCGCCTGGATGGAAAGAGACAATGCGCTATCAGGCAGCGGGGTTCGTAAACCAGATGGACGCATCCAACTGGGTTGCTGAGGCGCGACGACTCCATGATGAAGTGATAGTGCAGATGAGGCTGAACGGAGACCTTCGATGATGCACTTCAGACAAGCACGCCAGGCGGCGGCAACTGTGCTGCAGCAGAATGAGTCGCTCCTCGACCGATCCGTGCTAATCGAAGATGTCTTCGGCAAGATCCGAGTCGTTGCATGGTTTGCCGCAGACGTTCCGCCAAACGCGGCGGACGACTTACGGGGTGACCTGAGGCAAGCATCTGGCCCATTCTGGTCGGGCGATCTCTGGGTAGCCAACGGAGCATCTGCTGCAGATCTTGAGGTCTATGAGACGGCATGGAAAGGAGGCGACGAAATCACGCTGAAACTCCGCAGATCATCCCGTCGCCGGACACGTGGTTTCTGGCTCGATGCACCCGACAAGCCAGCTTGGACGCTTCCGGATGAAGGTGGGATTGCACCCGTTGTGGCCTTTTATTCATTTAAGGGTGGCGTCGGGCGCACAACGGCCCTGTCATCCTTTGCCATCCTGCGCGCCAGGAAAGGCGAGCGAATTGCGGTTCTCGACCTTGATCTGGATGCTCCTGGGGTAGGCTTGTTGCTCGACCCCGGCGAGATCTCACAACCTTCCCAGTGGGGTGTAGTGGACTATCTACTGGAAGCGCCACTGCTTGAGCACCTTGATCTCAAAGACTACTATCATGTCTGCGCCCGTGAGGCTCTGACTAGCGCGGGAGAAATCCTGGTCTTCCCGTCGGGTCGCGTGGATTCCGATTACCTCACCACCCTCTCGCGGCTCGAGTTGGAGCCGCCACGTTCCGGTACGCGGCATCCTCTCCTGCGGCTATTAGAACAGATTCGTGGGGAACTGCAGCCCGACTGGATACTAATTGATTGCCGGGCTGGCCTTTCAGAAGCATCCGGCTTCGCCCTCAGTGGCTTGGCGCATCTTAGCGTCTTGCTCGGCACGACATCCGATCAGAGTTGGGATGGCCTGCGTCTTCTTATCGAGCGCTTCGGCGCGGAACGCGTTCGCAAGTCTACACCACAGTCCGAGTGCTTGATCGTTCAGGCAATGGTCCCGGATGATCCAACAGTCGGGCGGTCGGCGAGAGAGCACTTCGCCGAACGGGCGGTCGAAGAGTTCGAACGAGCCTACTATGCGGAAGACCCTGCAGACCCGGACGAAGACGCCTACTGGTATGTGCGTGACATGGATACGGACGACGCGCCGCACGTGCCGGTACCACTCTCCTACAAACCTCGGCTCGCGTTCCTACGATCCATAGATGATGCCCTTCCTGTTTTCCAGGATTTCGAGTACATCGCCCTAGAGACGCGCATCTCAAGTCGTTTCGGGAAAGAGGGAGAATGAGCCGTATTCAACAGGACGACCGCAGTGTTTTGTTACGCGATCTGGCGAATATGGGCAGTAGCGGCATCGCCGAAAATGAAAATGACGCCACGTTCCGTCAGACATTCTATCCGGTCGCCGAGCACAGTCGAGCGTTTGATCCCGATGTCGCCCTAGTGGTCGGTAGTCGCGGCGCCGGAAAGAGCGAGCTGTTCCGAGCAGTGGTACGTGAGGGACTATTGCCCGCAATCACGCGCGTGAGCGGCGGGCAATTAGGCCGGTTGACGCCGGAGCGCATCGAATGGATCGCTGGCCATCCGCTGGGGAGAGAATTCCCGAACATGGACGGACTGCGGCGATACTTCAGCACGCATCAGGCGGATTCGGATGCGTCGGTACATCTATGGAGCGCCTATCTTCTGCGTGTACTAGCGGGAAGTCTGGATCGGACTGGTTTCAGCAGCCGCAGCATTTTTGAATCACAAGGCGCTGATGTAGACGCCATCGTGGGGAGCTTTCGTGACCTCGGGAATGAGCCGGTGCTGGCGCTTGATCGATTGGATCAAACCTTGGAGGGTGGACAGCGCTGGATTATCGTCAGTTACGACGAGCTCGACGTAATTGGCGGCTACGATTGGCACTCCATGGTGCAGTCGATCTACGGACTGATCTCGTTTTGGGCCAACAACGCCCGGCGATGGAAACGTATCCGGCCGAAGATCTTCTTGCGAACAGACCTGTTTCGTCGGCATGCCCAATCGTTCGGTGCCGACTTAGTCAAACTAGCCGCCAACCGGGCTGAGATTACTTGGAGCGATCGCAACCTGTATGGCATGCTAGTGAAGCGGCTGGCGAATGCCAGTCGAGACCTGCGTGGTTACTGCGAGGCCGCCCGTGTTAGGTTCAGAGAAGACACTGACCTCGCACTGATTCCGGTGATAGAGAAACCAGCCGACGCGCGCCCCCTGATCGAGAGGATTGCCGGGCAGTACATGGGTGCCAACCTCAAGAAAGGGCGCACGTTTGCCTGGTTGCTCGCTCACGTACGCGACGGGAATGGTCATGCAATGCCGCGCGCGCTGGTCCGGCTAATCGAGAAGGCCGCAAGCCAGGAGATCGAGCGGCCTCTCGCGACTTACAACCGGTTGCTCGACCCTCGCAGTCTGCGCAGGGCGCTCGACGATGTGTCGAAGGAACACGTATTGGAGGTGAACACGCACGAACTGCCCTGGCTGCCTGGTGTCAAGGATCGATTGGAGGGTTCCGGCGTCCCCTTGCCGCGCCGAGAGGCTGAGCGGCTGCTCAGCCGCGATTGGGACGACTCGTGGAGCGCAACTCAACTCGGCGCGCGCCCACCAGTAAGCACGGCTTCCGAGTTGGTCACGCAGTTGACTGAGATTGGTGTTTTCAAGGTTCGCTCAGATGGCCGGGTCGATGTCCCCGACCTATTCATGGCGGGCCTTGGACTCTCACGGAAAGGCGGCGTGCGAAAACGCTGAGCTTCGGCAGGAACCTGGACATGAGCCACGCACCTGTCTTTTGTGCAGGTGACCTGTCGATGATTCGCTGAAAACACTCGGCTGTGCGTCCGCGCGATCTGCCAATTGACATTCAGGGCTGGAGGTATCGGCTACAAGATCGACTACAGCGGGGTTTTGACTCAGTTGAACCCGGATGCACCGGGCAGCTACAAAATCATCTACATGGGCTCAACAACGCCGTTGCCAACAGCCTGAGTTACCCTAACGGCTATCTGGTGCTTGACGCGGCCGGCATTTATTCATCCAGCTCGATATCGCGAAGTCGCATTGCCCTGCCAGTTCGGATTACCTGAACCCTAACGACTTTATTGACCATCGGCCCGATAACGTCGTCCATGGCATCGCCCAGGCCGACGATGTGCGTCCCCTGCCCGTTCACCACAACATCAAGAGAGTCCTTGTCTAGGTCCACGGCCCGCAAGGTACCGACCACTTCATCTTCGACTTCGTTTGAGTCTTGGACGGAGACAGGCCGGTTCTTCTTGATCGTCTGATTGATTGCCGTTCTCGCGTCCGGCGTAAGCGCAACCGGAGTATCGCCTGCGCCCGCTCTCAGTTCAATGGAGCCAAACGTCTTCCCCGTCGGCGCGAGATTCCGGGAGAGCTTCAAGAAGACGTTTCGGTATTCAGGCTTTGATACGACGGATTCGAGCTGCTGCGCGTCCTCGCTTGCGGTTGCCTTGAGTATCTCCAAGAACTGATGGGCCACTAGGTCGGGGCGCGGATCTTCACTGAAAAGCTCAAGCTGCTTCTTCTCTTGTATCGCCACCGAAAACTGGTAGCTGCCTGGAACAGCCTGGAA
>JACOTZ010000141.1 GCA_016178155.1 Acidobacteriota bacterium
ATCGAGAAAACCGCCGGCGAGTGGCAGAAACAACTCAATCCCCTGCAGTTTCAGGTGACTCGCCGCGCCGGCACGGAGCGAGCTTTCTCGGGCAAGTTCCACGACCATCACGGCGACGGCATCTACCGCTGCATCGGCTGCGGGACCGCATTGTTCGATTCCCGAACCAAGTATGAATCCGGTACCGGCTGGCCCAGCTTCTGGGCGCCCATTGCCAGGGAAAATGTCAAGGAACTGTCCGACAACAGCCTGGGTATGCAGCGCACCGAAGTCGAGTGCGCCCGCTGCGGCGCTCATCTGGGGCATGTCTTTCCCGATGGGCCGAAGCCTAGCGGCCTCCGCTACTGCATGAATTCCGCGGCGCTCAATTTTGTGCCGCGGGCCCGCTGATCCGCTCGCAGACCCTACCAATCGACGCGGTGCGATCACGCTTGGTGTGCCACTGGTCCCCTCGATGCGCGGCTCGGAAGGCGAATCTCCGGACTGCGGCTTTTCAGAGGCTTCCAAGAATTCCGCACTCGGCGATGCCCGTCACGGTCGCCGGCGCTCTCCGGAAGTTCACCCAACTCGCTTGCCGGCCGGTCCTCACCACCACCAGCCGCTGCTTGCCTCCTCGCAGCCGATCCGCAGACGTTACACTGGAACGTGCGATTCGAAAAAGAACTGCACTTTGCCCGCTCGGTGGCCATGCACGCCGGGGAGCTGGCGCTCGGCTATCAGCGCTCGGGGGTTACCGCGGAGGCGAAGCTCGATCTGTCGCCTGTGACCATCGCCGATAAGGAAAGCGAAAAACTGATCGCCCGCCGGATCACAGAAGTCTTCCCCGAGGACGGAATCTTGGGCGAAGAGGGCGCCGCCAGGGAAAGTTCGAGCGGGCGGCGCTGGATCGTCGATCCCATCGACGGCACGCGCGACTTCCTGCGCGGTCTGCCTCTCTGGGCCGTGCTGATCGGCCTCGAGGTGAACGGGCAAGTGGCCGCGGGCGTCGCGCACTTCCCTTCCCTAAACCAGAGTTACTTCGCGGTGCGCGGCGCCGGCGCGTTTCTCAATGACAGCCCCATCCGGATCTCGCGGCGCACCACGCCGGAGGAGGCGACCCTATGCGTCAACGGCTTCAACAATCCGGCCGCGATGCCCTTTCACGGGTGCATGTTCGACTGGATGGCGCGGTTCTGGGCCGTGCGCAGTATGGGCGGATGCACGGATGCTATGCTGGTTGCCTCCGGTCGCGCCGAGGTCTGGATCGAGCCCCATGCCCAGCCGTGGGACCTGGCACCGCTGCGGGTGATTCTCGAAGAGGCGGGGGCGCGCTTCTTCAATTTCGACGGAGGCGAATCGATTTACGGCGGTAACTGCGCGGCTTGCGTGCCCGCCCTCGAGCCCGCCGTGCGCGAGCTGCTGCAGGCAACGGGATCCCTTGCGGCGGGCAGCTCTCGCGGGCCTGCTTCCGGCTCCAGAGAAGATTGAGAGTAGATATGAACTATCGCGGTCTTAATGTTCTCGTCACGGGAGGCCTCGGTTTCATCGGGAGCAATCTGACGCTCCGCCTGGTCGAGCTCGGAGCCAAGGTCACCATCGTCGACCCTATCCTGCCCGGTTGTGGAGGAAATGCGTGCAACATCGACCCGGTCCGCGAATCCGTGCGGGTGATCGGGGCCGATATCTCCGACGCCGCGCAATTCCGCGATACGATTGCCGCCAGTGACGTCATCTTCAATCTCGCGGGCGAGATCAGCCATCTCCACAGCATGCACTTTCCCGAGCGCGATTTGCAGATCAACACCGTAGCGCAGCTCCGATTTCTGCTGGAGTGCAAAGCGGCCGCGCGCGGCGTGCGTATCGTCTACGCCGGCACGCGGCAGGTCTACGGCAAACCCCGCTACCTGCCCGTCGACGAAGGCCACTCCATCGAACCTGTCGATTTCAACGGGGTACACAAGTACGCCGCTACTCAGTATCACCGGATGCTCACGCGCACTGGTGATCTCGATGCCTACATGCTGCGGCTCACCAACGTTTACGGCCCCCGCATGGCGCTGGATGCCGTCTGCCAGGGCTTTCTCAGCACCTACGTGCGGCGCCTGCTGCTCGGGCAGCCGCTCGAAATCTACGGTGACGGGCGCCAGCTTCGCGATCCAGTCTACGTGGATGATGTGGTGCAGTCCTTCCTCATCGCGGGGCGAGCGCAGGGCACCATATCGCGCAGCTTCAATGTGGGCGGCCCCGAGGCGCTGTCGCTCGCCGAGCTGGCCCGCCTGGCTGCCTCCGCGGCCGGTGCGCCCGAGCCCGTGCTCCGCCCTTTCCCGGATGACCGCAAGAACATCGACATTGGCAGCTATCGCACGGACAATAACCGCATCGGCCGCGAGCTCGACTGGAGCCCGCGCGTGCGCTTCGCCGACGGCATCCGGCGCACGCTCGATTTTTACCGCGAGCGCCTGCCGCACTATCTTCCGACTGGAGATGTCGGGCCCGTGTGTAACATGCCGGAGCACTCCGGCGCGCCTCGTCGGCTCACCTACGCCGAGGTAGCACGACACTCGTGAACCCGGCCGAATTCGCGAACATTTTTCAATCGGAACGCGATTTTTGGTGGTACCGCGGAATGCGGAACATCCTGTTCCGCCTGCTGGATCCCCTGGCCCGGGCCGAGCGGCTCGAGCGGGTGCTCGATGCGGGCTGCGGCACTGGCTATCTCGCGAAGTTCCTGGCCGCGCGCTACGGCTGGCGCATGGTCGGCGTCGACCTGGGCTTCCCCGGGCTGCGCTACGCCCGCGGATTGGGATTGTCGCACCTGGTGCAGGCCGACATCAGCCGCATGCCGTTTTCCAGCTGCGCGTTCGACGCCGCCATCTCCATGGACGTTATCGTGCACCTCCCGCGGGGGCAGGAAGGAGCCGCCTTCGCCGAGCTGGCACGCGTGGTCCGTCCAGGCGGGCTGATCGCGCTGCGCGTGGCGGCGCTCGAGATGCTGCGCAGCCGCCACTCCCGCTTCATCGACGAGCGGCAGCGGTTCACCCGCGGCCGGCTGCTCGCGTGTGCGCAGAAGGCGGGCATAGAGACCCTGCGCTGCACCTACGCGAACAGCATGCTGTTGCCCGTCGCGTTGGCCAAGTTCCGCATTTGGGAGCCGCTGCTGCGCAAATCGCCGGCCAGCGGTGTGGCCGGGGCGGCGAGCTGGGCAAACCGTGCCTTGTACCTCCCGCTGGAGGCCGAAGCCGCCCTGATCGGCGCCGGCATGAACTTTCCGCTCGGCCAATCGCTGTTCCTTCTGGGACGGCGCCGGCCCTAATCCGCCGATCGTCGATTGCGTGCTTGCAGAGGAACCCGCGCTCTCCAGAAGTCCGAAGTGCACGGGCGGGCCGCGGGCTCAGCGTTCCCTCGGACGGCCCCCGTCTCGTGCGACCCGCAGTCGCGCTCGACCCGCCGGAAAAATCCGATATACGGCTCAATTTCGCTCAGTCATACGGCCCTCCGAGTCGATAAACACCGCATAGGCGTGGCGAAAGCGCAACCCTGCTGCTCCTGGAATGATTACGCTCGTAGCTCCTATCCTGGCGGTGTTCCTTGCCGGGGCCATCGGATATGCGCTGGGCACGGGATGGCCCGGCAAACGTCGCCTCGATGGGCCGGACCGGCGATTCCAAAACCTCTTCGACGAGACCGCGATCTGCTATCACGATATCGATACCTGCGGCGTCATCCGGCGGGTTAATCGGGCCGAGTGCGAGCTGCTCGGCTACAACCGCGAGGAGCTGATCGGCACCCCGGTCTGGAAGCTGGTCGCGCCCGAGTCGCGGCGGATCAGTGAGGAAGCCGTGCGCCGCAAGCTCGCCGGCAGACAGGTTATGGCTCCTTTCCTGCGCGATTACGTGACCCGCGACGGCCGCAAGTTGGTATTGGAAATCCACGAAAACCTGCTGCGCGACGAGTCCGGAACGATCCTCGGGATCCGCTCGGCGCTGGTTGACATTACTGAAAAAAAAAGGGTGCAGGAAGAGCTGAGGGAAAGCCGCGAGCGCTTCGTCAACATGGCAAACTCGGCGCCTGTCCTCCTGTGGGTGTGCGATGCCGAAGACCGCTGCACGTTCGTAAACAACCGCTGGCTCGAATTCACCGGGCAGACGGCGACTGAAGCGCTCGGAAGCGGCATCAGAACCGTGCTACACCCCGATGACGTAGCGCTCCTGGCCAAGGTCCGCCAGGAGCGGACCGCGCCCTCTCAGGTCGAGGGCCGCCTGTTGCGCAGAGACGGCCAGTACCGCTGGTGCGTCTGCACGGCCGTGCCGCGGTGCACCGCCTCCGGCGAATACGTCGGCCACATTGGGTCCATTATTGATATCACCGAACGCCGCGAATCACAGGACCGGCTCAAGTTGCTCGAGTCGGTGGTGGTCAAGGCCAACGAAGGCATTCTCATCCTCGATCCGGAGCCACACTCGGCCGAGGGTCCCGCCATCCGCTACGCCAACGAAGCCTTTTGCCGCATGACCGGCTATACACCCGAGGAGATCTTCGGGCGGTCGCCCGCGTATCTCTTGGGCGAGGGCTCTCACCGGGCAGCAAGCGAGGACGCTCGCTCACCCGCGGATGCGGGCACACTTGAAAGCAGCGAGGTGGTATACCGGCGCAAGGACGGTTCGGTGTTCTGGGCGGCACTGGATACGATCCCGGTGCGGACGGATGGCGGCCTGCCTTCCCACACCATCGTCTACATCCGCGACGTCAGCGAGCGCGTCCGCACCGAGCATGAGATTCAAAAATATACGGGCGAACTGGCGGGGAAGAACATCGAGCTGGAGCACGCCTTGCGGGCGGCACGCGAGGCCACCGAGCTGAAAAGCCGGTTTCTCGCAAACATGAGCCATGAGGTCCGCACGCCCATGAACGGCATCGTCGGGATGATCGACCTGCTGCTCGACACTCCCCTCGCCGCCGAGCAGCATGAATATGCGCAGACTGTGAAGCACTCGGCCGACGCACTCCTCGTCATCATCAACGACATTCTCGATCTGTCCCGCATCGAGGCCGGCAAACTGGAACTCGAGCACGTCTCGTTCCCGCTGCGCGGCACCATCTCCGAATGTGTGTCTCTGATCGGTCTGAAAGCAGCCGGTAAGGGGCTCGAGATGAACTGCTCGCTGGACACGAGCCTGCC
>JACOTZ010000142.1 GCA_016178155.1 Acidobacteriota bacterium
GCTCTGGAGATCCTCCGCCGTGAACTGGGTGTCGACGGATTGGCGCGTTTCCTACGATTGGATCGATCCGGCCCCGGCGACTACACAAAAGACCGGATGCATTGGCAGAAGGACCTGACTGTCGAACAAATCGTTGAATCCATCAGGCGTCGCCGACACGGTTGACCTGTGCCAGAACTGTGCCAAAACGCCATCCCTATTGAGGTGCCCGGAGTTGCTGGTTGAGCGAGAGCAGCTTCCCCAAGTTGTTGATAACCGGTACAGCGGCATGGAGCTTTTGGAGTGTCCAGAGTAGGCCCCGCACTTTTCGTAATCAGCAGGTCGCCGGTTCAAGCCCGGCGGGTGGCTCCGTATCAAGCTGTTCAATACGCGAAATTTAACGACAAGAACAATAGCTGATTCCGAAGTGCCGTTTCGGAGCGGTATGCCTAAAAGTATGACCACCCCTTCAGTCCTTGTTTTGCCGTGTCGGTGCTTGCCGAAGCCAGAAAGCCCGCTGCTTGCGCCGTAGTCTTCGAGCCGTGCCCCTTCTCCATGGCGGCTCGGATATCTGCATCACTGGAGTGAACGTACCGTTTCGTGGTGTTCATATCCGTGTGCCCAGCAATGACGTACAGCGTGTAGGCATCAATATATTTGGCCCAGCGAGTAATGCAGGTAGGTATGCCGCAGCGGATAGAGAACGAAAGGCGCAACGCCGCTTGCGGCCAACGCGCGGGCGTGCTCTTCGTTAGTGTGGACGCTTCAATGCGCCCACTTTTCGTCCGCGCAGGTCAAATTAGCGCCTTCCTCACGCGCAGGCGACGGCCCTCCAGGAACACTTGTCAAACTGCCAACCACGGTGCGGGCATTGCCCTTGATCGAAGATCGCCAACAGCAAGCCCTGCTTACCACTGGGGACTTGATCAACTGCGATTCACTGGTCCGCCGAGCTGCGCCACCTCGGAAGTGCAGCTGGTTGATACCCTTGGACGCAAACAGTTCCCGAGTCACGCGCGGCGGGTCTTGGCCATGACGGAGCGCCGCTTGCCGTCGGGGAACAGGCGCGGCGGCGGATCGACGCGATATATAGTCCTGCTGATTGCGCTTCACCTTGAAGGCTTTCGAGTACGCCAGGCGCCGAGGATGACCACGTTGTTCGCGCCCGCATTGCGCACGGCCTGCAGGAGCGAGGCCATCTCGGCGACGTTCGACGGGAATGCCAGTCGCGCCATCGACATCCACGAAGGCGACAAGGTCGATGAGGCGGCCTTGAAGGATCTCATCCGCGCCGCAGTGACGCTCAATCTCAAGGGCAAGAGCAAGCCGAAGCCCCGGCAAGCGAGCAGCAAGCGGGCCGACTAGCTTCATCGCAGGTCCCGCCATATCTCCTCCCATAGGGGAAGAGCTTCGGCACCTGCCTCATACGCCAAGCAGTTCGGCGTCGAGGCCCCGAGCTGGCCGCCGAAGGGCGCTCGGTCTTGATCGCGGAGGAGACTGCCATGTCTATGGAACGTCCAGATGGCGGTCAAGCGTGAGTCGTACCGGCGAAATCGGCGGGCGCCGTCCTCCCAGTCGGCTTGCCAGGGCGGAGATTACCGCAAGCGCCGCCGCGACCAGTCCGAAGACCCAGGGCAGACCGGCGAACCCGGCCAGGCGGCCCGCTACCCAGGGCAGAATGGTGCCGCCCGTCAGCGCCGCCGTGAAGAGAATGCCGAAAACAGTTCCGGAATGGTCGCGAAAAGCCGCTCCGGCGATTCCGAGCGCCGTGGGAAAAATGCCCGACAGTGCGAAGCCCGCAAGGCAGATTCCGGCGGCGGCATAAGTCGGGGTTGGCGCGATAGCCGTTATTGCGGCGGCAACAGAGGCCGCGGCCGCACACACGGTCACGACGTAACGCGGGTTCGCCCGAACCAGGACACGGCTTAATACTACGCGGGCGATCATGAGGGCTGCCCAGTAGCCCCCCAGCAGCCACGATGCCACGGCCACGCTGATGCCGAACCGGCGTGTGAGATACGTCGAGATATAACCACCCATGGTGAATTCCACGCCGGACTGAAAGAACAGCAGGCATCCCATAACCAGCACGAACCGCGACCGCAGAAAGCGCGGTATGTCCGAGATCGGAAGACGATTCTTCTGTTTTGGCGCCGGATAGCGCAGCGATGCCGCGAACAGGCCCGCGAGCACGCACAGCGCGCCCGAAGCAATCAGCAGGCGATGGATGCCCAGGGTACCGAGCAGAGCGCCTGCGCAGAGCGGCAGGAAGAGCGCGCCGATTCCGAAGAATACGCCGAGGATGTTCAGCGCGGCGCCTTTCTGGCCGGGGTCGTCGTGCAGGTCGGCCACTAAGGTGTTGGTGGCGGCATTCAGCGCGGCGCCACCGGCCCCAAGCAGAATCACGGCGGGTATGAGATCGTCTGTACGGTCCGCGCCGGCGATGAGCATCAGGGCCGACGCCACAAACACGGGGCCCACCGCCAGAGGCGGCTTCATTCCGAACCGGTCCATTGCGGCGCCAATGAAGGAACTGCAGGCGAGCATGGTGAGGTTCATCGCCAGGAACAGCGTTCCGATGTCCGCAACCTCGAACTCGAGCCGCTCCGATAGCGCGGGCATCACCGCGCCCAGCAGCGCCATGACGATGCCGAACACGAACATCCCGGAATATGCCGCCCCGCTCAACAGCCGGTGGCTCGCGGCGGAAGCCGGCTTGCCTGTCCTCGGCGTCACTTGGAGGTTGCACGCGCTGCCGCCGGCGGCCGCTCGTACCACTTTTGTGTGTATGCGTCAAACACCCGCAGGTTGTGATCCTTGGCGACCCCCTCCACGTTCGGGGATACGAAGGTGGGTGCCGCGAAACCTCGCGTGGCCAGGCGCGCCCCGGTTTCCGCGACCAGCGACATGGCCACGAACACCGCCGCCATCGTGGAGCCGGCGGCCACCTTCTCCAGCCGTCCGATGTCGACCTGCGCGTCCTCGGGAGCCACGCAGTTGTCAATGGCGATATCGGCCGTATCGGGAAGCTGCTTGCCGCTCGGGTGCGTTGCCTGTGCGATCTTGCGGTTGGCATGCGAGGAGACGGTCACCACCTTCAGGCCACGCTGCTTGGCGTATAGCGCCGCCTCGATCGGAGCGGCGTTCAGCCCGCCGTGTGAGAAGACGATCATGCAGTCGCCCGGCTCGAGCGAGTAGCTTTGCAGAAACTGCTCGATATAGCCTTGGCGGCGCTCGAGCCAGAGCAGTTCGCGAGCGCCGCCGGGCCCGATTACGTTGTGCCACATCAGCCGTGGATCGTAGAGCGGGTAGAAACCGACGAAGCTGCCATAGCGGGGGAAAACGTCCATGACCGGGATCACGGAATGGCCGCTGCCGAAAATGTAGACGCGGTTTCCGGCGGCGATTGCAGCCGCAAACATCTCGCCAGCCTTCTCGATTTTGGGCCGTTCGCAAGCGCTGATCGCGGCCAGCACGTCAGTGATGCGCTCGTAGTATCTTTTTGCCGACATCGTTAGTCCTTGTGGATTCCAGTATGGAGAAACGCGAGCCGCGCGGCTCCGACGAGGCCAGCATCCTCGCCCAGCGCCGTGAGTTCGATTTTCGCTTTAGCCGCTGCGATGGGCTGCGCCCATCGCGCGACGCCGCCGCGAACGCGGTCGAACAGGAGATTACCGTCCTGCATCAAGCCGCCGCCGAGCACTACCATCTCGGGGTTTAGCAGACTGATCAGGTTGGCGATGCCCATCGCCAGATAGTCAGCCGCGTTATCCAGAGCCGCTTGGGCGCGCTCGTTGCCGTGCCGCGCCGCGGCGACCGCTGCTTCCGCGTCCGGCGTTCCGGCGTGCCGCGCCACCGCCGGTCCCGCCGATTCCGCTTCCCAACATCCGGTCCGCTCATATTCGCTTTTCCAGCGCGGATCGAGCGCGAACCAGCCGACGGCGCCGGCGATGCCGTGCGCGCCGGCCACGATCCGGCCCCCGCAAAGAATGCCGGCTCCGATCCCGGTACCGACCGCCACGAACACCACGTCGCTCAAGCCCCGCGCGGCGCCCAGCCACTGCTCGCCGAGCACGTAGCCGGACCGGTCGCTCTCAATGACCACCGGAATGGAGAGTCGCTCCGCCAGCAGGTCACGAAGCGGCACCTCGTCCCACCCCCACAGATTCGGCGCCCACGCCATTCCAGTCCGGTGGTCGTAGATTCCCGGTACGATAACACCTACCGCGGACGCGCTCGTCCGGTCCGCCGCCCGGGCGATCCCGCGCACCGCCGCTGCCGGCGAACGTTCAGCCGGTTCCTTGATTCGCGAGTCCACCCGGCCGGCTTCGTCAACAAGGGCGGCGGCCGTTTTCGTGCCCCCGAGATCGACTGCCAGAACCGAGCTCACGCCGGCTCCTTGACCAGGTCAAGGACGATCTTGTACCGGTCTCCCCGCACCACCGAGTGCACGAACTCCAGCGGCTGGCCGCTTTCCAGGTACGCAATGCGCTCGGCGGCGAGAGCCGGGGATCCCGGCGGCACACCCAGCAGTTCCGCGTCCTCAGCTTCAATGAGGACAGCGGAATGAGCCTCGCGCGCGCGTGACGGCTGCCGGCCGTAATGCAACTGGAGGATCTCGTAAAGAGAGGCATCATCCAGAGACTCCTCCGGAAGCCCGGGCGCCAATTCAAGGGGAATGTGCGCCGTCTGGATGCTCATGGGTTCGCCGTCGGCAAGGCGGAGGCGCTTGAGGACGAAGACGTCGTCGCCGGGGCGCAACCCCAGCCTTTCGGCCAAGGCAGCGTCGGCAGGCATGACGCCTGCCTCGAGCACGCGCGATGCAGCCGCGAGCCCGTGCCGGCGCATCTCCTCAGTGAAGCTGGTGAGATCTCTTGGCCCCTGCGCGAGACGGGTACGCGCTACGAATGTGCCCCGTCCCTGTTCGCGCCGGACGTACCCCAGGTCGGCCAGCTCGCGGAGAGCCTGTCGCACCGTGATCTTGCTGACGCCGTAAGTCTGCGCCAGCTCGGATTCGGGCGGGATCTGATCGTCCGGCTTCAAATCACCGGATTGGATGGCGTTCAGAATGACCGACTTGAGCTGATGATACAGCGGGATGGGGAGGCGCTTATCAAGTGCCGTTTGCATGATCACAGCGTGCGGACCCGGCTGACCCGCTCGTTCGGGTCCGACATCAGCGCCACCGCGTGGCGGAATCCGGAGAGGCAGCCGCGCATGACCGCCAGGCTGGAGTAGTAGTCGTTATAGCGGAAGAAACCGGTCTGACCACGCCACATTGGATAGGCGTCACAGGCCTTCAACCACTTCTCCACCACGCTGGAGATGTCCAGATACGTGTCGGGCTTGAAGTTGTCCGCGTCCTCCCAGTTCTCCGCGTAGAACAGCTTGCGAACGGTATGCGGCTGGTCCTTCCGGCCCATGGTCTTCAGAGCCGCGTAGAAGAGCGCGTCGCGAACCAGCAGGTGGCAGTTCTGATGATCCTTGTGCCAACTGCCGCTCCAATGCGTAATCACGATGTCCGGTTTGTGCTGCCGAATGATGTCGCAGACGGCCAGCGCCGCCTGGTCCTTGAAGGGGAGCTCCGCGTCGGGATACGTCAGCAGCTCGAACTCAGCGCCCAGCATCTTGGCCGCTTCCTGACTCGCGGCGCGCTGCATCTCTCCGTATCGTTCAACTGGAATATTGGCGGGCGCGCCCTTCTCTCCCAGCGTCAGGCTCACGAACACGCCGTTCCCGCCATTCTGAATGTGTTGCGCAACCGTTCCGCCCATGGTGAAAAAAGCATCGCCGGGATGAGCAGCGATCGCCATCAGAGTGTTCGCCATAGGAACCCCCTCCCCCCGCGGGGCCCGCGCAGTCAAAGTCCTGTGTTGACTTTTAAAGAGAATAACATTATAAACATATATCAACATGAAGATCAAGGTGGTATGATTCGGGTTCTCTCCGCGACTCTGCTTTTGGCCACGCTTTTCGCCGCGGCGACGCATGCGCTGGCGGCGCGCGTCAAAACCGGGCTCGAAGTGCTGATTGAGCAGGATTTCGCTCCACTGAAGGGCATGCGCGTCGGCGTTATCACGGCCCATACGGGCGTGACTGAGGACCGGCGTCGCATCATCGACGTTCTGGCCCACGCGCCTGGTGTCAAATTGACTGCCATCTTCACACCCGAGCACGGGCTGGAGGGTACCCGCGAGGACCGCAACATCGGAGACGGCATCGACCGCCAGACTGGAGTTCCGGTCTACAGCCTGTATAACGAGGGGCGCTACCGGCCAACGCCCGAAATGCTGGAGCACGTAGATGCGCTTGTCTACGACATTCAGCAGAACGGCGCCCGCTTCCTCACACGCATCACCACTCTGGGCTATACGCTTGAGGCGGCCGCGCAAAAGCGGATTCCCTACTTCGTCCTCGACCGGCCGAACGGCATTAACGGGGTGGACGTGGGCGGGCCGCCGCTCGATGAAAAATACGTCTCCTTCGTCGGCTACATGCCGGGTCTCCCAATCCGTCACGGGATGACTGCCGGTGAGCTGGCGAATCTGTACAACGGCCAAAAGAAGCTTGGCGCGGATTTGCGGGTCATCAGGATGGAGGGCTGGAAGCGTTCCATGTGGTACGACGAAACCGGCCTCGAATGGATCAATCCGTCGCCTAATATCCGGAATGTGACGCAGGCTGCGCTGTACCCTGGCGTGTGCTTGCTGGAGTCGCGGCAAATCTCGGTGGGACGGGGAACCGACACCCCGTTCCAGTTAATCGGCGCACCGTGGTACCGGGCACGCGAAATAGCCGCATATCTGAACGGCCGCGAGCTGCGCGGAGTGCGGTTCGTTCACCGCCGTTTCACCCCGAGCGCGTCCGTCTACAAAAACCAGGAGTGCGAAGGCATTGACATTTTGCTCGTGAATCGCGAGGTGTTCGATCCCGTGCTGCTCGGGATGGAACTGCTCTCGGCCACCCTGCGATTCCACGGGGACACGTTCGAGCTCAAGGGAGTCATGCGGCTGCTCGGAAACGACGAAGCGGCCGCGCGGCTGAAAAACGGTCAAACCGGCCGCGAAGTACTGGAAGCGATGAGGGGACAGACGGAGGAGTTTCGCAAGGTTAGGGCGAAGTACTTGCTGTATGACTGACAGCCGCACACCCGAACTCGTGGCCTGCGGCCCGGTAAAGGAGATTCTACGATGAGCAAATCCTTGGTGATTGCCGTAATCGTGGCCGCGGTCGCTTTGACGCCCGCGTTGGCCCAGCAGACCAGCGGCTCGATCATTGGCACGGTAACCGACTCCTCCAACGCGGTAGTGGGCGGCGTGGAGGTGAAGCTGACAAATGTAGGCACCGGCATTTCGCAAATGCAGGCGAGCGACGCAGCCGGCAATTACCGGTTCCTGCTGCTGCCGCCCGGCACTTACAGGATAGAGGCCAACATGGCCGGCTTCAAAAGTTTTACCCGCGAGGACATCATCGTCCAGGTCGACCGCTCCGTCAATGTGCCGGTGGTTTTGAACATCGGTCAGCTTTCGGAGAAGATCGTGGTAACAGCCGGCGCCGATCTGCTCGAGCCGAACACCTCTTCACTGGGCACCGTAATGGACGGGCGCAAAGTGGAAGAACTGCCGATCAGCGGCCGCAACCCCATGGCCCTGGCGAACCTGATACCGACGGTGCGCGGCGTGGGCGGCTTCGGCGGCTACACGCGTTCCACGTGGGGCGTCTCACCCATCAGTATCGCCGGCGGGCAGCCCCTCTCGGTCGGCTACATGGTGGACGGCATCGCCAATGACAAGATGATCGATTCCGGCGGGATCACCGTGCTCACCGTGGAAGGCACTCAGGAATTCAAGGTGCAGACCAACGCTCTCTCGGCCGAGTTCGGCCGGACGGCGGGAGGTGTGATCAGCGTGGTCAGCAAGTCCGGAACGAACCAGTTGCACGGCAGCCTCTTCGAGTTCATCCGCAACGACAAGCTGAACGCCAGCGAGTTCTTCGCCAATAAGGCGGGTGCGCCGCGGCCGTTGCTGCGCTTCAACCAGTTCGGCGGCGCCATCGGCGGGCCGATCATCAAGGACAAGCTGTTCTTCTTCGGCAACTACGAAGGCTTCCGCGAAGTCCGCTACCTGGGTAGGACCATCACCTCGCCCGATGCGCGGCAGCGGGCCGGCGACTTTTCCCAGACCTTCACCGCCACCGGCGCCCAGATTATCATCCACGACCCGCTCACAACCGTCGCCAATCCGGCCAGGCCCGGCCGCTACATTCGCTCCGCCTTTCCCGGCAACGTGATTCCCCCGTCCCGAATCAATCCCGTCGCCGCGAAAATGCTGAGCTACTACCCCATGCCGAATCTGCCCGGTCTGCCCTTCAGCCACGCGCAGAACTTGTATCAACAGGGCGCACAGCCCATGAGCAAGGACCACTACAACGTCAAGCTGGATTACAACATGAGCGCCGCGCGCCGCATCTCAGGCCGGTATACCCCCGAATCCGTGGACTGGCAACTGGTGAATTACTTCGGCAACAAGGCCACTCCGGATGGGCGGTTCGTGCCGATCAGAAGGCACGCCGCCGTGGTCGAGTACACAGACATCTTCTCTCCCACGCTGCTGCTGAGCGCGCGCGTGGGCTTCAACCGCGAGAACGAGTCCTTCACGGTGCCGTGGACCGGGTTCAAGGCCGCCGACGTGGGCTGGCCCTCGATCCTGGATTCGCAGGTGCAGGGCCGGTCCGGGTTCCCCGCCATTTCCGTATCCGACATCAGCAACTGGGGCCGGCCCAACGCATTGGGCAACCCTTCCACCACCGGCACGGCCGCGGCCTCGGTGACGAAAATACGACGGTCCCTGACCATGAAGTGGGGCTTCGAGCACCGCCTGTACCGCCGCAACGACTGGGGGCCCTCCGCGGCCTATGGCAACTACACCTTCACGCGCGGCTTTACCCAGGGGCCCGATCCCCAGGTGTCCAGCGTCACCGGCGGGTACGGTGTGGCTTCCCTCCTGCTCGGCTATCCCTCCAGCGCCGCCGCCGGGTTCACCACTGACCAGACCCGCAGTTTCGGCGTCGACGCCCTCTACATGCAGAACGACTGGAAGGCGACACGAAAGCTGACTTTGAACTTTGGCTTGCGCTGGGAGTACGAAGGCCCGGTGAAGGACCGCTATAACGTCGCCAGCAACTTCGATCCTTCCATCGAGTCGCCCATGAAGGTGCCCGGTTTGAGTCTCCGCGGCGGGTTGATCTACCCCGGCGTGAATGGCATCCCGCGAGGCCTTGTCGACCGGGACTTCAGCAACTTCGATCCCCGCTTCGGCTTCGCCTATCAAGTAATGCCGAAAGTAGTGGTGCGCGGCGGTGTGGCCATCATGCACGACCCGACCACCGGCGTCGGCTATACCACCACCGGGTTCAGTACCAGCACGCCCATGGTGACCTCGATCGACGGCGGACTTACTCCTCGGGACACGCTCAGCAATCCCTTCCCGAACGGCATCCTGCGTCCGACCGGCAGTTCGCTCGGAGCGCTGACGGGCATCGGCACCGGAATCGGCGGGCAATTGCGCAATCCCGAAGGACGCGGATACGTCGAGCAGTGGAACTTCACCGTTCAGTTCGAGCCCAAGCCGGGCTGGCTGCTGGAGGGCGCCTGGGTGGGCAACCATGGCGTTCGCAACCTGTTCTACACCACTTCGCTGAATGTTTTGTCCGCCGAGAATTACGCGCTCGGCAACCAGCTCGTGCAATCGGTAAGCAACCCCTTCTACGGCCAGGTTACGACGGGAACGTTAGCGGCGAGAACCGTGACCCGCCGCCAACTCCTGCTGCCGTATCCGCAGTTCACGGGCGTCACCGGCGGATACAAGTGGATGGGAAATTCAATCTACCACGCCGCCGCTTTCAAGGTGGAGAAGCGCTTCTCCCAGGGATACTCGATCCTGGCTGCCTACACGATTTCCAAGGCGATCGACGATGGGGAGAACCGCGGCCAGATCCGGCCCGGCGCCGCGACCACGACCGTGGTACAGAACTGGAACAACCTGCGGGCCGAGCGTTCGAAGAGCATCTGGGATGTTCCCCAGCGCCTGGTCATCACCGCCCTTTGGGACCTGCCTTTTGGAAAGACGGGATCCGGGCCGGTGCGGTTCATCATCGGCGGCTGGCAGGCAAACACCATCGCCACGCTCGAGAGCGGCACGCCCATTTCTCTGGCGGCGACAGTGGCCGGCGGCGGCAACCGGCCCAACGTCGTGCCCGGCGTCTCCGCCAAACTCGAAAACCCGACCCTCGAACGCTGGTTCAACACGGCTGCCTTCGCCATCCCGGCCGATTACACGTGGGGCAACGTCTCGCGGACTCTGCCGGACGTTCTTGGACCGGGCACCCGCACGGTGGACGCCTCGATATTCAAGAACTTCAAAGTCACGGAGAATACGCGGGTCGAGTTCCGGGCCGAGGCATTCAACCTGACGAACACGCCCACGTTCGATACGCCCGGCCGGGCCATCGGCTCGGCTACCTTTGGAGTGGTTACGGCCACCCAAAGCACGAACGTGCAGCATCCACGGAACATGCAGTTCGCTTTACGGTTCATTTTCTGAACGCGCATGCGTATGATTCGAACCATCCCAACCGGCGTGATGGTTCTTGCCGCGTGCGCCGCCGCCCAACCGCCGGCGGCCGCGACCAAGACCGGCATTGAGGTGCTCCAGGAGCGGGGCTTCGGGGAACTCAAGGGTAAGCGCGTCGGCCTGATCACCAACTTCACCGCCGTGCTGCCCGATTACACGCGCACGCTCGACGTTCTGGCCAAAGCGCAGGGCGTCACCCTCGCGGCGATCTTCACGCCCGAGCACGGCCTTACCGCGACCCTCGCCCAGGCGGACATCGCTTCCGGCAAGGACGAAGCCACGGGCGTGCCGGTCTATAGCCTCTACCGAAAGGGCCAACACCGCCCCGAGCCGACCATGATGCAGGGCATCGACGCGCTGGTGTACGACATCCAGGACGTCGGAGCGCGCTTCTACACCTACATCACCACGCTCGGCTACATGGTGGAGGAGGCCGCCAGACTCAAAGTGCCCCTCTACGTACTCGACCGCCCCAACCCGATCGGCGGGACCGCGGTCGAAGGCCCCGTGCTCGACGAGAAGTACGTCTCATTCGTCGGTTATCTGCCTGGAATGCCGATCCGGCCGGGCCTCACCATCGGTGAGCTTGCCCGCCTGTACAACGGCGAGAAAAGGCTCGGCGCTGACGTGCGCGTCATCGAGATGCAACACTGGCGGCGCAGCCAGTTCATGGACCAAACGGGCGCGGTCTGGGTCAATCCCTCGCCGCAGATCCGCAGCCTGGTGCAGGCGATCCTCTATCCCGGCGTATGCCTGCTCGAGTCGCGGCTCGTGTGGGTGAAGACGGGGTGGGATCTGCCGTTCCAGGCGATTGGCGCGCCCTGGCTCAGGGGCCGGGAAACCGCCGCGCATCTCAACGCCCGCGGCATTCCCGGGGTGTCGTTTATCTCGCGCCGGTTCTCCCCGGATGCCGGGACCTTTCAGGGGCAGCAATGCGAAGGCGTCGAAATCCTGCTGCTCGATCGCACTGCCGTCAGACCTGTCGAACTCGGAGTTGAGCTGGTTTCCGCGGTGATGAAGTTCCACCCCGGCAGGTTCAATCCCGACGTGGTGGCGCGCCTCATCGGGAACGAGGACACGATCAATCGTATTAAGGCTGGCGAAGACCCGCGCGCGATCGCTGCTACTTGGAGAGCCGGCGAGCAGAAGTTCCGCGGCATTCGCGCCAAGTACCTGCTCTATCCCGAGTGACATGGCCACCATCATCCATTTAGCGGTTCTTGCGGTTCTCTGGGCCTGCGGCTTCCAGGCTCTCGCGGCGCCCCGGAAACTTATCAATGCGACAGCCGGGCAGGAACGCAGGTTCGCGGCCGCATTTGTAGACATCGAAAGCTGGATCGGCCGAAAGGCCTTTCCCGGCGCCGTGCTCGCCGTCGGCCGCCATGGCAGGTTGCTCGCACTGAAGTCGTTCGGCAGGATGGACTATTCGGACAAGGCGGCGTCCATACCGCGCGATGCCGTGTTTGACCTGGCTTCGGTATCGAAGGTGGTGGGGACAACCACCGCCGCGGCGATCCTCTACGAGCGCAAGCAGCTCGATCTCGACGCCCTGGTCGTCAAGCACCTGCCGGAGTTCAGCGGCGCCGCCGGGCACGAAGAAGTACTGGTGCGGCACCTGCTCGGGCACTGCTCCGGACTCCACGCACAGCGCGCGCTATGGAAGGAAGCGAGCGACAGGCCGGGCATCTTGAAAGCGCTTCTGACACTGCCGCTTGAATCGAAGCCCGGCGAAGTAGCCCGATACCGCGACTTCAATATGATGCTGCTGGGCGAGATCGTGTGCCGGATCTCCGGTCAGCCGCTCGACCGGTTTCTCTCCCAATACGCTTTCCGGCCGCTCGGGATGAAGCGCACCGCCTACAATCCGCCGGCGAAGTGGATGCGCCGCATCCCGCCGACCGAGCAGGACGACGTGCTGCGGCACCGCCTCGTGCGCGGGTTGGTGCACGACGAGAATGCCTACTTGATGGGCGGTATCGCCGGTCACGCAGGCCTCTTCTCCTCGGCGCGTGATCTTGCGGTCTTCGCGCAGATGTACCTCAACGGCGGCAGTTACGGCGGCAAGCGTATCCTTAGCCCGGACACCATCCGTTTGTTCATGGAGCGCCAGGCCTCGCCGTCCGGAACTACCCGGGCGCTCGGTTGGGACACTCCCGCGCAGGGCTCCTTCCCGGGCGATCTCGCTTCGCCTCGCGCCATCATGCACACCGGCTTCACGGGAACCTCCATCCACATTGACCCGGACCGCGACGCGTTTGTCATTCTGCTGACCAACCGCGTTCATCCGACGCGCCAGAACCCATTGATTTTCGAGGCGCGGCCGTCGATTCACACCGCCGTTCTTGCCAGCCTCGACCGCCTGCCTTGAACTGGTGACCACCGTGGGACTCTCGAAAGTCGTGGGACTCTGGGCACTGGCCGGCGCTCCCCTGCTCTACGCCGCCGAGGCGCCTCACATGCCCATGCCCATCGAATTCGAGCATTCGGCCGAGTTCGGCTGGCTGAATAAGAAGGTGCTGGAGTCACGGCTGCTCGACGGCATGGCGGACCCGAAGACCTGGTCCCTTCAGGGTCAGGCCAGCCTGACCTTCCCGCCCGAGGGCGGCTTGTCCGGAATGCGGTTTTTGCGGGTGGATATGGAGATGTTCCGCGACCGGCCCGCGCCCACCCGCAACGGCTTGTCCTCGGCCGTGCTCCGGCGGCCGGTTCCGGGCGAAAACTGGAAGGCGTACAACAGGCTCTCGTTCTGGATACGCCCGGAACTCTCCGGCTTTCCCATGCTTCCAATCCAGGTTGTTCTGCGCAACGACGGGACGGTCAAGGTTCCCGATGTTTACCGGCGCGAAGGCATCCACTACGTCACCTTGCAGGATCGAAAATGGCAGCACGTGGTCTGGGAAATCGAGCCGCTTGCCAGAGACAAGGTGACGTCAATCGAGATCGGCTACTGGGTCAATAAGAGACTGCCGGAACCGGACGACCGCGTGGCCTTCGAGATCGCTCGGTTCGAACTGCAGCGCGTGGAACCGGATCACTACGAAGGCTGGAAAGTGGCGCCCGGGAGGATTTCGTTCAGCCACACGGGATATCAGTCAGGTTCGTCGAAGACCGCGCTGGCCAGCGGCCTGGCGGCCCGGGACTTCCGGCTAATTCGCCTCGACAACAATGCGGAAAGCGAAATGGTTCTTTCGAAGCCGGTTCAAATTCGAAAGACCAGGCTGGGACAGTTTCAGGAGATGGACTTCTCCGAAGTGCGCAACCCGGGCCGCTATGTCATCCAGGCGGGCGACACGCGCACGCGCCCGTTCCGCATCGGCGATGACGTATGGCGGGGAACCATCTGGAAAGCGATCAACTTCATGTTCGCTGAGCGCTGTGGCTTCCCGGTCCCGGGGTCTCACGACGTCTGCCATCGCGACTGGCAAGCCACGCTCGGCGATCGGAAGATCGTCATCAACGGCGGCTGGCATGATGCCGGGGACCTCTCCCAGGGGCTCGTGAACACTGGAGAAATTACGTACGCGATGTTCGCGCTGGCGGAGCGGCTGCGGGCGCGCGGCGAAGCCCCGGAACTGCTGCGCAGACTCATCGAAGAGGCCAAGTGGGGTCTCGACTGGACGCTGAAGACGCGCTTCGAGGGCGGCTTCCGCATCGGGTTTGCCGGGATGAACATCTGGACCAACGGCATTCTGGGGGACGACGACGACCGTACGCGCCAGGCCCTCAACAACCCCAACGTGAACTACATTGCCGCCGCCGCCGAAGCCATTGCGTACCGCGTGTTGAAAGACAGCGATCCGGAATTGGCCGCCCGCAGTCTCAGGATCGCCGAAGACGACTGGCGCTACGCCATCGCCGGAAACGAAGGGCCGGAGACCTGGAGCACGCCCGCATTCGCGGCCTCGCCGATGGAGCTGGCCGGCATCGGGATCCTGGCCTCCCTGGAACTCTACAACGCCACCGGAAAGAAGCAGTACGCCGACAAGGCCGTCGAGCTGGCGGAAATCGTGGTGGAGTCCCAGCAGAAGAGCTATGTCGGCCGAGCCTTTCCGCTGGCGGGCTTCTTCTATACAGCCCCGGATAAGAAGACCATTTTTCATCAGTTCCATCGTGGCAACGACCAGGCGCCCATCGTCGCCATGACCGCCTTGTGCGAGGCGTTTCCGGATCACAGGGACTGGATAAAGTGGTATTCGGTTGTGGCGCTGTACTCGGAGTACCAGAAATCGGCCGCCCGGTCGACGGAACCCTATGGCGTCCTACCCGCCTACGTCTACAAGAACACGGAGTACCTCGAGGTGGTTGAAGAGGGCGACCGCTACCAGGCGACGCGCGAAGCCTTTCGCGAACAGGTGCTGCAAGGCATGCCCATGGGGGACGGATGGTACCTGAAAGCTTTCCCCGTGTGGTTCGCGCGCCGCGGCAACTATGGCGTGCTGCTCTCTCAGGCGAAGGGGCTTTCCGCGGCCGCGCACCTGCGCCGTGACTGGGCCGCCGCCGATCTGGCGCAAAAGCAATTGCAGTGGGTGGTGGGCCGCAACCCGTTCGTGCAGAGCACCATGTACGGCGAGGGATACGACTGGACGCAGCAGTACAGCGTCTCGTCGGGGGACATCGTGGGCGCCCTTCCCGTGGGCATGCAAACCCGCGGCAACCGGGACGCGCCCTACTGGCCCGCTCAGAATTGCTATGTGTACAAGGAGGTGTGGGGCCACCCCGTCGGCCGCTGGTTCTGGCTCATGCGCGACCTCGCGGGACCCGCGCTGGTGGAAGGGCGCGTCGCGCTGGGAGCCGCCGCCAAGAAGGTGGAGTTTGTCGAGACGGCGACCGGCCGCTCTTTCGATGCCGAAGCGGCGCGAGGTGGGTTCCGGGCTTTCATACCGGAAGGCAAATACACCGTCCGTTCAGGAAGCCAACGGCTGAGCCTCACGGCCCTGCCCGGAGGCGCCTACCACATCGACCTTCGCCCCGGGCGCGACGTCAATTTCGAAATTACCGCCGGCCCGGCTGGCGCCGGCGAGGTAACGATCCGCGTGACGGCCGCGGGCGAGGGCGACCACAATTTCTCGCTTCGAGCCGACAATCTTGCCCTGGATCAGCCCCTGAAGGAGTTGACGCTAAAGCCGGGCAAGCCCGGAACGCTGATATGGAAGGGCCGGGTGCTCTCACCCGGACGCCCGTGGGTAGTGGTGGCGTTTCCGGACGGCGATCACTTGCAGCGCCGGGAACTGGTGAGCCAGTGAAAGTTGCGAGATTATCCTTCTGTTTTCTTCTCCCTCTCATATCGCCGTCGCAGACGCTCCGAACCGATCCCGGAGTAGCGAAGCTGATCCAGGGAATTCGCGCCGAGGTTAGCGGCAACGAGGCCCTGGATTTCGTAATCCGTCTTCATGAAAAGGACCGGTGGGCCAACTTCGCTAAATTTCAGGAAAGCGCGCGATATCTGCAGACGGCCATGCGCGAGATCGGTCTGAGCAAGGTGGAGTTGGTTTCCACGCCGGCCGACGGTGTGACACAGTTCGGCTTCTGGACCATGCCGCTTGCCTGGGACGTGAAACAGGCGCGGCTCGAAGTGATCGAACCCGCGTCGCCGCCGGATATGCGCGTGCTTGCCGATTACAGCCAGGAACCGGCGTCGCTCATCATGTGGAGCGCCGCCACCCCGCCCGGCGGCGTGGTCGCGGATGTCGTGGAGCTCAGACCGGCGACCCTCGAGCGGCTGAAAGGCCTCGATGTGAAGGGCAGGATGGTGCTCGCGGAGGCGCCTTCCGGTCTCGCCGAACGCGGCGCGCTCAAGGCCGCGCTATACAGGATGGGCGCCGCGGGGCTGGTCAGCGATGCGACAGAGAATCCGGACCTTACGAACAGCCATTATTGGGTGAATGCCTGGGGCGATCACGGCTGGGCGTTCACCAAAACCAGCAGTGCCCTGGTGGGCTTTTCGATCACGCCCCGGCAGGGCGCCTACCTGCGCCGCCTGCTCGCACGCGGCGTGAAGGTCCGCGTGAAGGCCGTGTCGGACACCCGCTACTACGCCGGCGACTATCCCTACGTGACCGGCGTCATCCAGGGCAGCCGAGCCGATGAGGAGGTCCTCGAGCTGGGTCATGCGTTCGAGACGGGCGCGCAAGACAATGCCACGGGCGTTGCCGCGATGCTCGAGGCCGTCGCCGCATTGACGCGACTGATCGATGCCGGCAGGCTCCCGCGCCCCCAGCGCAGCATCCGCGTCCTCGTGATGCCCGAAGATTATGGCTCCTCGGCCTACATCGCCACTCACATGGACCGCATGAAGCGCACCATCGGGGCCATCAACATGGATACAGCCGCCGGCCCGTACCACGAAACCCCGGGTTACAGCTTCGCCATGAACCCCGACGTGAATCGATCGTACCAGGATGCCTTGATCATGCGGGTGGCGGAAAACTACTACGCCGGATTGCAGCGCCGGTTTCCGCGCTGGTCTCCGTACCGCCCCACCTCGGATTCGTACCTGAGCGATCCCATGATCGGTGTGCCGACCATCGCCGCGGCCGGCAGCAGCGGAGCGGTTAACGTGCATCACAACAGCGCGGACACCCTGGACCGCGTGGACCCGCGGTCGTTGCGGGACCTGAGTTCCGTTGTGGCCGCATTCCTGTACTACCTGGCCTCGGCCGCGGAACGCGAAATTCCATGGCTTGCCGGCATCACCTTGGACCGAGCCTTTGAAAATGCCGTCCGCGTGACTTCTCCCTACCTGGACCGCGTCGCAGCCGCCGGGGATACCGATGCCTTAGGGCGTGAACTGCACGCCGGTCTCGCCAAGATCGACTACACCGCCGGCCGCGATCGGGACGCTCTCGTTTCCGTGCTTCGCCTTGTCGCGCCGCAGAACCGCGAATCCATTCGGCTCCGGCTGGATGCTCACCTGAAGCGCATGCGAAAATTCTCCGGCGGGCAGCGCGAAAGGCTGCGGGAAGCCGTGGACCGCCGGGCCATGGAGCTCGGCGCCGCCACGCCGGTCAAAGCCGTCGCGCCGGCCGTCGATCCCCGGCGCGCCGAGGCTGCCCACATGGTCGTCACACGCAAACGGTTCGGGCCCGTGACGCTCGATGATCTCCCGCTCGAGAGGCGTGAAGGCTACCCCGGGTTCGCCGGGATCCCGGCTCCGCTGCCCATGCTGGTTTGGTGCGACGGCAAGCGCGACCTCGCCGAGGTGATCCGCCTGATCGAGCTCGAACAGGGGCCGATGGACTTCGACTTCGTCGGCTACTTCAAATTTCTGGCGAGACACGGATACGTCGAGGTCACCACGCGGCAGAAATAGAGCACAGAGTGCCCGCTTCGCGTAGGTTCTCGCCCGCCGTCGCGGTCATCACCGGAGTCATGAACCGTTCAGAGAACCCAGTCCAATCAGGACCGCTACTGCTGCTTCCCCAATATTCAGCCGGGTCTCGCCGGCGTTCTGCAGGGTGACAGGCACGACGAACGGCACGCCCGGGCGCGACAACTCGGCGTATCCACCCGCACCGTAAGCGCCCGTTGCGGGTGGCTGCATGCGAACGGTCAGGGGCCCGGCAGTATCGGCGGGCGGGTCGTAGGCGAATATTGCTGAGCAGACGCCGGCGAACAGAGCGGCATAGCGGATGATGTGCATCGCGGTCGACAGTTGCGCGAGTCGTCGATACTGCAACGATACAGCAAAAGCGCGCGCGGCAGCGCGCAGGTGATAGGAATACAATTGTCGCAGCTATGCTCCCGATCCCGCCGCTACGGGCGGCCATGCGTGCAACCGTTCCGGCCGCTTCAGTTGATCCGCCGGCGCCGCGGAAGGGTCACAGGACCGTGCAATCCGCGGTGCGGGACGCCATCCCGCAATTCACGCGGTGTGGTCCCGGCGTCCCAGGCCCGGCTGCTCGGCTGCCGGTCTGATTCTCGAGGAGGACACATGATTCGATACTTCCCGGCTGTCGCGCTTGCGCTCATCCCGGTCGCCTTCGCCGCGCCGCGGCGCGTGGTGTTTGAAGGCCCGGAGTCCGAGCACAAGTGGACGCTGAAGGATCTGAATCCGGAGCTCCCGTCAGACTGGACCCGGTACGACTACCTCGTGCTCGAGCTGAGAGCTTCCTCGCCGCAGCGCTTCTGGCTCACGCTCTACAGCAGCGATCGTGTGCAGCGGAGGCAGATGCATCCGTTCCCGAACGTCTGGATCCGCGCGGCCGTGCCCCTGGAGTACTATCGCCGGCCGAACCGTGCCGGCTTCGACCTCGCCTCGGTCGGGAAGGTGCCGCGGAATTCGTTCTGGATCAGTACCGGCGGAGTATACGGTCCGCTCAACGCAGTCGACGCCATCGGCGTCACCATGCAGGCGCCGCTCGGGAAGCCGGCGCTCGAGATTCGCTCCGTAAGACTCTCGAAGGAGGACCCGCGATCCGACGTTCTCGACAAGAAGCCGGTCGTGGATGAATTCGGGCAATGGATCCCGGAGGACTGGCCCGGGAAAGCCAAAACCCTCATCCAGTTGAAGAAGGAATGGAGCGCGGAGGAAGCGGGGCTCGCCCCTGGTGATTTCGGCTACTGCAAGTTTGGCGGGTATCTGAATACGAAAGCGAAGGCCACGGGCTTCTTCCGCGTCGAGCAGGTGGACGGACGCTGGTGGTTTGTCGATCCCGACGGCCACCTGTTCTTCTCGACCAGTTCGACGGGCATGGGCGCGGGCGGCGGCGATGCCCGCTTGCGCGGCCGGGAGGACTACTTCGCGGCGCTGCCCCCGGTCGAAGCCACGCCGGTTCCAGGGCGGCGCCCGCAAACCGGCTTCTATGCCTGGAACCTGGCGCGCAGGCACGGCCATGAATGGAAGACGAAGTGGATCGATCTCGCGATCCGGCGAATGGAATCGTGGGGGCTGAACACGATCGGCAACTGGAGCGATCCGCGGCTCTGGGACGCGCACAAGAAGGCGTATGTCGTGAACCTGCGTGGATGGGGCATGGAGACCGGCTACATGGGTATGCCCGACGTGTTCTCGGCTGAGTTTCCGAAGATCGTCGACGCCGCCGCCGCCGCACAGTGCGCGCCTCGCCAGAGCGACCCCTACCTGCTGGGATACTTCATCGCGAATGAACCGCCCTGGCCCGGCCGGGAATCGCTGGTTGTCGATGTCATCCTGGACCGTCCGCCCAGCGCGATTCAGCGCGAAGCCAAAGCGTTCCTCGCCGCCGGCGACACGCCGGAGCGGCGCAAACAGTTCATCTACCGGGCATTCGACAAGTACCTGGAAGTGATCAACTCCGCGATTCGCCGGCACGACCCCAACCACTTGAACCTCGGCTTGCGCTTCGGCGGAAGTCTCCCGCCCGCGGAGATGCTGCGGGCCTCGAAGGCGTTCGACGTCTACAGCATGAACGTGTACTCAACCGCGGTCAGCCCCAAGGTCATGCAGGAGATCTATGGCGTAACCGGCAGGCCGATCCTCGTGGGCGAGTTCCACTTCGGCGTGCCCGGCAGAGGTCTCGCCGCGGGTCTCGTGCAGGTGCGCGACCAGGCCGAGCGCGGCGTTGCCTACCGGTATTACGTGGAACAGGCAGCCGCTTTCCCGGCCTTCATCGGGTCGAGCTGGTTTCAGTGGGTCGATCAACCGTCCACCGGACGCATGGACGGAGAGAACTACAACATCGGCCTCGTCGATGTCACCGGCCGGCCGTACCGGGAACTCATCGAGGCCATGAAGACAACGCACCGGCGGCTGCAAGCCGTCCACGCGGGAAAGACCGCTCCGTTCTCTGCCAAGCCCAGGGCGCAGTAGGGCGGCGCCGCGCCGCACCTGCTCGCGCTCGATCACGAGCGGCTGAGCCATCCCTCCGAACGGCGGCAGATGCCGGTTCGGCGCATCCTCGCGCGCTGCTGAGCGGCCTGCGCGTGAAAGAATCTATGTGCTGATGATCTCTGTCGAGCAAGCGTCAGGCAGGTCGGCGGTGCGCAGCCAGAAATGTGCAAAGCACGAAACCACGCTGGTAAGCTCATCCAGGTTCAGCGGCTTGCGCATGTACGCATTCGCGCCCAGCTCGTAGGCTTCGCGCGCGTCCTCGGGCCGCACCGAGCCGCTGATCGCGACCACCGGGATGATGCGCAGCTCCGGATCCCGCTTCACGGTATCGAGCAACTCCCGGCCTCCCTGCACGGGTAAATGCAAGTCCACGAGCATGAGCGATGGAGGCGCGGCGCCCGCGTGCGCGTTGCGTGCATAGGCCGCATCCAGCCCTTCAGCCACCGTCGTTACATGCGTGATCATCACGTCCAGGCTCAGCTCCCGGATGAGCAGCTCGATCAGCCGGGCGTCTTGAGGATTGTCATCTACGATCAGCAAATGGCATCGCGGCACAGTAGCTCCGGTTCGACACACCGATCCGCCAGTGTTCGGACCCTACTCACCGTGAAACGCTCGGTGCGCCGGCCGACGGTTAGACGCTTCATCGGGTAATCAGTATCAGCAACAAATCGGCTGCTGCTTCGGCGCCTGACAACGCGAAACTGGCATTTCGTTGCCATGCATCGCCGTCTCATCTGATCGCTCACGTTCGCAGCGTCCCGCGAGATTCGAAGATCAACCGTGAGGCGGCAGACGTTTCTCACAGTCAAAAACACTGTCCTGGGTAGCGCTGGTGCGCCCGGTTGCCGGACAATGGTCAAAGAGGCACTGTGTCGAATCCCGGACCCGCCGTGATTTGGCTCGTTGAAGACCATGATCCTGATGTGTTGCTGATTAAAGAGGCTCTCGACGCCGGCGGCGTTCGGTACACCCTCGAGCGCTGGCGTGCGGCGACGGAAGCGATCGCGGCGCTTGCAGCCCGTGAACATTTGCCTGACCTCGTACTGCTCGATTTGAATTTGCCGGGTGTCAGCGGCTGGGCCGTGCTGCGGTACATCAGGTCACATCCATCGTTGGCAAGGATACGCGTTGCCGTCCTCACCTCCTCTGACCTCCCGGAAGACCGGACGCAAGCCGAGCAACTGGGGGCTGCTTTCGTTACCAAGCCGCCGCTGCTGGACCTGTTTCTCCATACCGTCAGTGCTGCGGTTCGGCGGTTGCTGGCCACCGGCGCCGCGGGACTTTTCCCGCCGCGGGCCGATTGCCCGGCCTCCAGCCAGTCTCGTCCTTGTTGCCGGCCTCACGGCTACGAACGACCGCGCCTCCCCCACCGGCATGTCGCATGCCGCGGCGATGCCGCGGATCGAGAGCCTCGAAAAATGAAGTCGACGTCCTGAGATCGAGCGTCGACAACACGCTGTCCAGCTCTATGGAGCCGATGAGCGCGCACTCGTCGCCCAGTCAGCCCAGCCCGTCCACCGCCACTAAGATCTGATCCCAAGGCCCTCATTCAGACGGAGAAGCCGAGCTAAGCTAGGCATCCTCGCCACGAGCCGCGTCAAATTTGTACCCGTCGCCGGCGAGCCGGTGAGGATAGTCGAGAAGGCCCGGTCACAGCACGCGCCCCTTCGCCATACGGCGGGATCGATACGTGCAGCGCGCAGTAGATGTAGAGGTCGATGTCACTGCCTTCGTTTCCAAAATAGCCCGTAGCGCTGTATTCACACGCGTGGAGGTGCATGAGAGCGGGCAAGTCAGGGTCCGCTGCATGCGCCTCGCGGTCAGCTATCTCGGGGTACATGGTGGGCTGCGCATTAAAATGCGGCGGCGGATCCACCCAAACGACGTCTAAGTCTCCGGCATCCTCCGAGCTTGCTCGGACGGCCAGCGCATTTTCGAGATCCGTCGGGTCCATCTGGTCACCCAACGCAGCCTTCTCGCGCCGGGTTGGGAAGTGATCGAGCTGCCAAGTCCCGTCGGCGCAGGTTTCGATCATGTACGGATAGAGGGTCACCTCCAGCCCTGCGGCCATCGCTGCCGCCGCAACGTTGTGATCACGACCTTTTAATGCGGACAGGGTTTGACGGGAGAGCAGTCGCTGCTTGCGCTGGAAGCGCGCGTCCTGGTGGTACAGATGGGAGCAGGGGAAGGCGAGCGTCCCACCCTTGCCCAGGAAGCGCTGATCGTCCAGCATGACACGAAGCTTCTGCTGTACGAGTGTGTTGAGCGCCCCGTGATCGCGGTCGGGCACATCGCTTCGCGCCGCGTTGGCGCCACGCCGGATTAAGTAGGTCAATGTCACGCGCAGGCCTCCCCAAACCTGCTCGATTTGATGGTCGACATCGCCGAAGAAGGCGGCCCAGTGGATGCGCGTCGGCTCGGCCTGCTCCCTGATCGCGCGGCCCCAGTCGTAAGTCTGAAAGACGCCATGGTGCTTGACGACGAACGCTCCGTTAGAGAACTGCGCCGGCAGGCACACGACCAGGGTGCCGAGCATGTCGCTACCACGCGGAGTGTCCTTGTGCGGCACAAAGTGGCCCCCGGTCGCGTAGACATTGAGGTTGTATAGCTCTGCGGTGAGCGCGTCGGAATCATGTGGCGCCAACTCGCGGCGGATCTGTTCAAGTATGCCTGCCGCAGCAGGATCGAAGAGGACAGAAAAGGTGCCACCCTCAGCCTTGATCTGGAGGGCATCGCGGATGGTGCGGTCGTACCGAGTCTTACGCCCCATGCCGAACGCCGCCGCCGCGCAGCGCTCGACCAGCGGCCGGAGAAGCCGCTCCTGTTCGAAGGTGTCCCTCGCGCGCAGCAAAGTGATTTGGGTATTGTCTGGGAAGCAGAGGGTGACCGGCTGTTCGGGCACGAGCGTACCACCGCACGTGAACGGTGCGCGCAGGCCACGCACTGCGTGGTGTAGACCTTCCAGCAGCGCTCGCTCGTGTTTCGTTCTGCCGGTTGAGGCCATGACTTAAGGTCCCTCTCTTTTTCTTACCTACTCTGCCGTGAGTTTCAAATCCCGCCTGCCCAGATTCCGTTGCGGGCCGGCGCAGCTTCATTCCGGGCCTGAGATCCGAACCGCACCACTTCGACCAGGCCAGGGCCGCAGTGGTCCTCAAGGCTGCGCCGCAACTCCACTAGGACGTGCCGCAGATTAGCGCTCATCGTCGCCATCCAGGATCCAGCGGGCCTTGTCGCGCGTGCGCTGCGAACAGGTTGGGTCTTCCAACATCGCCTCGAAGCCAGCGCGCGTCAATTCGGCCGGAAGCGACGCCAGCGTTTTCAGCACTGCGTCGCGATAACGCCGCGTGGTGTTGGACCCTTTCACGGCGCGCAACTCGCAGAACAGTAGGCGCGCGCAACCCTCGATATCGAAGCCATGAAGCGCCTCCACGATCGCAGTGCGCCATTCCCAGTCGTCCGGAGCTCCCGCCAGCAGCCCCATGAGATAGATGCCGGATTCCACGCGTCCGGACTGCTGCATCACCCCTAAAAGGCGCACCGCCTCACGGCATTCGCGCTTGTCGCCGCTGATGGCCCGCGCCAGCGTCGAATCAAGGGGCAGCTTCTCGGGCAGGAGTTCCCCGCGTTCGTTCAGCCAAGGCGGCCGGCGTCCCGGCGGAAATTGAAAGCCCATCTTAGAATGTATACCGCAGCGCCAACTCGATCAGTGGGGAGGGGTAGTGTCTGAAATCTGCGTTGAACCTCAAAACGGCAGGTGGTCCTGATCCCCGACGTTTTCGCGGGTTGTCTTCTTGAAAGCTGAAACATCGGTAGTGTCCTGAGGTTGTGTTGGTCTAACTGGTGAGCCAAGCCTAGATAAAACCCACCGTTCACCGTTCTCATTGCCAGCCAGACGGTAACCACGATGCCGCCATACAGCCACATCACCGCAAAGTAGGATCGTATCCATGCATGTCCTTCCGCTGCCTCTTTGTCCTTGTGTTCCTTTTTGCGGGTGAAGAAAACCAGCAAGCTGAAAGCAGTGAAGATGCCTCCGATGATCGCGAAAAGTTCCACGACTATCTGCCTCATGCGCTTTAGAATATCGAGCCAGTCAGCCAAATCTTGATAGCTGTCTTGGCTGAGCGTAGCAGGCCATTGGATCGTCACTTGGCCTTCCGGCTTCCGGCAACGCCCTTCCGGTCTCCGAAATGGGAATTCCTTGACAAGTATGCTCTCGTTTTGAGAGTATATGGTCGTGCGCGTCATCGGTCGCAAGGCCCTTCGCGAGTTCGCTGACGCTCACCAGGACGCAGAGACGCCGCTCGATGACTGGTATCGGACTGTCAAGCGACTGCGGTGGGCCAGTCGCGTGGATGTGCGCAAGACCTATCCGCACGCGGACGCGGTGGGCGACTTCACGGTCTTCAACATTGGCGGAAACAAGTACCGCCTGGCCACGTACATCAACTATCGAACACACAAGGTATACATCCGCCACGTGATGACGCATGAGGAATACAGTAGGGAGGATTGGAAGAAGCGATGAAAAACTCCGTGCTCGAAGTAGATCCAAAGCGCTACGGCCGTCTGCTGGCGCGCAAGCTGCCGGCCGTCATTCGCACCGAGGAAGAAAATGAGCGCCTCATCGCCGAACTAGAGGACCTCGACAGACGCCATGACGAACTCTCGCCGGAGGAGCGGGAGTACTCCGAACTTCTGACCGTGCTCATCGAAGCATTCGAGGACGCCAACTACGCCCTTGAAGGATCAACGCCCGACACTAGGTTGCGCAGTCTGATGGAAGAGCACGGCATGCGCCAGCGCGACCTGCTCGATGTTTTTGGTTCCCGCGGCATAGCCTCTGAGGTTGTGAGCGGCAAGCGGGCGATCAGTAAGGCTCAGGCGAAGAAGCTCGCCGAGATTTTTCACGTGCCTGCTGATCTATTCCTTTGACCCTTCTTGGCGGTTTGTAAGAGCGCTACTTCGGAGCAATATGACGGATCTCGATCAGTACCTCGAAGGCCTACTGAACCAGGTCTGCACAGACCTTGCCCAGATGTATCCTTCGGAGCAGCAGCCCAGCGAGTATGGCCTGGTCTTTCCAAGCAAACGGGATGGCACTCTCAGAATCAGTGAGCAGGAAGCGAAGCTCCTCGTCGTGCAACACCTGACCGTCGATAGGCGGTATTGCTTTTCCGTGGAGACGCCGACGGGCGAGACCTACCAGCAGAAAGGCAAGACGCCGATCAGCGCCCGAGTCGATTTGACCATGTTCGGATCCGATCGCAAGCCGGTGGCGCACGTTGAACTTGAACTGAAGGCGCACAACTGCACTGTCGAGGCAATCCGAAAGGACCTGGAGAAACTGCTGCGGGAACGGACCACAGGTATGTGGTTCCACACGCTGCATCGCGCCGACGGCAGGACTCTGGACACGTTGATTGGGAAATTCAAATCCGCGTTTTCGCTTTTGCCGGAGTGCCTGCGCACGAACGGCCGATCGTACCTGATCGCGTTCTTCGTTCTGGAAGATGCGCGTTTGCACTGGCAGTGGCTGCATCTCTCGGGGGACGACTCCCGAAATCGTGACGCGGTGGCCGCCATGTTCGGCGAGGAATGTCCATCGCTCACGCTGGACGACCGCGAAGTTCCGCGACAGCAATGCCGGACAAGCTTCGAACGCGCCGGCGAGAACGGAACAAAGCACCGCGCGGGGAAAAGGATCCAGCGTTCTTCGTTTTCATCCCGACCCTGGCGCCACATACCTTCCTTCACCTTTCGATGCGGGGTGGAAGCTACAGGCTGCGCCAGTACGACCTTCGAAGACCGGGCGAGCGTCCCCGCGTGTTCACCGTGCCATCCTGCTCATCATTCGAGGACTTGAAGGCCGTCAACATCATCGCGGAATGGGTCCCGGTAACGGCGGAAGATCTGTGCCACAGGATCGAGGAGGAACCCCAATCCTGGTGCGAACGAATTTGCGCGGTCAACCTCGCCCATCTCCCCGTCCAGAGCACCAGGCGAATCTTGGCGCATCCTACGCAGGTCTGAAATCCAGTCGCTTGGTACCGGAAATCCCTGCTTCCTACTTCAGGAAAACGCCACCATCAAGGCCCGCCAACACGAACCCCCTTGTCAACTTCGCGCACCCGTCAACCGGAGAAAACGGAGATTCCGAAGCCGAATTCGTGGCCTCCAAGGCGAACCCCGGGGGTTTGTGTTGGACCCCTCCGATGCACGTCTCCTCTGGACAACAACACCGGATCTCGGTATCAGTGGCGTCAATGTCTGCGGCGGCACG
>JACOTZ010000275.1 GCA_016178155.1 Acidobacteriota bacterium
GGGTTTGCCGCACTTGCTGTGCCGCTCGGAGAGGGTGCCGCGGAGGAACCACGTCCCGGAAGCGAGTTGAGCGATACGCGAGCGGAAGTTCCGCTCGGTGGGGGAGAGCTTCGCGCGGCTAAAGGCGTCGGCCATGCTTGTACTATTACTATATACAAGAAAAAGGTGCCGATGCAAGCCCCAAGTGCAATGCGAATTTGCCTATCGCCGGCAGCTACGCCGGAATATGCCTCGAATCAAATGTTTCCGCACTCAATGATCAGTGGTTGCGGAATTGCTGCGCATCCGATGGATTTGCCGGGATGCCTCCGGGCAGCGGCCCCGCGTGCGCCGCCGCGTGACGAGGTCTACCGGCTCAGTTGCATCCGAGCGAGAACCGCAGCGCCGCGCAAACCTCCCGCATCCGATCCTCGCTCAAGCTTGCGACACGCCTGCCCAGTCGCTCCTGGGAGACAGTCACGGCATTGTGCAGATTTATCGCGCAGCGATCCTTCATCCCATCATCGACGTCCAGTATCACCTCCGACGGGACGTCCCGGACTCTGGAGGTGATGGGCGCCACCGTTGCGGTCGAAAGATGGCCAAGAGCGCTGTCGCGGGTGAGTATGAGAACTGGCTGCCGCTTGTCCGGGGGCGCAAATCGGCAAAGGTGAACATCACCGCGGTTTAGTCTTCCGGCCAAGCAGCGGCCTCCTCCCAAGGACGATATTCCTCGACTCGCTGGGGCTGAGCTGCGTAACCGCGCCGGTCACGCTCTTCGAGTTCCGCCACGCGCAGGCGCCCCAAGGTGTTCCCGAAGTGCCCGGCGAATCAGCTCCGATCGATTTACCTTGTGGCGCTTCGCTGCTGCGTCGGCCGCCTTCAGAAGGTTTCTATCGAGTACAAGCTGCACGGTTTCCACTGTGGAGCCTCTTCCACAGTATATTCCACAATATGCTGGCGCCGCAGGGCTCCACTGCCGAACTTCCGCAGCCGTCCTGGAGGCGTTGCATATAATTGCAAAGCACGGCGGTGATTTGTTTTTGGCGAAAAGGTGAAAGGCGAACAACAAAGATAGGTGTATTCTGTGGTTGCGGTGAGTGACCATTGGTCTAGCATCACCAGTGCCCGGCCAGAGCTTTCAAGGATGGCACCAATACAAAGGGTCTATGCAGCCCTAGATCGCATCGGCAATGGTCTGCGCCTGCGGCTGCGGCTGCGGCTCCGGTTCCGGCAGCGCGGCGCGGGTGGTGCCGCCTCTTCCCAGGTGCGCTTGATCGCCTCGGCCGGTTGCTTGTTGGTTTCCCGCGTCGTGGTGCGCACGTACCAATCTGTGCGGAGCGTCCCCTCAAGTGGATTGTCCGGGTTCACGCCGGCTCAGTTATCTGAACGGTCTGGCCGGGCTTGATCGACTGCAGCGCCTCGAAAATTGCATCGACCAATGGGAGCAGGTCTTCCATCTGATTCGTCCTGGCACGGATCAGAATAAGGGCGAGCCTTCGGCTACCCCCGCGCTGTTGTTCAGGTATACCCTGGTCCACCGTCAGCAGGACTTCGCAGCCAGCGAGCTCGGCGGCGCGCAAAAGCTCACTGTTGGCCTTGCCCTTCAGGCCCGCCCATTGTGCGGTATGAGCGTCGTGGTTCGGAAAGCTGTGCCGGAAGTCAAGCGGCAGACACTCATCCAGCAGGATCTTCATCGGATCCTGGCGAGCAGGGATTCCTTTGCTTCCTCGAGCGCCCGGACTGCCATTCCGCAAGTAACCGCCGGAAACTGCCGGAGGAATTCGTCGAGGGAGTGGCCGCCTTCCAGGTAGTCGATCAGGTTCTTGAAGGGAACTCGTGTACCCCGGAAGCACGGCGTTCCGCTCATGATCTCCGGGTTGGCTACAATCACTCCTTCGGCCATAGCCGCTCTCATTGTACCGGTCATCTGCAGCGACCCAGAGTTGAGGAGGCCTGAGGCGCGGCGGGCGGGGTTATTCGTAACGCAGGGCTTCGATGGGATTGATGTTCGAGGCCTTGAGGGCGGGGTAGATGCCGAAGATCATGCCGACGGTGACGGAAACGCCGAAGGCGACAAAGACGCTCATGGCGGTCACGATGGTCTTCCACTCGGCCGTCTTCGCGATGATCCAGGACAGCAGAAAGCCGAAGGCGATGCCGAGCAGGCCGCCGGCCATGGAGATCAGCACCGACTCGGTCAGGAACTGCCGGACGATGTCCGGGCGGCGCGCGCCGATCGCCCGCCGGATCCCGATCTCGCGGGTGCGCTCGAGCACGGTCGCGAGGACGATATTCATGATCCCGATGCCGCCGACGAGGAGCGATATCGCCGAGATTGCCACCATCACGTAGGTAAAGATTGTCTGGGTGCGCTGCTGCTGCGCGAGCAAGGCCGCGGGGATGGTGACGGTGAAGTCCGGCGTATCGTGGTGGGTCGAGTTGACGATGGCGGTGACCACTTTCGCGACCTCGATGCTGTCGGCGCCGGCCTTCAGGCGCAGGTCGATGCCGTCGAGGTCGTCTCGCATGAAGCTGCTGTTGTCCCAGTAGCGATACTGAAACTTATTCAGCGGAATGTAGACGATGTTATTGAGGTCGAGCATTTTGCCGCCGGTGTTCTGCGCGCCGGCGGCCACATTCGGCCCCAACACGCCGACCACCTCGAGCCAGTTGTCGTTGATCTTCACGAACTTCCCCACGGCGGGCTGATAGCCGAGCAGACTCACCTTGGCGTTCTCGCCGAGAACGCAGACGGAGGCGCTGCCGGCATCGTGGTCCTGATCGAAGAAGCGGCCTTCGACAACCCGGAGATTATGAATACTCGCGTAGGAGGGTCGGACGCCGTACAGCTCGGGAATGTCGCGGGCGGGCTTGGGCAAGATGCGGGCGGGGTGGAGGGTGCGGCGGGGGGACAACATCTCCAGGTCTTCGATGTTCGCTTCGAGGATGCGCACGTCCCGCTCGGTCAGTCCGGGCGAGGAGCGGCGGCGCTGCTGCAGCTCCTCGCGGCTGGTGGCGGGCCGCGAATCGATGAGAATATTGCGCACGCCGAGCTGCTCGATGAAGCGCAAGGATTCCTCGCGCGCGCCCGCGCCGATCGCGAGCATGCCGATCACCGAACCGACGCCGAAGACGATGCCGAGGGCGGTCAGCAGGGTGCGGGTCTTCTGCGCCCGCAGGTTGTCGATGGCGAGGAGCAGATCCGAAAGCAATTTACGAAGAATCATCGCTGGATGGCCTGCATGGCGCCGGAGGACTGTTTGGCCGACTCGGCGGCCTGCTCGGGCTTGGCGAGTGCGACGATCTGGCCTTCCTGTAAACCCGTCAGGGCCACCTGGCTTTCGCTGCGCCGGACCAGCTCGATGTCTTTCGGCGTGAAGCCGGACCTGCTGCGTACATACACGTACTTGCGGCCATCACTGTCGAAGATCGCGTGGGACGGCACCCAGAGCGCATCGGCGAGGGTGGCGGTGGTGATCACGATGTGGGCGGTCATGCCGGGACGAAGCTCCGGAGCTGGATTTTCGAGCGAAAGCTTGCACTCGAAATAGCGGTCCCAGGGAGGCCCGGTGGTGCCGCCGATGTTCTTGATCTTGCCTTTGAACTGTCTGGCCGGCAGCGCGACCACGGTGACGACAGCGGGCTGCCCCACGGAGAGATGACCGCGGTCGAGCTCGCCGACGCGCGCGGTCACCTCCCAGGTTTCGAGATCGGGGATCTGCACCACGGCCATGCCGGCGCGGATGCTGTCGCCCACCTGGAGCATGGGCAGATGCATGCCCCACATGAAGCTGCCGTTCGTATTCTGCTGGACGTTGACGTAGCCCCTGCGCCTGGCTTTGAGGGTCATGGCCTCGATATTGCGGCGCGCGGTGTCGGCCTGGATTTTTGCCTTATTGCGCGCGGCCTCGTGAATGGCGATACCCGCGGCGCTGGTGGCCTTGCGGTTATCCAGATCCTTTTCGAGCTTCTGCACCTTATCGCGCGCGGCTTCGACAGCGAGCAGATTCTGCCGCGCCACGATGGCGGCGAGCAGGGGATTCCGGCGGGTCTCGAGCTCGGCGACGCGCAGATCGGCCCTGGCCTGAATGAGGGCGGCCCCGGCTTCCTCCTCGCGGGCCTCGGCTTCGGCGCGCGCCTGGATGAGGTGCTGCCCGGCTTGTGCGAGGTCCGCTTCGGCTTCCTTGAGTTTGAACTCCTGCTCCATGGTGTCGAATTGGGCCACCACGTCGCCCGCCTCGACGATCTCACCCGGCTTGCGGAGCACGGTGATGGTCATATCATTGCCGCCGGTCATGGGAGCGGTCAGCATCTCGGAGTTTCCGCCCTGCAAGTCGCCTCGCGCGGTCACAGTCACGACCATAACGCCCCGCTTCACGGTAGTGGTTGGAACCGACGATTTCGCCGGCCCTGGCGCTTCCCTGTAGGCGAACACGCCGGCCCACACGATGAGGCCGAGCAGCGCAATCACCGCTACGGCGACGGCGAGCCTGATGGCAAGTCTCATCGCGCACGCGCCTCCTCTTTCACTTCGACCAGCGCGACGCGGGCGCCGGCGGGCAAGCCTTTGACCGCGACCTCGTCGATGTTCCGCGCGACGATTTCGACGTTGCGGCGCTCATAGCCGTTGGCCGCGGCGACATAGACGACCGGCTTGCCCTGGTAGGTGAAGAGCGCTTTCGCCGGGACGCTGATCGCCCGCGGGATCCTTTCGACGATCACGTCCATGGTCCCGTTCATGCCGGGGCGCAGGCGGGTGTCGGGCTTGAGGATGCGGGCATAGCCGCGAAAATTCCGCGACGGCGGCCACTCCCAGTTCTGCTGCGTGAGCGGCGAGATATTGGCAAGCTCGGCTGGGATGCTGGCCTCGGGCAGAGCATCGAGGCGCACGATCACATCGCTGCCGGCGGAGATCCGGCCGCGATCGATCTCTTCGAGCTTTCCTTCCATTTCGAGAGTGGAAAGGTCGGGAATCTCGGCGATGGCGCCGCCCGGCCACGCCTGGTCGCCGACCTTGAACGGCTTCGCGTTCACCCAACCTTGGGAGAAGTTCGGCAGGTAGAAGACGACGCCGGAGAGGGGCGCTGCGATCTCCATCTGGGAGAGGCGGTAGCGGGTGATTTCGAGCTCGGTCTTCGCCTGATCGCGCAAGCGAGCGAGGGAGGCAATCTTGGCCTTGTTGGAGGCCTCGTGCAGCTCGAGGGTGGCCCGCTGGACCGATAGCTTCTTTTCCGCGATGCCGAGGTCGATCTTGCTCTCTTCGCCCTGCAAACGGCTGACGATCTCCTGCTTCGAGACTTCCATTCTGGCGCGCTCCACCTGATACTGCGCGTCGGCGTACTCGACTTTGTCCTGGCCGGAGATGATGAGGGCCTCGGCGACCGCCTGATCGAGCGTGGCCTGAGCCTGCTGCAGCGCCGCCTGTTTTTCCTGCAACTGCTGCCTGACGCTGCTCGGGTCAAAGCGGATGACCGGATCGCCCTGCTTCACGGGCTCGCCCGCCGGGGCGAGCCAGACGATGCGCAATTCGGGAACGTTCACCGGCGCGATGATCTGCCTGGAAACGCGGGCGCGGAGCTCCCCGCGGCAGCGAGCGACGACGAGGAACTCGCCCTGGCGCGCGGGGGCGGTTGGGAGGGCGGCCGCTTTCCCGGCCTGGGTGAGCCGGTAGGCCACGAAAATGCCTCCAGCCAAGGCCGCGAGAACACAGAGGCTGACGGCGAATTTCCGCAAGCGGCGGCGGCGCTTCGGGACGAGGACGAAGGGCCGTGCGGGCGGGCCCGCGACCGGCGGAGTGGCGGGGGCTGCGTTCATGCCGCTTCTCAGAAACCCGCAGTCCCGCCGCGGCGCGGCGACTGTGGCGCGAGGTTCCGGCTCGAGTTCTCGCGGTCCGCCGGACGGTTAGCCGGGGGCCTCTGGATGACGAGGGCGGCGGAGAGATCCGGCAGCAGTTGCGGGTCGATTTCCAGCAGCCGGAACTTAGCCGCGAAGCTCTTGATGGGGCTGCCGAGCGCGGTCGCGGCCACCGGGCTCGCGGAGAGGAAGGTCGCGTGGAAGACGCGGTCGGGATAAGCATCGAGTTTGACCAGCGCCTCCGTGCCGGGCACGAGCAGAGCGCCGTCTGGCTCGCCTACATACACGTGTATGTTCATCTGAGAAGGATCGAAGATGCGGACCAGCGGCTGTCCGCCCCAAAGCTGATCGCCCTCCTGCGCGGGGCCCATGGAGCCGTTGCGCCAGACGTTTTCGAGCGCGATCATTCCGGCCAGAGGCGCTTTCACCTGGAGCCGTTCGGCGTTCCGCGTCGCGCGCTCGAGGGCAACGTTGTGGCGGTCCCGCTGAAGCTCGAGGATGCGGACCGCGGCCGCCTCGGCGATGTCGCGCTGGCGGCTCGATTTCATGAGGCTGGCCACGCGGGCGCGAGCGGCGGCGGCGCGGGTCTCGTTTTTGAGACGGTCGATCTCGCTGAGGAGCGGTCCTTTACTGAGTTGGATCTCCGCTTTAGCGAGGTCGGCTTGTGCCTTCTGCAAGTCGGCTGAACGCTTCTCGGATTCGCTGCGGTTCTGGGCCAGGCGCTGGTCGACCTGGTGGGTGAGGTCATCGAATTTAGCCTCAGCGTCGCGCGCGTTTTCGAGTTGCTGGGTGCGGTCGAATTCGGCGATGAGGTCGCCCTCGCTCACGCGAGAGCCGTTGGCGACGAGTTTGATCAATACGACCCGCGGGTTCTGCCCCACGATGTGCGGTACGCGGATGGTAGCGACGTTGGCGGCCTCGACGGTACCGGTCAGGCGCAAGACCGGCGGGCGATTCGGTTGCCTTCGTGCGTTGGTTTCCACAGGTGTGCTCACAGCGCGCACCGTAGGATCGCAAGAAACTGTAAGGACGGTTACGATAGGGATCGCGAGGGGCAGGAGGAAATCCAGACGCTGCCGGATCATGATGCCTCTTGAGTGACGACTATCAATTTAGACGTTACCATAATCGCCGAAGTTTGCGATTTACGGAGCAATTGTTTAGCCGGTCTATTGAAGTGACGAAATCTGGCATTGTTTCGTTCAGTAAGGACGGATGACTCCCCGTTGAGAGTCACAGGTTATTCAATCCGGCGGCCGCCGGAGGCAGATCTGACTTCTGGCTTCTCGCTTCCATATCCCGCAGGGATATCAAGGGCGAAGCCCTTGGCTAGTTTTGGTCGCCAGAAGTGGGAAGCCGACCCGTATCCGGCGCATCCCGGCGGCTGGTGCGCATTGGGGGTGGACACGACGAGCCGCTCCGGCCCCTGAATTGCGTGTCCCAGCACATGACTCTGTCGCGGCGATCCGCCCTTCTTGCGCTCGTGCTGCCCCGGCTCGAGGGGGCGCCGGCGCCCGAGCTGCCTGACAACCTGCTGGCAACGCTACGCCGAGGCCACCCGCGTCTGATCGCGCTCGATTCCGACATCGCCCGAATCCGCGAGCTGGTCCGTACCGACGAACGTGCCGCGCGGCATTATGACAGGCTCGTGGCGGAGGGCGCCGCGCTCGAAAGCGCACCCACTGTGGAATACAAGATTGTCGGTCCGCGTCTTTTGACGCAGAGCCGGCTATGCCTCGACCGGGTATACAAGCTCGCCCTGCTCTACCGCATCACGGGCGAGAAGCGCTATCTCGGCCGCGCATTGCGTGAGTTACGCGCCGCCGCCGATTTCCCGGACTGGAATCCTTCTCATTTCCTGGATACGGCCGAAATGACGCACGCGTTCGCCATCGGGTACGACTGGCTTTTCCCCGCGCTCAAGGCGGCCGAGAAGGGCTGGATTCGCCAAGCGATAGTGAGCAAGGGGCTCGACCAGGCCATTCCGAACAGCCGGCACACGGGCTGGAAGAGGTCGCGGTTCAACTGGAACCAGGTCTGCAACGGCGGCATAGGAATCGGCGCTCTGGCGCTGGCGGACGAGGAGCCGGAAAAAGCGGCGAACTTCCTGCGGCAGGCGCTGGAGTCGCTGCCGCTCGCGATGGGCTCGTATGCGCCGGACGGCGGCTGGGCGGAGGGTCCGGGGTATTGGCATTACGCAACGCGCTACAACGTGTACTTCCTGGCGGCACTGGAGACGGCTCTAGGCAAGGATTTCGGGCTCTCGCGGCTGCCCGGGTTCGATCGCGCGGGGCATTTCCGCATCTATTTTGCGGGGCCGTCGGGGCGCACGTTCAACTACGCGGACGCACGCGACACGCTGGAGAGCGCCGCGGAAATGTTCTGGCTGGCGCGCAGATTCGGCGAGCCGGTCTATGCATGGCAGCAGCACCAGTTGCTCGACCAGCGCCGGGGGGCGGACCCGCTGAATCTTGTCTGGTACGGCGCGAAGGCCAAGAGCCCGGAGGCCGCCGGGTGGCCGCTGGACGCGGTTTTTCGGGGCGTCAACGTAGCCTTCCTGCGCAGCGCGTGGAGCGGGCCGGATGCGATCTTTCTCGGCATCAAGGGCGGCGACAACAAGGCGAACCACAGCCAACTCGACCTCGGGACCTTCGTGCTGGATACGGGCACGACGCGCTGGGCTGTCGACCTCGGGCCGGACGACTACAACCTGCCGCAGTATTTCGGCAAGCTCCGTTGGACGTACTACCGGATGCGCAGCGAGTCGCAGAATACTCTGCTCATTGATGGCGAGAACCAGGACCCGCGAGCGGAGGCGCCGGTGACCGCCTTCGAAGCCGCCGCGGGCGGCGCTCGCGTGGGTATCGACATGACGCGGGCGTATCCGAGGCTCACGAAGTGGCTGCGCTCGGCCGCACTCGTAGACGGCCGCCGCGTGGCGCTGATTCGTGACGAGATCGAAGCGGGCGAGCCGGTCGAGGCGCTCTGGGGCATGGTGACCGACGCGGCCGTGGAGATCGAGGGCCGCAGCGCACGACTGGGAAAGGACGGGCGCACGCTGAGAGCGCAGATCCGATCGCCCGCGGACGCGCGCTTCGACGTGGTCTCGACGAATGCACCGGAGCCGCAGGCATCGAACGCCGGAACCAAGAAGCTGGTCGTGCGGCTGCCGGGGAAGGTTCGCAAGACCAGCATCGAGGTAACGTTGGCACTGGCAAAGTAGCGTCACCGCCGGCTCGGAATTCCGGGCGTACGCAGCCGCCGCGGGCAGCCTACCAGCCGGATTTTCTCACCAGTTCTCGTGTGGTGTCTCGCGTTATATTTGACAACCGCTCCCTTACATTACGGTCGCGGCTCAGAATGAGCACTTCCGAGCCGCGCGCGTTAGCAAGCTCTCTATGCCCCGGCTGGAGTACGAAATGGGATGAAAATGGCGCCTGCGAGGCCGAGTGCCGGCACGCCCCCGACGGAGCGGTATGCGGGACGGCACACCAGGCTGTAGCTACTGCTGCCTTTGAATGTGGCTCACCCAAGAGCAGCCCTTCGCTTCGATCCGGCGAGGATTCCTCACTCCCTGCTGCGAATATCCTGAAGCCGTGAGAGGAGGACCGGTGGAAGGGCCTGTTCAACGTGTTCGGTGATGAGTCCAACGGAATTCAGGTCACGAATGTGAACCCGGTCGATGTCTCGATTGTTGCTCAATTTCATTCGCACCAGATCCAAAACGGGAATGACTGCGATCTCGACGCCATGCACGGATATCTGCTCAGGTCTCAATGGAGGATTTGGCACTGCTTGTGCCGGCGAAGTCTTCTCGCCGCTGAAGATGAGATGGACGGCGTTCCTTGCTTTCGTTTCCGCCTGTGGCAGGAGCATGTCCACACCAGCGGCGTGTCGAAACGTGAACCCATGCCGCTGCGCGACTTCCTTGACCCGCTCCAAATCCGAACGATAAATCATGAGGTCGACGTCTTTGGTGAGCCGAACTTCGGAAGGGTCCACCCGCTGCACCTGCACCATCACGGCCATGCCACCGATCACTTGATAAGGAATTTTCTCCAAGGTTAGCGGCCCCGCGATCCGTTCCAGAATGCCGACAAGCGCAAAAAGACGCTCCTCAAACAAGGTATTGATCAGCCCGCCTTTCTCGACCGTGCTATGCAAAAACTGCTCGAAGGTCAACATCGAGACTATCTAAATTCTGACACGATTCCGGTCTCCTGCGTTCCGCCTGGTAGCCGTCCTGGACGCGATTGCCGGAGTACGGCCTCTGTTGCGCCGCACCGCGCGATGACCGTGTCGAGAAACGAGAGGAGAAGCAGGTCCGAAAACGGCCAGCCAAGGCTGTGACCTTCGCTTACACTGGGAGCGATGGTGCTGGAGGCGGAGACTTGCGGGAGGGCCCGGCGGTCGCGGGATGCGCGCTTCGACGGGCGCTTCTGGGTGGGTGTGGTCACGACGGGTGTGTATTGCCGCCCGGTGTGCTCGGCGCGGATGCCAAAAGAGGAGAACGTACGGTATTTCGCCTCTGCGGCGGCGGCCGCGGAATCGGGCTTCCGCCCGTGCCTGCGGTGCCGGCCGGAGCTGGCGCCCGGAACCCCGGCGGCGAATGGGACGGAGGCGACGGTTTCGCGCGCGCTGCGGCTCATCTCCGGGGGCGCACTGGACGGCGGCGGCATCGAGTCTCTGACAGACCGGCTGGGGATCGGGGGACGGCACTTGCGGCGGCTGTTTCTCCAGCACCTCGGCGCCACGCCGGTAGCGGTCGCGCAAGCACGGCGGCTGCATTTCGCCAAGCAACTGATCGATGAAACCGATTTGCCGTTCATCGAGGTGGCGGCGGCGGCCGGATTCGGCAGCGTACGGCGCTTCAACGCGGTGTTTGAAGGCTCGTACGGCCGGACGCCCACCGGGCTGCGGCGGCTCGCGCAGGGGAGGCATGACAATCCGGGCCATGGCTATCGTTTCCGGCTTCGCTTCCGCCAGCCGCTCGACTGGCGGGCGCTGCTCGACTTTCTCAAGCCGCGAGCCATTCCCGGGGTCGAGGCAGTGGATGGAGAGAGCTACCGGCGCACGATCGCGCTCGAGGGTCGCAGCGGTTGGATGGACGCACGCTTGGGCGACGGCTGTATCGAGCTGGCAGTGGAGTTTGCCGAACCGCGCGCGCTCTTTCAGATTGTCGAGCGAGCCCGGCGGCTCTTCGACCTGGCGTCAGACCCGCGGGAGATCGAGGCGCACCTGGCCGCGGACCCGCTGCTCGCGCCCGTGGTGCGCGCGCGACCTGGATTGCGGGTGCCGGGCGCATGGGACGCGTTCGAAACGGCGGTGCGGGCGATTCTGGGCCAGCAGATCACGGTCAAGGGCGCGAGCACGCTCGCGGGCAGGCTGGCAGAGGCTTTTGGTACACCCGTTCCGGCAGGGGAGAAGCTGACGCATATTTTCCCTTCGCCGCAGGCCCTGGCAAGCGCCGATCTCGGCCGCATCGGGCTGCCCGCCGCGCGCGCGGAGTGCATCCGGGAGCTTGCTTCAGCAGTAGTCCGGGACGAGCTGTGGCTGGCGGCCGGCGCGGATCCGGCGGCAGTGACGAGCACGCTGACGGGGATACGCGGGATCGGCCAGTGGACGGCGCAGTACATCGTGATGCGATCGCTAGGCGAGCCGGACGGTTTTCCGGCCGGCGATCTGTCCCTGCGGCGCAAGGCCGGGCTGGCGAGCGCGAAAGAACTGGAAGAGCGCGCGGAGCGATGGCGCCCCTGGCGCGCGTACGCGGCCATGTATTTGTGGCAGGGAGTGGCTAAATGACAACGTGCTACACGCACCTGGAAAGTCCGCTCGGACGGTTGCTGCTGGCGGGAGATGAGCTCGGCTTGCGGCTGATCGGGTTTACGGCCGGCAGGCATGCCAGCGAACCGGTCGAGGCCTGGCGCGAAGATGCCGCACAATTTGCGGAAGCTGCCCGACAGCTCGCGGCGTATTTCGGCGGCGAGCTGCGCGAGTTTCAGCTTCCGCTCGCGCCGGAGGGAACGGCCTTCCAGCTCAGGGTCTGGCGCGAGCTGCAGCGGATCCCGTATGGAGAAACCATCTCGTATGGAGAGCTGGCGCGCCGGATGGGAAACTCTAAAGCATCGCGCGCCGTGGGGTTGGCGAACGGCGCGAACCCCCTGCCCATCGTGATTCCGTGCCATCGGGTAATCGGCGGAGACGGCACGCTGACCGGCTACGGCGGCGGGCTGGAGATCAAGCGGAAGCTGCTCGAGTTGGAGCGGGCTCGGGTGTGCAACGCGGCCCAGCCCGGCCGGCTGTTCTAACCCGCGTTTTCCGGGGCTCTTCGCGAGATGTGAATGGCGGGGGAAGGCACTTGTTTGCCGGCCGGATTCGGAAAGAACCGTAGCTAGTCGCCACTGAAAAAGGCGTATGCTGAAAGCGGCTGCATGTTCGAGCGGTACACCGAAGACGCCCGTAAGTCGATTTTTTTCGCGCGCTCCGAAGCCAGCCGTTTCGGCAGCTCTCGGATTACGGCTGACCACCTGTTCCTCGGGATCGCGCGGTCGGGGCCGCAGTCGATCGAGCGCCTGGTGGGATCGCGGGAAACGGCCGGAGATCTCCGCAAAGCGATCGAGACCGGCATCCCCGATTCGTCGGCGGCGTCCTCCGCGGTCGATCTACCGCTCGATCCTGCGTGCAGGCAGGTCCTCCAAGCGGCGGCCCGCGAGTGGGAAACGAGACGGCATGCGCGGATCGAGAACGAGCATCTGCTGATGGGCTTATGGCTGGTTGAACAGACCGAGGTTTCAAAGAAGCTGCGGGCGCTCGGGATCAGCGAAGAGCAGGCCGAAATCCGGCTCTTCGCGAACCTGGAAGATCTCGCACCGAGCACGGGATTCCGGATCGCGGAGCACGAGGGATACGTGAGTGCGGCATGCACCGCGTGCAAAATAACCGCCGTCTTCACGTACATGGGCACGCAATACGGGCAGCCGGTGATTCGGTTGCGATGCCCGACCTGCAACCACTCACAGTTGTGGCGCCTGGAGGGAAGCTGCAAGGATTTCCCGCCCGAGCCGGCCTCCGAATCACCAGAGGAGTGATTCTCACGTGGAGGCAGGAGGCGCAGCCGCGCAGCGAGTGCAGGGCGCGCGCCTCAATGGGGATAGCGTAAAAGCAAAGACCCTCCGGCGGGCCGCAAACCACCGGAGGGTGAAAAGGAAGTGACCGGGATCAGCCGCCGCTCGGCGTAATGCCGCCCGTGCCTTTCCGGTTGGCACGCTCGGCCTTGATCTTCTTGGTGTCGAGGGCCTTCTGCACCCAATTATCGGCCACCTCGACTTCCCTCCTGTACTCGTCGGCGGTCTCGGCCAGGTCGGCGCGCTCGCGAATCAGCAGGTTCATGTAGGCCATCGCATCCTCGTACTCCTTATCGATCTGCAGGGAGCGCTCGAGGTTCTTGATGCCGGTCTCGATGGTGGGCAGCCATTGCTGCTTGATCTCTTCTTTGAGTTTCTTATCCTTGATCGGGCCCGGATCCTCAGGCTTCATGCCGAGCTTGGCGCGCGCGCCCATGATCGCGGGATACCACTTCGCCCAGGCGATGACGCCGAGGCTGTAAAAAGCTTCCTTCTTGTTGGGATCCACCTGCGCCAGCTTCTCGTACCAGACCTTCGCGTCATCGAGCTTCTTCAGCTTGTCTTCGAGCTTAGGCATGGCCTGCGCCTGGTTGTAGTGGAGAGAGGCCAGCGATTCAATGGCGACGGCGTTCACCGGGTCCTGCTGCAGCACCTTGTGAAACTGGTCCTCGGCGGCCTTGGCGTTCTGGAGATTCTCATCGGACTCGGCGCCGGGGATGTACTGGCTCATGTAGGCAGTGGCCAGATAGAGGCGCGCCGTCGTGAAGGTCGGATCGAGGTCGACGGCACGCTTGAAGTGCTCGACGGCCTCGGTGAACTTCGAGCTTTTGAAAGCGTTCACGCCCTTGTTGAGCTGATCGCGGGACTTGAGCTTCTCGCAGCCGGCGAGGGCGACCGCCACCAGCATGACGCCGGCGAGGGCGGGAAGTTTTGCGGTGAATCTCATGCTACTGTCCCGCCTCCACCTTGGGTGTCATCAGCCCAATCTTGTCGATGCCCGCGCCTTTGGCGATGTCGATGGCTTGCGCGATGTAGCGGAACTCGAGTTCCGGGTCGCCCTTGATGAAGACAACCTTTTCGGCGCGCGTCTTGAAGATCTCCATCAGCCGGTTGCCGAGACGATTGATGTCGGTCGGCTCCTGATTGATCATCATGCTCTTGTCCCCATTGATGATGATCACCACGGTGCGGTCGAGGCTGTCCGGCGGCGGCTGGTCCTTCGGCGGGGGCTGGGGCACCAGCGCCTCGAGGCCTTTCGGCGTCAGCGGCGTGATCACCATGAAGATGATCAACAGCACGAGCAGGACATCGATGAGCGGGGTCATGTTGATATCTGATTTGGCGGAGCCCGCCCCGCCAACTGCCATTGCCATACAATTACTCCTTAATCGACCCGATCCACCCTAGGTGCCGGGTGCAGCAGCCGGTCGCGCAGCCGCACCTTTTTCTTGAATCTGTTCGGTCAGAAGGCCAAGCTGGTCAACGCCGGCCGCGCGCAGATTATCCACGACTTCCACGACTTTCTCATAGCGGGTCCGCGAATCCGCCCTGACATAGACAGTTTTGTCGAGCTTGTTGGTGAGCAGGTCCTTGACCTTGGCCGCCAACTGGTCGGCCGGCAGGGGCGAGGTGCCGAGATAGACCTTGCCGTCGCGGCTGACGGCGATGAGCACGGCGTCCTCCTTGTCGGCGTTCTGCATGGGCGTGGGGTTTCGCGTCTTGGCCATGTCCACGGGAATGCCCTTGGTGAGCATGGGCGTGATGACGATGAAAATGATCAACAGCACGAGCATCACGTCCACCATGGGCGTGACGTTGATATCCGCTACCGGGGGTGGCGCTTTCTTCTTCTTCATCTCTTCGTTTCCCTTCTTCCGAGCTGCACGTCGCAGCCTTTTCCGGGGAGCGGGCGGTGCCGCCCCCCGGAGGATTCAACTCGCAAGCTTCGGTACTACTTACGCGCCCTTCCTGGCCAGCCGCTGCGTGCGCTTGAGGAAGTAGTCGATCAGCTCCGAACTGGAATTCCCCATCTCCACGTCAAACGCCTCGAGCTTGTTCGTGAAGTAGTTGTACATCCAGACGGCGGGAACCGCGACGAACAGACCGACCGCGGTGGTCACCAGCGCTTCGGAAATACCGGCGGCGACGGCGCCGAGACCTGCGGACTTCTCGACCGCGATGCCCTTGAATGCATTAATAATGCCGACCACGGTGCCGAACAGTCCGACGAACGGCGCCGTGGAGCCGATGGTCGCGAGGCTGCTGATGCCACGCTTCAGCTCGGCGTGGACGATCGCCTCGGAACGATCGAGCGCGCGCTTGGAAGCCTCGATCTCCTCACCGGGGATGTCGGCACTGTCCTGGTGCGCACGGAATTCCTGCAGACCTGCCACCACGACCTTGGCGAGGTGGCTTTTCTTGTAGCGGTCCGCGATCTTGATGGCTTCATCCAGCTTGCCTTCGCGCAGCGCGCCGGCCACGGCCGGGGCGAACAGGCGCGACTGCTTGCGAGCCGCATTGAAGACCAGCAAGCGGTCAATCATGACACCGATCGACCAAGCGGACATGAAGAACAGCGCCAGCACGACGGCCTTGCCGAGCCAGGTCATCTGGTTCCACATGGACAACGGGTCAAAGCTGACGCTGGCTTCCTGAAGCAGCATCATCGCTAGCATTTGCATGTTGAACAACATTCTATTTCTCTCTCCTGCGAGTCGAATTCATTCTGGAACCGGATTACGATCCCGCTCGGGACCGGCGACTCTGGCGGCACCGGACCTTCCGCGGGTCCTTTGGCGTCGCCGGCCGCTGAGCCGAGCCGGTTCACACGCTCAGCTCAAAAACTCGTCATCATTGGCTCAACGTAAAGTTCACGTCGATGACCGTCACGACCTCGACGGGCTCACCGTTAAGCAACGTGGGCTGGTAAACCCATTGGCGCACGGCCTCCTGGGCCGAGGGGACCAGCAGCGGGTGGCCGCTGACCAGTGTAAGATTCTGAATGGAGCCATCGCGGCCGATCACCGCGTTGAAGCGGACCGTGCCCTGAATGCGGGCTTGGCGTGCGAGCGGCGGATAGGTCGGCTTCGGCTGGCGGATCAATTTCGCGGCCTGCACCTGCCCACCCACGCGAATCTGCTTTGGCGTGACCGGCTTGGGGGCTTCCTTCACGGGGGGGGGCGGCGGCGCGGCGGTCGGCACCGAACCGATGATGCCGCCGAGCACGCCACCCGGCGTACCACCGGGCACGCCACCGGGAACGCCGCCCACGACACCCGCGCTGGCGGTTACCGGCGGCAGTTCTTCCTCCTTGATCATGGCGATGTCTTTCGGGATCTGCTTGGGCGCCATGAGGCGGCCGGCATCGAACTGGCGCGGAGCAACCTTGACGACCTTAACTGGCGCCGCAGCCGGCGGCGGAGGCGGTGGGGGCGGAGGGGGAGGCGCCACCAGGAAACTCGTCAATTGCGTCCTCGGTAGCGTGTCCGTGTAGACCAGCGGGATCAGGATCATGATGATCACGGCAAAGATCTGGACGCCGAAGGACAACATCACCGACGCCGTTTTCCGCGTCTTGCTGTCACCGCCTACAAAGGTTTGCTCAAACATAATTCAGTACCCTCTTGTGGTTCTCAGAAATCGTGCCTCGTTCCGGGGCTGGGCCGGTGCCGAGCCGCCCGTACCGCTTCGGCGCTGCCCGCGAACAAAACCGCTCCAGCTGCTCTGCTCGTTCCGGACGGGCACGCGGAGGTTCTCCATTATTTCACGCTCTTGGCCGGCGCGCGCCGCATGGCGCCGCCAGCCGGCGCAGGCGCTGCCGTCCTGCGCTTCCGTTTCTCTGCAAAGTCCTGCCAGAACACCAGAATGGGACTGGCGATGAAGACCGACGAATAGGTTCCCACGATGATGCCGGCCACCAGCGCAAACGCGAAGCCATGGAGCACTGGACCACCGAGAAAGAACAGGGCGAGCGCGGTCAGCAAGGTCAGGCCGGAGGTCAGCACGGTACGGCTCAGCGTCTGGTTGATGCTGATGTTGACGATGCTGCTGAAGGCCTCGCGCCGCATGAGTTTGAGATTCTCGCGGATGCGGTCGAAGACGACGATCGTGTCGTTCATGGAATAGCCCACCAGGGTCAGCAGAGCGGCCACGACGGTGAGCGAGATCTCGTAGTTGAAAATCGAGAACAGTCCGATGGTGATGATCACGTCGTGAAACACCGCCAGGACGGCGGCCACGCCGTAAATCCATTCAAACCGGAAAGCGATATAGACGAGCATTCCGCCCAAGGCATAGAGCGTCGCCAGGATCGCCTGGTTGCGCAGTTCGCCGCCGACCTTCGGACCGACGGTCTCAGCGCCCCGGATGGCGTAAGGGGCCGCGGTGAATTCCTGCTTGAGAACGCTCCTCACCTGCGGGGTGACTCCGGGAACGCCCGAGAGCTCGTCAAACCCGCGGATGATCCCGGAGCGGGGCGGCGTATTCTTGTAATCGAAGATGGCGCGCACCAGGTCCTGCAACTGGGGCTCGGAGAGCGCGACACCAGCGCGCTGCAGGGGATCGCGGAGGCGCTCGACGGCTGCCTGAAGGGTCGTGTTGTTGATATCGAGTTTGCCACCGGCCTGGGAGGAGAACGTCGCGGCCAGGGTGCTTTGAATGATGTCTCGCACGCGCGCCAGGGTGCGCTCGTCCTGGACCTCGGTGCCGATGATCACCTCATTGATACCGACGACCTCCTGGATCTCGGCCGTTCCGCCCGGCAGCCGGGCAGAGAGCGCCGACCGCAAATGATCGATCGGCGGCGTCTGCGCAAACCTCACGTACACGAGCGCACCGCCCTTGAAGTCAATGCCGTATCGAGGCCCGCCCTTCATCACGAGGCTGGCGAGGCCGGCGGCCGTGAGCAGCACCGACAGAATGATGAACGGCCACTTCCTGCCCAGGAAGTCAAAGTTGGTGTTCTTGAATAACTCCATGAATCCGATCGGGCCGGCATTCGGTCAGTTTAGACACCGGCCCGTCCCCGCGAGTTCCCTGTTACCTGTTTCCCAACCACGCCGTTCTGATCAGGCGAATGACAACCTATCACAAAACGGCAGAACGCTTCAATCAATCAAATCTGCGAGCTGGCACCACCCTCGGCAAAGTACTAGATGCTCAGGGTGGTGACGTTTCGCTTTCCGACGAGCTCCCAGTCGAAGATGAACTTCGAGACGAAGATCGCCGTAAACACGTTGGCGATCAGACCGATCACCAAGGTGACCGCGAATCCCTTGACCGGGCCCGTGCCAAAGAGGAACAGAAAAGCGCACGATACGACCGTCGTCACGTGCGTGTCGATGATCGTGAGAAACGCTTTGTTGAACCCGGCTTCGATGGCCGCGACTACGGCCTTGCCGCTCCGCAGCTCCTCCCGAATGCGCTCGAAGATGAGCACGTTGCTATCCACGGCCATACCGATGAGAAGGATGATGCCGGCGATCCCCGGCAGCGTGAGCACGGCCTCGAAGTAGGCGAGCGCGCCAATCAGGATCACGGCGTTGAGGACCAGCGCGAGGGTGGCGTTAATGCCCGCGCGCCGGTAGTAAAAGAGCATGATGATGATGACGGTGACCAACCCGGCGATGCCCGCGACAATGCCCTGGTGGATCGAGTCAGCCCCGAGCGAGGGGCCCACCGTACGTTCCTCCAGGTAAACGAGGCTGGCCGGCAGCGAACCGGCTTTCAGCACAAGCGCGAGGTCCATGGCTTCCTGCTGGCCGGCGAGGCCCGTAATCCGGCCGGTATCGCCGATGCGGGCCTGAATGGTCGGCGCACTCCACCATTGGTTATCGAGCACGATGGCGAGCCGATTGCCGACATTGGCCTCGGTAAATCTCTCAAAGCGCCGTCCTGCGTCCTGGGTGAGAACGAAATTCGCCTCCCAGGCGCCCATCTCCCCCGTCTGCGCCTTTGCGTCCCGAAGGTCGGTGCCGCGAACAACCGGAACCCGGTTCACCAGGAGCCATCCGGTCGATTCGGAGCGGCCGCGGCCGCGAATGAGTTTGGTGTTCAGCGGCAGCCTAGGCCGGCGCATAACCGAAAACCCGGGCACTCTCACAGACCTCTATTATTCCGCTGCCTGGCAAGTTCTCGAAGAGCGCGTCAGCGGCACAGCCAAGATCCAGTACGTCTGGAGCCCGGCCTATGTCGATGCCTTAATGGAGCGTGACCGCGACGCCGACGGCAATTCCGGAAACGGCCTCGAAGAGCGCATTTACGTCCAGCAAGACGCCAACTTCGACGTCACCGCGATCATCAGCACGAGTGGCGCGGTGCTCGAGCGCTACATCTACGACCCCTTCGGCTCCCCGTCGTTTCTGTACTCCGGCTGGACC
>JACOTZ010000276.1 GCA_016178155.1 Acidobacteriota bacterium
AGGATGCGCTTGTGGTGGGACGCCGTGCCCTCGAGCTCGGCTTCACGGCCACCCTCGGCATCATCCACGGTCAGGACGGGCAGTTGCGGCCGCTCGCCGGAGCGGACCGGGAAGTCTACTTGCAGTTTAAGCGGCTCGCGCGCCGCAGCTATTCGCGCTTTTACTATTTCCAGGACCGCATCGCCTGGGGCATGCCCAACAACTGGCGCTGCCGCGCGGGCGCGCGCTACCTCTACATTTGCGAGGATGGCCTGGTGCACTACTGCTCCCAGCGGCGCGGTTATCCCGCCAAGCCGCTCGAAGAGTATACGGTCGAGGACATCCGCCGCGAGTACGTCACCCGCAAAGACTGCGCTCCGTATTGCACCGTCTCCTGCGTGCACAAGGTGTCCTACTTCGACTTCTGGCGCGGCGAGCAGACCATCGCCTCGCCCGAGGCCGTGGCCGAAGGCGCGGCCAGGCTGGTCCAGTTGAGATAGACCCCGGGCTCACCTCCAAAGGCGGAGCTTGCGCCTGTCCTCCTCCCTGCCTGCTCGTGCAGGCGCCGTGCCGCGGCCGCTGCGCTTGCCGGGTTCACTCGGAGCTCTTGCTAGAATTGAAACAATCTAGGGAGCAAAAGGATCGGAGGCGGGTGGCCTCGAAGCCGGCGGCTGTTATTGGAATCTATCCCGGATCGTTTGATCCGATCACCAACGGTCATCTGGATATGATCGGCCGCGCCTCGCGCCTCGTTGACCGGCTCATCGTCGCCGTGCTGCGCAATGAACGCAAGCAGCCGCTGTTCTCCGTCGACGAGCGCCGGCAGATGCTGGCCGAGGCGGTCGGGCACTACCCGAACGTCGAAATCGACTCCTTCGAGGGCTTGCTGGTCGATTACGCCGCGGCCCAGGGTGCCCGCGTGATCTTTCGCGGCATCCGCGCCATCTCGGACTACGAATATGAATTGCAGATGGCGCTGATGAACCGCCGCTTGCGTCCCGAGATTGAAATGGTTTTTCTCATGGCCGGCGAGGCGTATTCGTTCATCAGCTCGCAGTTGATCAAAGAAGTCGTGAACCTCGGCGGCAATGTTGCCGGCCTCGTGCCGGAAGCCGTGGAGCGCCGTTTGAAATCGAGGTTGCTCGGAAGCGGCTGACCCCACGGGGCGGCTCGCCGCCAATGGGAAGAAATTGGAGAAAACACTGGATGCCAGCAGCACAAACCACACTCGCACTGGCTGATCGCATTTCCCTGATCAGCGTCTCTTCCACCATGAAAGTGGCCGCCGACGCCGACCGCCTGCGCCGCGAAGGCGTCGACGTGGTCGACTTCGGCGCCGGCGAGCCGGACTTTCCCACGCCGGACAACATCAAGCAGGCCGCCATTCGCGCCATCCACGGGAACTTCACGAAGTACACGCCCGCCGGAGGCACCCAGGAGCTGAAGGAGGCAATCTGCTGGCGGCACGCCACCGATTACGGTACCGGCTACAAACCCGCCGAGTGCGTCGTCTCGGTCGGCGGCAAGCACGTCATCTTCAACCTCATGCAGGTGCTGGTCAATCCGGGCGACGAGGTCATCATTCCCGTCCCTTATTGGGTCACCTACAAGGACGTCGTCAATTACGCGGGCGGCAAGTGCGTGTTCGTCGACACCGACGAGGCTGAGGGCTTCACTCTCACGGCGTCGATGATCGAGCCCTACCTCAGCGATCGCACCAGGATCGTGATCATTAACTCGCCGTCGAATCCGAGTGGCGGCGTGCTCAGCCGCGAAGAGTTCGAGCGCATCTTCCACATGACCTCGCGCCGCGGCATCTGGTTGCTCACCGACGAGTGCTATTGCCGCTTCCTCTACGACGGCGAGCCCTTCTCGGTCGCTTCCGCCAACGGCGCGAAAGAAACGGTTCTGGTGGCCGGTTCGCTCTCGAAGACATACTCGATGACCGGCTGGCGCATCGGCTTCTGCCTCGGGCCCGCGCCCGTGGCCGCCGCCATCAATAAGCTGCAGAGCCACAGCACGTCAAACCCGACGTCGATCTCGCAGAAGGCCGCGGTCGAGGCGCTGCGCGGACCCCAGGACTCCGTGCCGCTGATGCTTGCCGAATACCGGAAGCGCCGCGACTTTGTCGTCGAGCGGCTGCGCGCGATTCCAGGAGTGAAGATCAGCGAGCCCAAAGGCGCTTTTTACGCCTACCCAAACGTTTCGGTCGCTTTCGGCGGCAGCGGCATCCAGTCCGCGATGCAGTTCGCCGAGCGCCTGCTCGCCGAAGCCCATGTCGCGGTCGTGCCTGGCGAGGCGTTCGGCACGGCTGCGCACATCCGCATCTCCTACGCGACCTCCATCGAGGAATTGCGCCGGGGCCTCGACCGCTTGCACCAGTTCATCGCCGCGCACTCCTGATGGCTCGACCGCCCGCTGAGCTCGCTCCTGAATATCACCAGAGCGTGTGGGGCGTCGCGAGCCTCGCACCGTGGTTTCTCGCCCCGCCCGGGACCGGTGAAGTGTGGTTTCCAGCGCCAGGCGACTTCCCGCTCCTCGTGAAGTTCATCTTCACCTCCGAGCGCCTGTCGGTCCAGGTGCATCCGCCCGACGACTACGCGCAAACCCGCGAGCGTTGCCGCGGCAAGACTGAGATGTGGCACATCCTCGAGGCGTGCGAGGGCGCGGCCATCGGTCTGGGACTGACCCGCCCGGTCAGCAAAGAAGATTTCCGCGCCGCCGCCCAACGCGGTGGAGTCGAGGCGCTCGTCAATTGGCTCCCGGTTCAGCCCGGCGAGACCTACCTGGTGCCCGCCGGCACCGTGCACGCGATCGGCGCCGGCGTCACGCTGTGCGAAATCCAGGAGAACTCGAACGTCACCTACCGCCTCTACGATTACGGCCGCCCCCGCGAACTGCACCTCGAGAAAGGACTCGAAGTGGCGCGGCTCGAGCCCTACCAGGGCCTCCGGTCCTTGCCCCTCCGCTGTGAGCATTTCCACACCGAGGAGCTCGTCATCGAGCGCGGCGCCGAATATCAGCCCGGCCCGGCCGCGCACCTGCTCATCGCCATCGAGGGCTCCGGCACGGCAGCCGGCCGGCCCCTCCGCGCCGGCACTGTCCTGTTCCTCGAGCCTGGTACCAACCCGTTCCAGATTCTCCCCTCCCCACGCCTGCGCTTGCTAAGGACCTATTCGCCGCGCTAGCGCAGCGTCCCCCGCTTTGCCGGCTATTGACAGGCCGCTCCATCTCAGAAGGACAGGCGCAAAGTAAATTGGACTTGGCGCGGAGTCCAGTAGGAGTTCAGGAATTGCTGTATGCCGTCGAGGTTGTTGGGGTTGACGTTGCCCTGAATATTGAAGGCGTTGAAGGCGTCAACGTTAAACCGGAGCTTCCAGCGTTCGGTGATGCTGAAGACCTTGTACAACGACATGTCGGTGATGTAGTTGAAGGGTCCGAGAAAGTTGGTCTTCCAGAAGGGGTTCACGCCGATGGGGCCGGGGTTGTAGGCCGTCAGCAGGTTATTGCCGTTGGCTAGGCGGACGCTGACATTGTTGGTGCCGTAGTTGGGCTGGCCGGGAGTGTTATTGATCGGGGTTTGGTAGGGGACGTAGTCGTCGGGGAGGCCGGTGACGCCGCGGTTCGGATTGTTGATCTGGTTGGGAGCGATGTAGCCGTTGAACCAGAGGTTGGCCTGGCGGCAGACGCCGCTGCGGCAGTCGGTGACGGGGATGCCGTCCTTATAGACTTTGATCTCGTTGGTGGAGCCCCAATTGTTGACAGAGGGGGTAACGAACTGGCTGACGACGTTGCCGATGTAGGCGACCTGGAAGCCTCCGACGAGAGCGTCGAGCCAGCGGTTCGAATTGCGGAGGAACTTCTTGCCGCGGCCGAAGGGAAGATCGACGACGCCATTGAAAGTGACGCGGTGCTTGGGGATGCCGGTATCGGTCCGGTAGTGGAGGAAGCGATTCAAATCCTTGCTGGGCTCCAGCAGGGTTCCGGTGTTCAGGTCCGCCGGGAGGATGCCTGGCGCGAAAGCTTCCGGCGGATAGAGGACGCTGTCGCGGAAGGTGTTGCCACCGATCCGGAAACCGTTCGAGAGGACATAGAAGATCTGATAGGCGTAGCCGTTCTTGAGGGGACGCTGGTAGTTGAACTGGAACGAGGAGTTATTGGCGAAGCCGTGCTTCGTGGACATCACGTTGTTGCCCCAGGTGCGGCGGTCGTAGGGCCGGGTCGCTACGCTCGCGAGCGAGCCTGTGGGCAGAGCCGTGCCGCTCCGCAGGGCCCAGGTGTAGGCGGAGGGGCCGAAGTTGTATTGGTAGTTCTGGTCGAGATTGGTGCTCTGGATGTAGAGATAAGTAACGCGGAAGACCGAGCCATCGCGGACGGGTTGCTCGACGGTGAGGGTCGATTGGCGCACGTTCGCCGGCGGGTAGTCGGGATCGACCGATTGGACGGTGATGCCGGGCAGAAGGGCATCGGTTTGGTCGGTGTTGACGACACTGGCGCTGTTCTGACCGGCGATGACAGTAAGGGGCTTCCGGAGGATCCAGTTGGGGAGGCCGTCGGGAGACTGGGCGGCGCTGGTGTAACTCTGCGAGTAAGTGGCACGGAAGGGCAGATTGGTGATGGCGACGCGCATCGAGTTTCGGACCGGGACCGGGTATATGTAAGCGCCGAAGCCACCGCGGACCACGGTGCCCCAGCGGCCAATATTGTAGGCGAAGCCGAGGCGGGGCATGAAGTTGAAGTTGTCGTCGTAGATGCCCGCCTGGGGCAGACCGGCTTGCTCGGGCGTCATGAATTTGACGCCGACGTTATCTAAGTTCGTGAGAATGGCGGGAGTGGTGTAGCCGCGATCAAGGTAGAACTGCAGCGGGTTGGGGAGGACCACGGCGTTGTTCTTAAGGTCAAAGGTGACATTGATGCCGTCGCGGGTGTGGGGGGCGGGGTGGACTTCCCAGCGCAGGCCGGCATTGACGGTCAGCGACCTGGTGATGCGCCAGTTGTCCTGAGCGTAGAAGCCGACTTCGTGCTTGCGGAAATTGCCGAAGGGGGCGTTCCTAACCTGGCTGTAGGAACTGGCGGCACCGAGGAAGAAATCGGCGTCGACGAAGCCGGTGTTGGCGCGGGCGCCGTAGTTGGCGCCGGTGGCGGGTTCGTACACAGCCGTGGCGAGGCCCGAAAAGGCGACGGCGTCGGCCGAGCGGTCGGGGAGGTAACCGAAGCGTTCATGACGATAGCGGCCGCCGAACTGCGTGGTGTGTTTGCCCCAAATCCTGGTCATGTTCTCATCCACGTTAGTCAGCATCTGGCTCATGCCGTAGTTGAACTGGGAGCCGCCGTAGGGCATGATGAGGTTCGCGCCGATGGTGGGGAAGCCTGATTGGTTGAAGTTGTTGGGGAGGCCAAGGAGCTTTTCGTAGTTCTGATTGACGTCGCCGGCGCCCTGGAAGTATTGACGCATCCACTGCCGGCTTAAAATCGTTTCGCTGAAGAAGGTGGGCGAGAAAACCTTCGAGTAGCCGAAGGCGGCGCTAATGGTTGTGACGAGGATTTGCTGATAACCCGTGGCGCCCGCGGGGAGGCCGCCGCCTGCGATGTTCGCCGGGGAGGCATTGGGATAATTGCGCAGGCCCTGCTGGAACTGATCGATGTGGGTAAAGCGGGCGTAACCGCGATTATTGGCATCGAAGACATGGTCGAGCCGGACATTGAAGTTGGGAATGTCCTGCATGATGTTGTTGACATCGGTAATGTTCGAGCGGACGCGCGGGTTGTCGGAAAAGGTGGGCAGGGGCGTCGCTTCGTACAGGGCTTTGGCGAGTGGGCCGATGCGGCTGATGGGGATGCGGTTATTGGGGAAGGGCGCGCGGGCGAGACTCGCGTCGGTGGTGTTGGGGTCGTAGAGCTGGAACTGGACACCGGCGGCATTGGGGAGGTTGCTGAAGTCGCCTTGGCGCATGGCGACGGTGGGGACGAAGACCAGCTGGTTGGCGGATTGCCGGAGGCTGAACTTCTCCCAGGCGCCGAACCAGAAGGACTTGTCTTTGCCGTTGTAAAGCTTCGGGATGTAGATGGGGCCGCCGCCGGAGACGCCGAATTCATTACGGACGAGGTGGGGCGCGGCGAAGTTGGGCGGATTCTGACGGGCCCGGGCGATGCCGATGGCGTTGTTGCGCATCGTGTGAAACATGGTGCCGTGGAGCTGGTTGGTGCCGGACTTGGTGGTAATGATCGCGGTGGCGGGTGTGGCGAATTGCGCGCCGGAGTTGAGGGTCTCGATTTTGACTTCCTCGACGGCATCTGGGTCGGGGAGTTGGGCGAGGTCGGAGTTACGGGCTCCACCGAAGTTGCGATTGGTCATGGGAGCGCCGTCCTGGGTATATTCGAAGCCTTCGTGCATGAGGCCGTTGACGCGCTGACCGCCGGATTCGACGCCAGGTGTGGTGGCGGTGACGAGGCGCATGACGTTGCGGGTGTTTTGGGGGAGTTGGTCGAGGCGCGTACGGTCGAGGTGATTCGAGACGGTGGCGCTGTCGTAAGTCACTAACTGAATTTCGCTGGCGTTGACGGTGACTTGTTCGGCGACGTCGCCGACTTGGAGAGTGCGATTCAAGACGACGTTCTGGGCATTTTGGAGCGTGACCGCGACTTGGGACGTCTTCATGCCGGACGCGGAGAAGGTGACTGTGTAAGCGCCGGCGAAGAGGCCTGGGACGGTGTAGAAGCCGGTTTGGTTGGCCGTGGATTCGGTGGCGACGCCGGTGGCGTTATTGACCACGCGCACCGATGCGCCGGGGATGGCGGAGGCAGTGGCGTCGGTGATGGTGCCTTGGATTGAGCCCGCGCCGCTTTGGGCGTAGGCACAATAGGCGGCGAGGCCGAGGACCAGGATCCGGCAGAAGGTTTTCATGGCTGACGAAAGACTCCTTGGTTGCAGATAATATCATGCCGTCGCCGTGAAATGGATTCCTATGTGTCGAGGCCATGTAGTGGCCGGGACTGTCTGGGCGTCTGGGCGGAGCGGGTGAGTGGGAGAAGAGAATTGGGGGTTCTGTGAACCTCCGCTGCACCGGAGTCGGAGGCCGGTTCGCCGTGAGCAGGAGTCGGCCCGTTGGGGTAGCCACGCCTCTGGTTCCGTTCGGATCGTAACCCCCGCGGACCGTGCGCGGGGGCTAAGAAAGCGCGGGGCTTCAACGCCCGGACTCAGTCGTAGGCTCGGCTAGTTCGCCTGAACTTACACACCGAATCACTTTTGGCGTGTTGTTGCGATTGGTTGCTGAATTATAGTAGTCGTGGTGCGCGTAATTGTGCCGCCGTCGGTTACCGCGGCAGACAGCAGCTGTAAACGCCGTCGAATTGCTGCTGTGAAGCATTGGCCCTCCGGAACAGTCGCCCCAGAAGCCTGAAGCCCGGCCAGCAACTGCGCGTCGCTCAGCTTCGACAGCCGATTCAAGATCCACCTCGCATCCTCGACTCGTATGCCCTCCGATATCTCGTTCAGGTGACGGCTGGCATATTGCTGGTAGTTGAAGCTCAGGTATCCGTTGTCAACACCTTCAAGCAATGACTCCGTTCTCGCCTTGTACGCTTCGCAGTTCCACTTGCGTGCGCTCCGAACTGATCCTGCCGGATCACCCAAGCTTGCACCCCAATCGGTCACTACTGCGTAGCGCTTGCCGTCGATCTCCAGGGCGCCAGTATTGGATCGCTTCAAATCCCAGTTTGCGACAATCAGCAGGACCAGCCTCAGGCCGTTAAGTTCGCGACGGTCCATCTGTTTGCTTCGCAGGTCAAAGCTTTCCCCGGGAATTTGCCGCATTTCTTCTGTGTCAAATAGTTGGAACCGGGCGTCATGGAACCGTCCAGCGGTGTCGATATGGGAGGCTGCGCGTTTAAGTGACGATGCCGCCATGATCTGCCCTTCAGCGACGAAGTATGAGGGCCGGACCGGATAGCCTGCTGCCCACGCCAGGCGGGAGGCAAAAGTCTCCGCCTTTGCTTCTTCGCCGAACTTAACCATCCATTTTTTGCGGCGTGAATCGACCACCACGACTTTGGGCCACCGTCCACGCTTTTCCTCTTCGATGAAAGCAAACGGCGGATGTGGCGCGTTCTCGAGTCCACCCGGACCGGCTGCGAGATCAAGGCCTTCAATTTGACCTGGATCACGCCAGAGTGGCAGTCGCCCGGCCGCAATCGCGTAGGTGACAAGGAAACATCCCAGAAGTGCAAGCCTCATTACTTAGGTGTGACCACCGCAGGGTCCAGACTGTTTCTAACGACACATAAAGTGAACGGGAGCAATAAGATATCCGGCTGTGCTCATGGTCCGGTTGACCGCGGACGCATGGGTTGCTTCATTAAGGCCTGCGGTTCTCGACGTTCGGACGGCGGAACGGTCCTGTTGAGCTGTTCCGCGAACGGAACCAACGACGTACAGATGCAACCGATTGCGCGCGCGGGGCGAAAAACCGGAGATCGCGGATTTGCGAAGCATCCCTCGCCACACCAAAGCGCGACTGGACCTCCGACTTCGGCGGTCGAACCCCCGCGGTCCGGAGCCGCGATACTCCACTCACCCAATCCCCAGATCATCCACCCGTTCCAGCGGAGCGCCGCATTCGCGGCAGATAATCGCCGCGCAATCCCCGCAGACCAGCGGCTCGGCAACCGGCTTCCTGCAGCGGGGACAGTAGTACTCGGTCGAGCTCTCGAAGGGGCGTTCGGGCGTCATAAAACTCGCTTGCTAGACTGGCGGATAGAGCCGGCCTGCTTCCATGCGAAGCCGTCTGATTTCCATTATTGTCCTGGTGGCGGCCTTCCTGACTGCGTGCGGCGCGGACAAGAACAAGGCCCGCGCCATCGGCGAGGCGTTTGTCGGGCCGATTACGCTGAACCTGCGCAGCGAGCTGGCGCCCGGGGCGAAGACCGTCGCCTCCGTGAAACACGGCGAGCGCGTCGAGATTATCCAGACCCGCCGCCGCTTCATCAAGGTCCGCACCGCCTCGGGCGCCGAGGGCTGGACCGATTCCCGCCGGCTCATGAACACCACGCAGATGGCCGAGCTGAACGAGCTCGCCGACCGTTCCGCCAGGCTGCCGTCACAGGGGCAAGCCACCGTTTGGGGCACTCTGAATATCCACGCCGAGCCCTACCGGCAGTCGGTCAGCTTTCACCAGCTCCATGAGCGCGACCGCGCCCACGTCGTCTGGCACCAGGTTGTCCCCCGCAATGCGCAGCCGCCCGACGTGCAGCTCACCGCCAGACCCGCCCCGGCCCCAAGAAAGCGCGCCAGCGATGACGCAGAGAAACTCCCGCCTCTGCAGCAGGCCCCCGCTCCCGCGCCTCCGAAGAACTGGCTCGAGCTTTCTCGCACTGCGCCCCTCATGTCAGCCCCGGAAGAGCAAAAACGGACGCTGCCCCAGGTGCCCATGGACGACTGGAACCTTGTTCGCATGCAGAGCCGCCGCGCCGGCTGGGCGCTGGCGCGTAACCTGGTCATGGCCATCCCTGACGAGGTCGCTCAGTATGCCGAGGGACATCGCATTACGTCCTATTTCTCCATGGGTACCGTGGACGACCATGGCGTGACCAAGCACCACTGGCTGTGGACCACCAACTCGCGCGTCGCCGTCCCCTACGAATTCGATAGCTTCCGCTACTTTGTTTGGAACATGCGCAGGCACCGCTACGAAACCGCCTACATCGAGCGCGGCCTCGAAGGCTATTACCCGACAATTGTCGAAAAAGGCAGTCCGCCTCGCTTCTCGGTGGTCGTGCGGGAAAAGGATGGCAAGCTCTACCGGAAGACTTACACCTACGAGATCTACCGGGTGCGGCTGGTCGGCAAGGCTCCGGCCGAGCGCTTGCCTTCCCCGTACACCAGCGGGGGCGAAACCCTCCTCGCCTCCAGCCAGCCTGACGCGGACGAACCGGATACCCCAGCCAAACCCTCACTCAGCGACCGCCTCAGGAACTGGGCGAAGCGGCTCTGGAATTAGCGTCGACTACGCCGAGCCGCCGCCGCCCGCCGTCAGTTTGCGGTTCAGCGCTTCCATCAGCCGCGAGTGAATGTCCTGCGGGATCGGCTGCGGTTCCATGCCCTTGTAGACCAGGATCGTCTTCTTCGTGGTATCGAAGATGACCCAGCAATTCGGGCATTCGGCGAGATGGTCCTCGAATTTCTGCCGGATCTCGGCCCGCAGCGTGTCGTCGAGAAAGTCGTTTAGTTCGCTCAGAAACTCTTTACAGGTAAGCAAACACATCGTCTCCCTTACGCCTGAAGAACCGGGTCAGTTTTTCGCGGAGCTGGAGCCGCGCGCGCAGTAAGCGGCTCTTCACCGCCGGAATCGAGATTCCGAGCGCCGCGGCCGTCTCCTCCGTGGACAATTCTTCGATGTCCCGAAGCTGGAAAACGGTGCGGAAATCGGGCTTGAGGGTCAAGACCGCCTGGTTCAGAACCTGGCGCAACTCGTCGCGGGAATAGCGCTGCTCAGGATTGTCTTCCCAGACAGCGATTTCCCGGACTACGTCATCCTCGGCCGTTTCCACCGGTTCGTCAAGCGATACGGTGCGGTCGGTCTTCCGCTTCCGAAGCTTCATCAGGGCCTCGTTCACGGCGATCCGCACGATCCAGGTGTAGAACTTTGACTGCCCTAGAAACCCCTCGAGGTTGGCGTACGCTTTTAGGAAGGTCTCCTGGAGCACGTCCTCGGCGTCTTCATCGTTTTGGGTGATGTTTTTCGCCAGGCGGTAAATCTTGCGCTCGTAACGCGTTACGAGCTCGCTGAAGGCGGCCGCGTCTCCCGCCCGTGCGCGCTCCACCAAGGCCTGTTCATCGAACACATCGGGCGGTGTGACGGCAGCCATCGGCTCCTTGCTCCAGAATAACAGCTTCGCGCTTCCCCCACCCCCGGTTACGGACGAGTTCTCGGGCGGGCGCCCCGTTCGCACTCCCTCCTGGCGGATCCCTCATCCACGCACGGCTATCTCCAACCTGGCCGGCAACCAGCGGCCGGAGCCTGCCATACCCGCCCACGATCCGATGCCACGGCACCCCGTGCGAAATTCGCGCGCCCGTACCGCGAAGGTGGCGGGCAGGCCCGCGTCCGCGCTGACCTACCGCGCCACTTGCGACACGCAGCGGATGCCGGCGAGCGCGCCTTTGCGGAAGAAGGCCGGAGTGCCACCCAGATCGAGGAAGAAGCGAGCGGCCAGCGGATTGCCCGACGAGGTCGTCATCGCGCGCCCGCCGAAGCGGATAATCCAATCGAGGTTATAGCCGGCCCCGGCGGGCTCCCAGCGCTCGGCATCGTTGAACAGGCGGAAGGCCGCCCACAGGCCGTCGTAGCCCGGCAGCGTCAGGTCCTGACCCCCAAACTTGCCCGACAAACGTGCACCGTGCGTGCCGCCGCCCTGCCATACCAACTGCTTCGCCGGACCACCGCTGCCCGCGGCATCGAGCGTCTGCCCGTCAATCACCAGCGTCACCTTCGAGAAGCCCTCCGAGCGCAGCGGCGTCAGCGAATAAGTGAAGCGGGGCTCGGTCGAACCCGGCTTGTACAGCATCTCCGAAAACCGCGCGGCGTTGTTGAAGAATGCAATGAAGGCCGGATTGAGCGGGAGCGGCGCGTTCGGGCTCGCGACGTACATGTTGCCCTGCCGCACCAGCGCGGTCTTCAGGTTCATCTCATAGAACACCCACAGCGCGCCGTCACCCGGCTTCAGCAGCGCATTGACCTCCTGCACCGTCGCCTCCGCGGCCGCTGAAGGATTGAACGGGAACTTCCCGGTCGTGGCGGCGAACTGCGCGCACAACCCCTTGCCCTTCGCGTTCAGCTCGGCCGGCCCGAGCGCGCGCAGCAGGCCCTCCACATACGTAATCGGGTCTTCCATCAGCTTCTGCACCGAGTTCTCGATGTGCGCTTCCTGGTCGATGCGGAACGACTGCGCCACCTGCCTCACCGAGAGCTTCGCGTTCGACGCGGCCGAGAGCGTCGGCCCCGCGGCCGCTGCGTCCGGCGTTCCCGGATTGTTCGCCACCTGGTCGACCGACACCTGCAGGTTCAGCAGCCCGTTGATATACGGCTGATTGGGCGGCGCGATGTAGCGGTCCGCCACCTCCGGCGGGACCACGGCGTGCACCGGCTGGAAAGCCTCGGCCACCTTCGGGTGCTTCACGCCCGTGTTTTGCGATGCCAGCCAGAACAGCGCCAGGATCGGCGACTGGTTGCCCGATTGCACGTTGAGCTTCTTCGCCGCGTCCTTCAGGCCCCCGTACCGCACCACCACCGAACCCTTGATGTAATTCCGCCAGTGATTGATGAAGTCGTTCAGGTACCGCGCCTGGAGGTCCTGCTCGAGCTTGGCCCGATCCACAGCCGCGGACGCGTAGTCGCCCAGCACCCAGCGCTCGCCCCCGAAGAACTGGTCGGCCCGCTTGAGCGCGTTCTGCATCCAGTTCCAGCCCCCCTTGGTGAACGCGCCGGGAACATCGCGGTTGTTGATCACCACCTCCGCCGATCCCGGGAAGCGCTTGTTGTAGTTCACCGGCGCGTTCGTCTTGCCCGCCTCGGCCAGCATGAATTGATACACGCGCTCCGTGCCCGAAAACTGCGCCAGGTACCGCCGCGAGCGATCCACCGCCGCCGCATCGTTCTCTGACGTGTATGGATTCGCGGTCTTCAGATCCTCGGCATAAAAGTCGAACTGCTTCTGTGCGAGCGCCAGGCGCTCGGCGTCGACACCCCGGTCCCTCGACCAGCGCGCCAGCAACAGCGGCGACAGAAACTGCCGCGTGCTCTTGTCGTGGTGCGACGTCGTGATCAGGTATCCCTTCAGCGTGTCGTAGGTGTAGCCATAGTCATCCGAGGGACCCGGTGCGGCCGGCACTTTTTCCAGATGCGCGCGCAGACCCTCCTGGGTCGCGCCGAACAGCAACTGTCTGAAGCGTGCGTAGTAGACCCGCCGCACCTGCGGGTACATGTCGCTGCCCGCGTACAGCCCCCAGCGATAGCTGAGCGGCGCGCCATCGCGCTCGTAGATCGTGAGCTGCTCGAGCGTCTGCCGCAGCGTCTCCAGCCGTTTGAGGGCGTCGGCCGAAGCCAGCGTCGCCCCCGCCGCTTCCGAGGCCGGAATCGCGTTCGCCGCCGCCACCGCCTGGTTCGCCAACCCCCGGTTGCGCGCGAACGATACCACCCACGCCACGCTCAGCACCAGGAACAACAGCGCCGCCGACGCAAGCAGCACCCGCTGCAGCGTGCTCGTCCTCGTGCTCGCCGCGCTCGCGCTCATCGCGGCGCGGTCCTGCAGGATCACCTGGTGGAACAGCCTGCTGAGGAACAGCCACTGCGGGACCTTCTTGGTGCCGACGAACTCCACCGCCGCCTGCGGCGCCGGCTGCCCGAACCCCGGCACGCTGAAAATTCCCGTGGCGCTCCCGGCCGTCTGGGCCGACCGCTGCTGCGGAACCGGCGCCGCGGGCACGGCTCGCTCCTCCACCACCACCGGCCGCACGCCCGAGAAATAGAAGCCGCGCAGGAACGGGCTCACGTTGAGCTGGCTCGGCCGGCACATATCCACCAGGAACTGCACCAGCGGGCCGCGCAGCTTGCGAAACTCGCGCGGGAACTCGTAGGCGCCCGGGACCTTCTCGTAATCGGTCTCCCGCGGCAGAAAATCGAGCCGCTTGTCGCAGAGCTTGTGCAGCAGGGCCGTGAATGCCTGCGTCAGCCGCTGCGTCTCCTCTTCCCCGTACACTCCCGTGCTCTGCGCCGCGCGCATCGGCAGCGTGATCCCGAGCACCTGCGCCGCCTCTTCATTCGTCAGAGTGCGCACGTAATCCGTGAAGAAAGGGATGCGGTCGGCCTTCGTGAGCAGAACGTACACCGGGAAACTGATGCCCAGCGCCGACGAGATCTCCACCAGCCGCGCCTGCAGGTTCCGCGCCACCGCCGCAAGCTGATCGGGAGACAGGCCGCGCGTGAAGGTCTCGCAGTCGACGCACACCACCGCCGCGCGCGGCGCGTTCGCGCCGCCCCCCACCACCGATTTCAGGCTGCCGGGCCGCAGCCGCCGCACCAGGCGCGTCCACGCCGCCGGATCGTGCAGCAGCCGCGCCGCAGCCTCCGCCAGGATCATGCCGCGGGCGAACCACAGGTTCGCGTTGCGCGTCGGCGCCACTTGTGTGTCCTGGTAAACCTGCCCCGCCAGCAGTTCCGGGTCGAGGCCGGAATGCAGCACGGTGCTGGTCTTCGTCGTCCCCTGCTCGCCCACCACGAACAGCAGTGGCAGGTTATTCAGCCCGGCTCCCTGTGCCGCGCGCGACGACGCCAGCTTCGCCTCCGCCCCCCGGATGAGCGCCTCCAGTTCACCACCCGCGTCAGGCGCCGCTTCCGGCGCGGCAGCCGCCTTCTGCCGCGAGCGGAACCACAGATACACGCCCACCGCCAGCGCGCCGATAATCGTCAGCGCGCTGAACAGCACCCAGAAATCGACGCCCGTAAGATTCAGGAATTTAGCCGTGGCAAACGCCATCAGGACGTAAACGATGTATGCACCCGCGGCGGCAATGTAATAACTCATGGCTTAACTCCGGTGGGAAACGCTTTGCTCGAGCGCCGATATGCGCGAGCCGAGAGAGAACTTGAATCCCACGAACAGCACCAGCGCGAGTGCCACGCACGCGATCGCGCCGATGAGCAGCCGCTTCACCCACGGGTCCCGGCCGCCCGCCCGCACCGGCTCGCCCGGCAGCGCCCACCACGGCGAGAGATCGGGAGGCAGTTGCCGGATGCGGCGGATTTTGTCGCCCGTCGCATCCATCACACCCTTCAGTTCCCCCCGCCCGCTCAGGCTGTACCGGCCCGCGAAGCCGAGCAACAGGCACAGATAATACACCTCGAGCAGGTCGGCTGTTTCCTGCGAGTCGTTGCGGCCCATGATCTTCTGCAGGTTCTGAAAAAAGATCTCGCCCGCCACGTGGTGTCCGAACAGCTCTTCCTGCAGCGGCTGCTTGGGCCAGTCGGCGAAGATCGGATTGCGCAGGTTGAGAATCGATTCGTCGAGAAACGCCACCACGGCGAAGGTCGCCAGTTGTGTGTCATCGCTCGTGTAGCCCCGCTTCCGCGCCTCCTGATCGGCGAGCTTCAGCGCCTCCCGGAGCTGTTGGCGGAAGCTCGCGGCGTCCTGCACCGCCTGCCGTCCCGCGCGCAGGCGTTCGCCCACCGTGAGCAGCTCCTGCAAAACGAACGCCAGGTTCTCCGCGCGACGTTCCAGGTTGCTAGCCATCAATCCACCTCCGCGAAACCGAAACCCTCAGTTGGGCGCGCGCCCTGGGCCGCTCCAGCTATCCCCTCGTGTACAACCTGAGTTACGAGAGAGAGTCGCACTGCGCGCTCGAGCATGACGGCTGGATTGGCGCGCAAACCTCACCGCCCTCAGGACTGCAGAATCACCAGAAGTTCGAGCTCGGGCTCCGGGAGCTCTCCGGGGACGTACACGCCCAGTTGCCGCGTTTTCACCAGGTGGTCCCAGCACGGCCCGGTCGTGCTGATGCCGAAGTACTGCGTGTCCAGCCGCGCCGAGACCGCGCTCGGCGGAACCGGCAGATGTGTCATGCCCATGCCCGGCAGCGCCCGCTTCACCAGCTCCGGCACGAACAGCTTCGAACAGATCTTCACCAGTTGCGGCGCCTTCGAGATCACTTCCACCTCGCCCGCGGGCGACCGGATCGAGAAGATCCAGCGCGACGGGCTGAAGCAGCGCTGGTCGGTGACCTCGGCTTCGTAAAAGTAATCCGCGGTCTTCACCAGCGGAATGTTGATGCAGTTGGTGGGGACGGTCGTCTCCAGGTGCCGCCGGATGTGCTCGTCCAGCGTCCCGAAGCACTGGTCGAGATTGCGGTGATCGTACAGCGGCAGCGACGATGGGTGCGAATCCAGCGCGAACGTGCACAGCGCCCCCCCAAGCCGCGCCATCTCGACGTACAGTTCCTCGGGGTGGCCGCGTTTCGAAAGGAAGAGGTGCCGCAACGGCGCCAGCGCCGAGTTCACTGTATGCAGCAGCCAGAAGTTCGCAACGTCCCGCGTCGAGTACTCGGCCCACGATTTCACGCCGGAACGCCTGCCTTGGCCGAGCGTGTTGCTCTTCTCCTCCAGGATCTCCACCAGCCGCTGCAGCAGCGTCATCAGACGGTCGCTCGCGCCGATCTGCACGCACGGCGGAATGAAGGAGGGATCGTAGATGAAGTGCCCCGAAAAGTCCCGCATCACCCGCGCCACCGGCAGCGCCAGCTCGCCCTCCCCAACCTCGGTATCGAGCAGCAGCCGGATGTTCTTGCGCCCCAGCCGCACCTCGCGCTCGTCCACGCCCGTGGTTTCGTCGTGCAGCACCACCCGCTGCGCGACAAATCGCGCCGGCGTTCCGTTGGCGCCCTCCTCCGGCACGCAGTTCAGCCCGTTCTGCCGCCGCTGCGGAATCGCCAGTTCCACCGTCAGCGTGTCGCGCGTGGGCGGGAACAACTCGGCGATGTTGCGCGGCTCGGGCAGCGGGTCGGACTCGGGCATGTGGAACGGCAGCCCATCGGCGAACATCCCGCGCGCGTGCAGCAGCGATACCGTCCCGTTGTGCAGCGCTTCGTGATCCAGCCCGCAGCCGGCGAGGCCGTAGGGCTCAAACCAGAGTGAGGAGATGGCGAACGCGGCCATGTCCTCGAAATACCGGCTCTGTACCTGAAAGTGGTGCGGCGCCAGGTACATGCCTTCCGACCAGACCACTCGGGAGAGATATTTCATGCGCCGCTCGCGTTTCTCGAGACCGGAACCGCGCGTTCGAAAGAGGACCGTTGAACGCGGCCCCTTTGCCTGATTTCGAATCCCTTCCCCGTGTGGCGACGCGGGATTGCACTCTTTGCGCTGCTCATATTCCGCCCGGTACGCCCGTTTCGCAGGAACTACTCTACCATAGGGGAACGCGTTTGAATCCGGCCCCGCGACCCCGGTCGCGGCGGGCCCGGTAGTGGCATCATAAGAAGCACGGCCGAGGAACGCCATGAGTTTTTACCAGAAGTACGAATTGCTCGAGCTCGTGCGCGACGACGGGATTAAAACGTTCGCTGCGCGGCAGCTCGCCACCAACGATGTGGTTGCGGTCCACATCTTCACCGGCGGCCACACCCCGCTGAATGACGCCCTGCTCGAAAAGCTGGGCCGCCTGCGGCCCGAATACCGCGAGCAGATCATCGACCAGGGCGAGCACGAGGACACGCCCTACCTCGTTACCAGCCGCTGGAAGCCGCAACAAACGTTCGCCGATTGGGTGAGCGAGGGCAGTGCTCCCCTGCAGCCTCCGCCGCGGTGGCCCGACCCGTTCGCCAGGCCGGCCCAGCCTCCTCCGCAGCCCACGCCCGCACAGCCGCCCTCCGCCTCGCCGCCGCCCCAAGTCCCGCCCGCGCCCGCGCCCGAACGCTTCACCAAGGCCGGAAGCTGGCGCGTGCCCGTCTCCGAGTTCATGAAGAAAGGCCAGCCGTCGGGCGAGACCGGCGACGCCGCCCACTCTCAGTGGAATCAGCCCGCGACGCCGTCCGCTCCGGGCATGCAGCCCCCGCCGGCCTTTGCTCCGGCGCCCCAGGTGACACCGCCGATTCCACAGCCTGAGCCGGAGCCGCCGGCGCCCAAACCCGAGCCGCATGAGCCGGCGCCCCCCTCCGACCCCGTGCGGGCCCCCGGCGAGTTTACCCGCACGTTCCAGCTGGGCGGAGACGCCGCGCTCGGAGCCCCCGCCGAACCGCCCGCCGCCAGGCAAGAGCCGGGCGAGTTCACACGAATGTTTCAGACACAGGCGCGGCCCGCACCCGCGCCGCCGGCGCAGCCGCCCGCTCCGGCGCCCGCCGCGTCTTCCCCCGGCGAGCCCGGCGAGTTCACGCGCATGTTCCGGACCCCGCCTTCGACCCCGGCCTCGCCACAGCCGCCCGCTGCGCCACCGCCCCCGCCGCAGGCAGCCCAGCAGCCCCCGGCCGCGCCACCGCCCCAACCCGCACAGCCTCCGCCCGGCGAGTTCACCCGCATGTTTCAGACGGCGCGGACACCTTCGGCCTCGCCCCAGCCGGCGACGCCCGCCGCTCCCTCCGGACCCGGCGACTTCACGCGCATGTTCGCGACATCGTCCCAGCCCGCGCCCCCGCCCCGCCCCGAGAGCACTCTTGCCGCCGACAGCGGCCTGCCCCCCGCCTCGTCGCAGCCCGAGCCGCCCAGGCAGCCCGGCGAGTTCACGCGCATGTTCGCGACGCCCCCCCGGCAGCCCATGGGCGAAGCTCCGCCGCTCCCGCAACAGCAGCAACCGTCCTTCTCTCCACCTGCGCAATCGTCCGGACCAAGTGAGTTTACAAAGTTCTTCCATCAGCCCGTCGAGCCCGCCACGCCCGCACACCACCCCGCCTTTAAGGACCCGTTTCCTCAGTCGTCGCACCCGCGGCCGGAAGGAGGCGCGAGTGCGCCCGGCGAGTTCACGCGCATGTTCGGAGTACCCTCCGGACCCGCACCGTCCCCCAGCGTCCAATCCGGAGCACCCGGCGGCGCGACGGGAGCCTTCGCCGCCCCGCCGCCGCCCCCAGTGCCCGTCCAGCCTTACGCGGCCGCGCCCGTCCAGACGCGGGGGCCGGGCGAGTTCACCCGCATGTTCTCGTCACCCACGCCCCCGCCCGCGGCCGCCGCACCCGCGGCGGCTGAGCCCGCAACCAGGCCCGCCGCCCGGACGAACTACCTCCCGCTGATCGTGATCCTCATGGTCCTGTTCATTCTGGCCGTCGCCCTGGTGCTGTATTTCGCGCTCAAGAAGTAGGACCTGACCGTGTACCCGATCAAGCTTGCCTCCCCCGCGGCCTTTCGTGCGGTGAGGGATTTCCTCGCGCACACCGGCTACGACGAGACCTCGGACTCGTCGAGCGCGGCGAGCGGGGCATCACCGCCACCGTGGCGCTTTATCCCGTCGAGGGACTCTGCATCGCCTCCGATCGCTGGAATACGCCGGACCGCACGCCCCCGGCGCTCCCCGAGGATATCGTCTACCCCGCGCTCGTCTCCACCACGCGCAAGTTCCTCGCCGGCATGCCCCGCCTCCCCTGCGGCGCCTTCCTCGAGCTGTGCGCCGGCACGGGCATAGCGGCCCTCCTCGCCGCCCGTGATTTTGCCCGCCATGCCTGGGCGTTCGACATCGCTCCCCGTTCCGTTCACTTTGCCGAATTCAACGCACGCCTGAACGGGATCGGCAACATCACCACCGGCGCCGGCGATTTGTTTGACCCCGCCGGCGATCTCACTTTCGATTGCATCGTTGCCCATCCGCCCTACGTCCCCGTGCGCGAGCGCAAGTGGATCTACATGGATGGAGGCGAAGACGGCGAGGAGATCACCCGGCGGATCATTCAGGCATTGCCGCGCTACCTCCGCCCCGATGGCCGGTTCTACGTGCGCGCGCTCGCGGCCGAGCGCAAGCATGCCCGCTACGAGGACCGCGTCCGCGAATGGCTCGCCGCCGCCGCGCCCGAGTTCGACCTCGCCCTGATCATCTCGAAAACCCTCAAGCCGGACGAGTACGCCATGCTCGCCGCGGTCAAAAGCGTTTCTCCGCTCCAGGAGATGCGAGGCTGGCACGACGTCTTCGACAAGCTTGAGATCACCGGGCTCCACCAGGGCATCACCGTCCTGCGGCGATTCCGCGCCCCGCGGCCGCCTTTCACCGTACGGCGGATGGCCGGGCCGGAATCCGGGCCGGGCGAGATCGAGTGGCTGCTCGGTTGGGAAGCCGCGGCCGCCGATGGCTCCGCTCTCGCGGCCGTCCTCGCCTCCGAGCTGTGCGCCGACACCAGGACTGAGCTCCGCATCGAGAGCCGTCTGCGCGCGGGTGAGTGGACCCCGACCGAGTACGTGCTCGCCGCCGGCTACCCTTTTCAGATGGAGCTGCGCGCCCAGGCCTGGATTCCCCACCTGCTGGCGCTTTGCGCCGGCCGCGGCCGCACCGGACACGAGTTGCTCGACCACCTCAGGCAGGAGGGCATCGTCCATCCCGAAACCCGGCCGGAGGAGTTCGCCGATGCCCTGCTGCCGCTGATTTCCGGCGGTTTCCTGCGCTTCGCTGCAACCAGCAATGTTTCCGGCTGAAACTCAACCCGTGCCCGTACGGCTTGGCGCCGAAAACGACTTCCGCGCCGTCCGGCAGTTCCTCCGCGACGCGGACTACACCGCGGAGCTGCTCTGCCGCTCTCTCGGCGAGGACACGCTCCCCGCCTGCATGACCGCCTCCGCCGTCCGGCGCCGCGCCGACCCCTTTCTCGTCCGCCTGCTGTTCTGCGGCAACTTCGTCGAGCGCTCCGAGCTCGAGCGGCACATCCCGCCTGATGTGGCCGCCGCCTTCCAGGCTCTCGGGCTGCTCGCATCCGAGGACGAGCGCAGCTGCTGTCCCGCGATGCTCTATCCCGCGGGCTCCCTCTTTCTCGCCTCCGACCGCATTGTCGACCCGCTCGGAAACGCCGCCGAGGTGGGCCGCGAGTTTGTCTACCCGGGCATCACGGAGAACAGCACGACCTACGTCGGGATGCTGCCGCGCACGCCCTGCGAGGCGCTGCTCGATCTCGGCACCGGCTCGGGCGTCGCGGCGCTGCTGCTCGCCGCCGAAGCTCGCCAGGTCTGGGCGACCGATCTCTCCGGCCGCTGTGTCGCATTCGCCGAGTTCAACCGGCGGCTGAACGGCGTCGCGAACGTCACTGTCCTCAAGAGCGATGGATTCCACCAGCTTGCCGGCATGACCTTTGACCGCATCGTCTCCCACCCGCCCTATGATCCGCTGGAGCGCTCCTTCGCTTACTGCGACGGCGGCGAGGGCGGTGAGCTGATCACGCAACGGATCATCCGGGACCTGCCCGCGCACCTGCGTCCGGGCGGCCGCTTCTACTGCCTCACCATGTGTGCGGACCGTCATGGCGAGCCGGCCGAGGCGCGCATCCGGGGCTGGCTCGGCGTCTCCGAGCGGGAGTTCGATGTGGCGCTCGTGGCACGTTCGGTCGGCTCGCCGGCGGAATTCGCCGCCGTCCGTATGCTCAAAAGCCGCGGGGACACACGCCTGATCGACCAGGCCGTGGACCGCATGGAAGCCCTCGGCATCGAGCAGTTGGTCTACACGAGCCTTGCGATCCAGCGGCATGGCGGCGCGCGCCCGCCGGTCACCGTGCGCCGCCGGATCGGACCGAGCTTCGGGGCCGCGGAGCTGGACTGGCTGCTCGACTGGGAAGCGGCCGCGCCCGCTTTTGACCCCATGCGCGCGCGCCTCGCGGTTTCCGAGGCGGCGGAGCTGCGGATCGTGTACCGCGTCGAAGACGAGCGCCTCGCGATGGCGCGCTGCGATTTCCGTTGCAGCCAGCCATTCAGCGGCGAGCTGTCCGGCCCGCCCTGGCTGGCGGCCTTGGTTTCCCGCTGCGGGCGTCCCGCTCACGGCGCCGACATCTACGAGTTTCTGCACGAGACCGCGGGCGTCTCGCGGGACCGGTTCGACGCCGCCGTCAGGCAGTTGATCTC
>JACOTZ010000277.1 GCA_016178155.1 Acidobacteriota bacterium
TCATCGCTTCAACCAGCGCTCCAACCACTCAAATGCGTCTCGCTGCATTTCTAGGTTGAATTGATGCGGCACATCATAGAACCGCATTCGGAACCGCTCGGGATGCTTGAGATCGGCGTATACGGACTGAATCTTGTCTGCGGCACTTTGCATGCCGGCCCGCGTGAACAGCCGGTCGCGAGCGCAATTCTGAACAAATATCGCGCAAGTGGGCGCAGCCAGGGACGCGACGTCCGGATGGTCGAGATTCGCATGCAACCCGAATGGGTCGAACATATAGGGGTGGACCGAATACGGCATGTCTACCGTCGTAGGGAGTGACGTCATCCAACCGGTAATCACCGCGGCTTTGATCCGCGGTTCCATCCCGGCCAGGTACGTGGACCGAAAACCGCCTCCCGACAGACCGAGACAACCAATACGATTGGCATCCACCTCCGCGAGAGAAGCCAGGACGTCCACGCTCCGCCGGTCATCATAGTTCACGATGCCGCCCCACGAAGTACCGGAAAACGACAGCCACATGTGCATCGTCGGCACGCGCTCGAGCAAAAAGCGGTTCATCGCAACGACGTAATCTCTTTGTTCGGGCTTCAGCCCGGCTAGCCGTTTCTGAAGTTCCTCGGGCGGCTGTTGGTACTGCAGCCGGCGTTCCCCCCAGTAAAATGCATCCGGGACGATCACCACGAATCCGCGCCGCGCCAGTTCCTCTGCATATGCGCGCCCCCCGTAGGCGCCATCCCGGAATTGCTTTATGGAAATGTGTTCGCCCTCCATCCGAACCAGTTTTTCTTTTCCATGAAAAAACCAGCCGCCATGGTCGTGCAGCGCCACTACTCCCGGAAACGGACCTCGCCCGTCGGGAACCAGCAGGTACGCCGGAATTCGGTAATGCGGCGAACCGGCAAAGGAGATGATGCGAATCTCATACCCCGGGCGCTTCACTACGGACTGAACACGGATATCAAGCGGCACGGTTTTCGGCCAGTACGCGAGCCTGTTCTGAACTTCCGCCCGCCCGCGGCTTCGCCACTCGCCAATCGACAAGGCGCCGCGATGGGCGTAGTCCATCGGAAATCCGCGCTCCCTTTGAATGGAACGCGCGATCGGGGCGAGGTTGCCCAGAAAACTCTCCGTCCGCTGATCCTGACCCGACAGGGTAGACACCGGGAGATGGGAGGCCGTCAACACAAAAAATATTAGGAAGCCTTTCATATGCGTGCGCACCGATACATCATAGACATTAAAGAACCGGATCTCTTCGCAAGTCGATGCAATCCCCGCCGTGCGGCCCGCGATGCTGTCAATCGGTTATCTCGATCTTCAACGGCAGATGAGACAATCGCGCTTTGCTGCCGCTACGGTACAGTCCGGCGAAGTGACCGTACGATACGCGGTTCGACTCGGAAGTCAGGTTGATGCGCTGAGGGGCGCTGACCTCGTACCGGAATTCGCGCGTCTCGCCTGGTTCGAGCCGCCCGCCCGTCTCTCCCGCGAGAGGTTTCGTTGTCAGATCCAGCCTGAGTTGCAGCGAGAATCTGGTAATTTCAACCGCGCTCCGGCCGGTGTTGCGGACACGAAAACTGAGGGCCGCTTGCCACCTTCAGGTGATCGGCACTCGGCTCGATCTGCAATTCATCGCCTGGTTCCGGGTTGCCGTTGCTGCTGAGCGTCGTCAAGTACCAGGGAAGGTAGTTGTACACGCGGCCCGTCGAGCGTGTACGCACCACGGCCGGTTCACTGACGAAGGCCTGGATCACGGACTTACGCGGCGCCGCAAGAAACAAAGGATCATCGCTCCGCGCGCTGGCATAGTGCATGAGCCGAAGGCTTTCGCACATTGCGAGCGCGGTGCTCGGCGCTCCTGCGATGGGAGCTTTTGCGATGATATTTGCCGGAGGGCGCCACTGAAACGTCAGCGTCCATCGCGCCGCGCGGTCCAACATCTTGTCGATCTCGGGTGATTTTGCCCATTCATTGAACTTGATGAGTCCGGCGTGAAGCGTGCCGGCGCCCACGCCAGGCGATCCGGCGTAAAATCCGGGGGCTTCGGTGATCGGAGCCATGAACCCACTCAGGACAGGATGCTCCCACTTGGTCGCCCAGTCGGCGAGCCGGGCGGCGCCGCGCAGGTACTTGTCGCTCCAGGTGGCTTCATAGGTGTCGGTCAGAGTCATCAGAGAATGACCGAGCGCGCGCTCCATCGACCCGACGCAATTTTCCGGACTGACGCTCGTCAGCACCCAGTCGGCGATGCCCTTCGCGCCCGCAATCCCGATCGGTTCACCCGTTAGGTAGCTGTACCAGATCAGGCCCTGTACATATCCGGCATGGTGCATGTTAGGCGGTTCGGCCGTATGGTGTCCGAACACGACGTGGCTGTGCGAGTGCGCGGCCCGCGCCCAGTTGGCGTGCTTACTGGAGTAGTGGATCGTGTCGACGTCCAGATAGTGCAGAGCACCAGCGAGGGCAACCTTGAGTGATGCCATGTCGCCCGTTCGCGCAAAATGGACCATACCCGCGGCCGGCGTATCGTATTCGTTGTTATCCCAGAGTCGCGAGCCCTTGACATAGCCCGGAGACGTATGGTCGCCGTAGTTTTCGAAACCGAGTCCCACCTCGTCCACCACGGGACCTTTCATGTTTGCGGCAAGCGCCTCTTCGACAGCCGGAAGCCCGCTCTGCGCTGCCGTGACCATCGGTCCGAACGCTCCGGATGCCGTATACCATTCGGGCTTGGCGACAGCAGAAACAGGGCCTTCGGCAAGCAGAGCCGCGTCGCCCGGATTTGCATCGCCGTATAACAGCGAAAGGTGATGCGTCTTACCTACGCCTTCGTACCACTCGTACGATCCGCCTTCGCGCGCCCATAGGGCAACCTCGATCTCGTTCGGGTTCCAACGGAATGCTTTCGGGAACTGCTCCCGAAAATCCTTCAGCCCGACGGAAACTGCCCCACCTCCTTTAAGTGCGGCGGCCAGCCATCCTGGAACGTGCTTCTGCGTCGCGGCGCCATTGAGCAGCGCCGTGCCGGCATTCTGCTGAACAACCGAGCCTGTGTCTGAACGGCTGGACAGGCCATGCATGGCCTCTAAAACGGCCGCAGCAGGCCTGAGCCGCAATGCGATCGATTCGACGAACAGCTTGCTTTCCATGGAGCCGCCCACATCCTTTGCCGGGCGGCTATCCGTGTTTGCAACGAAATAGTCGACGTGCAACAGCGGGCTGCCTGCGTATGCGTGAATTCGGGCCCTGTGATAGAAGCCCGCGGCCGGCTTGCCGGACTCAGCCAGCTTCGTTTCAACGCGAATAACGGAATGGAGAGGCCCGGCTTGCTCCACCTCGACTTTGTGCACCGGCAAATCCGAGGCTCGCCAGGTCTTCCCCCCGGCTCGCGGATCTCGGCAATGATCGGGTCTGTCTGTAACGCCCTTCCTGAAGCCAGACGCACGCTTTCGACGATTCCGAAGCGGGTGTTCGATACCAGGAACCGGATCGCTCCGGTATCCACTTCGATACCACGGCCGGTCTCCCGAATTTGAACGGCAGCTCCCTCGCCTGACGCAGCGCCGATGTCATTGCCGTAGTGGACTTCGTATGTTCCTGCCGGACTCGCTGAGAAGTCGTGGTGGAAGTCGGTAAAGAGCCACTTCACCGATCCGTCAGGCCAGCTTGCCATCGTTCGGCTGGACGAAAGGATGCGTCTGCCTGCCGCGTCCGTCACCATCACCTGCCGGGGAGACGCAAGTTCACCGCGCGGGATCGGGATACCGCTTCGGACAGGCCAGGCTCTTCCCGCCGCGAACTTCGGCGCAGTGACGCTGACGGCGACCTTCCGGTGCCTGGCTGACCCCCGGCTTAACTGTGACGGAGTCTGCCGGGCCGCCCGGAACAGAGTCTCTGCAGAAGGCGCGTGATCGGTAGGAAATAGTCGCACGTAATCGAAGTAGACGGGTCCGGCGGACGTCGCGTCGCGATAGCACGCGTCCACCCACAGATCGATAAAACCCGTGCTGGCTCCGACGTGCCCGAGCTCGGCCTCCGCGCCACCTTCAAACCGCCGCCATGTCTCGCCGTCCGTCGAGATTGCTACGGCGCGCCCCGGGTCGTTCATGATCACCTGGTACGGTCCGGCGTGCACCCGAGCGCGGTAGTGCAGGGCTCGCTTGAGATCGGGTTCGCGATTCTCTCGGACGGAATCGGATTTGAGGACAGCACCATCGAACCAGTACAGCTCGTTCGGCCGATATTTGAAGCTGGTTCGCCAGTCCTCGCCCCGGCTGTCCGGCTCGGATGCTTTGTCCAGATCGATTGTGATCAGCGCCCACTTGCCGTCACCGTCGCGATCTAATCGCGACACCTCGGCGGTATTCACAATTCCCAGCGCGGGCGAGAGCACAAGTCCGCGCCGCCGGTTCGGGTAGATCGGGGAATAGAGGGCGCCGGTTTCGTATGGGTCGATTGTCTTACGATTGAAATCCATGTGCCCAACGAGGATTTCGCCACGTCCGGAAAATCGGATGCGGGCTCGGACGCTCGCCGCGCCCGGCGCCGCGGCGAAGACACGGCGGACCGGCAGCCAGTCGGTGGTGACTTGTGTCGGGCCTATTGCAAGCGACGAGCGCCCGAGTATTTCGTTCCCGTTTGCGTCATAGGACACGAGTTCGGGAAGCGCTTTGGTGCTCGTGTCCACCCGCAGCCTGACGCTGACCTCAAAGGTGTCCCCCGGGCGGGCCGCGAACTGCTCCTCGGATTCGATCGTCTGTTCGGCGGAGGCTGACGAAACAAGCTTCCACACGTCATGCCCTTCGCTTCTCATCTGAACGGTTGCGGTCTCTGTGGGCAGCCACTGGCCGGCTGCGACAGAGCCGATCGCCAGTGCCAGTAACGTGGTTCGCATCAGAATGTAAGTCTTACCCCGAGTTGAATGATTCGTGCGTCCCCGGCCGAAGTGATCGTACCTGCAGCCGGTGATCCAATGGTGGTGTTCGGACCTGCGAAGTTCACCCGATTCGTTGCGTTGAATGCCTCGGCCCGGATCTGAAGGTTCAGCCGTTCGTTAAAACGTAGATTCCGGAAGAGAGAAAAGTCCAGTCGCGCGGTTCCGGGCCCCCGCACGTCCGATTCAGTTCGAGAGGTATTGCCGAACTGAAATTGCGGTGGCGGTGCGTACGCGCCGACGTCGAACCAACGCCGTATCGTCGGCTCATCGGAGGCTGGCTTTCCGCTCCGAAGCCGGTTGGGACGGCTGCCACCTCCAAGGGAACCGGTGAGATTTTGCGAAGTGCCCATCGACAGGGGCACGCCGGTGGGTAGCGTCAGAATGCCGTTGACCTGCCAGCCGCCAACGACAGCACACAGGATGCGATTGCCGCTTGCGAATCGTTTGCCACTGCCGAAAGGCAACTCATACACGCCGGTCACAACCGCCGTATGCGTGCGATCGAACGTGGAAACTGCGCGCTCGCCCTTGAGATTGTAATGGTCCTGAATCGCCAGCGTTCCAATCGTGCGGAAGGCGAAGATACCGGACGAGTCGTCAATGGACTTGCCGAAACTGTACCAGCCCAGAAAATTGAGGCCCGCCGGGAATCGATGTTCGCCCTCCACCTGAAGAGCATGATAGGTCGAGTTCCCGACAGGTTTGAACGGATAAGCAACTGAGTTCAGATTCGGAGAGGGACGCCTTGACTGAGCGTTGCCCGGTCCTGGCAGCTGCGCTGGAACCTGGTTGAGTTGGTGTGAAACGATCTGGAGCCGGGTCCCTTTCTGCCCCACGTATGTGACTTCAAAAAGCGTGTTCCGCAACAGTTCCCGCTGGACGCTGAACGTCCACTGATTGACGTAAGGCGCGGGATGATCCGGACCGATAGTGGAAACCGAATCCTGGGGCACGAGCTCACGCGTAATGGGCACGGTTGGAAACGCCTCCGAGAGTGTCATCGGCCCGGAACAAGGTGCTCGCTACGCCGTTTTCACCCGAGAAGACCAGCGTCTGCGCCGCCAGATCGAAGACCGACTGGCGGTTGTGCATTTCCGTTCGCGGCCGCGTGTATTCATAACGAAAGCCGTACGTCAGCGTCAGGTTGGGACTCAATTTCCATGCATCCTGAAGGAAGCCGCCGTAATAGTGCCAGAAGCCGCCCCACTTCTGGTCGTTAATAGCGATCGACGCGGAAGTAGGGACACCCACTAAACTCGCGGGTTCTTTCATTGATTGGCCATGGTAATGCAAGGGGCACAGAAAGGCAAGCGGCGTCAGGTCAATGGGGTCAATGGGTGCCCTGCGGCGGGCTCAGCGTGGAGGATGCCGCCGAGGTGCTGAGCGTCTCGCCGTAAACCGTCATGGCGGCCCAGGGTCTGGCTGCCACGTGAGCTGCTCGCATTCCCACCGCCAGCCCCGCCGCCCGGGAGCGCCTCGATGAAAGTTAAGCCAGAATATCCACGGGCCGTCTGCTATACGCCCGCAGAGCCTCCGCGTAACGCACGCCGCAGGTCCGGCCGCGATAGGCGGCGATCGCTTCCTTCATCTCCTGCGAGGAATCGCGGCGGCCGCTCTCGTACGGCTCGTTGCGCACCAGCGCCATCAGCCGGCCGAGCCATTCCATCATGACCGGCCACTCGCGCGTCACGTCCACAAACGTTTCGGGCTCGAAGCCGATGGTGTGCCGCGGGCCGTTGTCGAAGTAGTACATCTGCGGCGCGCGCAGCCCGCCGCGCCCCAGCAACTGGCCCGCGTTCTTCAGGGCGATCTCGCAAAGCTGCGACGCGACCCGATGGTCGTCATGAGTGTCGTGCGGCCACAGCAACAGCGCCCGGGCGGGTTCGACATCGGCCACCAGCTCGGCCACCAGCTCGGCCACCAGCTTCTTGTTCTCCGATGTGACATCGAACAGCTGTGAGGCGAAGCCGAGGAACCGCATCTCCACGCCATAATGATGCGCCAGATCGCGCGAGCCCTTGACCAGCGCCTCGTGCCGCCCCTCGATCGGTGGCCACTTCCGGTAATCGCCGATCAGGGCGGCGATCACCACCCGCCAGCCCTTCGCCGCCGCCTGGAGCAGGATGCCCGGCACCCCAAACACGCAATCGTCATAATGGGCGCCCATGGCGAGAAGAGTCTTACCTTGCATTGTTCACCACGACCTCGCGAGGCAGCGGCGCACGCCTCGCGCGAGCCGCCTGCGGGCATCCTGACCCACGCAAGCCGTACACCGCGACTTCAGATTCGCTGCCCGAATATAGCTTTCGCTCCGGCTCGTATTCGCTCTATATATTGATCTTCTCAGAATGGAGGCCGTCTCGTCCGGGCGAAGGCCAGCCGACCTACGAGTGCTTTCGCACTCGCCACGCTTAGTCCCGCAAACCTGCACGTGGCGGATCGCTGGCCCGATCTCGTGCTTGCCTGCGCGGATCGCCTTGTCAAGGAGTGCTAACCTGCTTATTCTAGTCCGAGGGGACAGGAGCGTAATGTCTTGGGCTTGGGGAATCGTCTGGCCGGCGCTGTTGCTTACGCCTGCGCTCGCCGCACAACAAACGGACCTGTTCGAGCGGGACGTGAAACCGCTCATCACCGCGAATTGCCTCGGCTGCCATAACCGCAAGATCCGCATGAGCGGGCTCTCGCTTGCATCGCGCCAGGACGCCATGGCGGGCGGCAAGCGAGGTCCTGTCCTCGTGCCGGGCAGGCCTGCGGAAAGCCGGCTGCTCAAAGTCCTCCGCCACCAGGACGCCGTGAAGATGCCGCCCGGCCGCATGCTTGCGGCCGGAGAGATTGACAGGTTTGAGCGATGGATCGCGGGAGGCGTGGTGTGGCCGGAAGAGGCCGCGCGGGCGGCGCCGAAGCCGAATCACTGGTCGTTCAAGACCCCGAAGAAGCCTCCGCTTCCGCCGGTGAAAAACACGGCTTGGCCGCGTTCGCCGGTCGATCGCTTCATTCTTGCGCGTCTGGAGAAGGAGGGCATCGCTCCTTCGCCGGAAGCGCCGAAAACCACGCTGATCCGCCGCGCTTATCTCGATCTCATCGGCCTGCTGCCTTCGCCCGAACAGGTGCGCGCGTTTCTCGACGACACCCGCTCCGATGCCTGGGAGCGCGTCATCGACGGCCTGCTTGCCTCTCCGCACTACGGCGAGCGTTGGGGGCGGCGCTGGCTCGATTACGCGCGCTATGCGGACTCCGACGCGGGCAGCCGCGACGAGCCACGGCAGATCTGGCGATACCGCGATTGGGTGATCCATGCGCTAAATCGCGACCTGCCGTTCGATCGGTTCGTCCTCGAGCAGCTCGCGGGAGACCTGCTGCCGCAACCAACGGACGATCAACTGATCGCCACCGGGTTCCACCGCAACTCGGTTCTGCAAATCGAAGCCGGCACCGACCGCGAGCAGTACCGGGTGGAAGCCGTCTTCGACCGCGTCGATACCACCGGCACGGTGTTTCTCGGGCTGTCGGTCGGCTGCGCGCGCTGCCATGACCACAAGTACGATCCGATCACGCACCGCGAATACTACCGCCTGTTCGCGTTTTTCAACACCTCGGATGAATGGGGCAACGATCGTCCACGTTACAACGCGCGCCTTCACAACCTGCATCAGGTACACGCTCCGCTGCTCGAATTCGCCTCGCCGGAAGAGATCCGGCGGCGCGACCAGCTCGTGGACCGCGTTCTCAAACTCGAAGACGAACTCGAGAAGATCAGGCGGGAAAGCGGCCGCAGGACCGGCGACCCGCGCGCGAAAGCTCTCGATGAAGAGATCAAGACCCTGATCAAGCAGGTGCCGCGCTTCGAATCATCGATGATCATGCGCGAGCTGCCGCAGCGGCGTGACACTCATGTCTTCCTCGGCGGCGATTTCCTCAGCCAGGGCGAACGCGTCGATCCCGGCACTCCATCGTTCCTCCACCCGTTTCCCGGTGGCGCCTCCGCCACGCGTCTCGATCTCGCCCGCTGGCTCGTGGACCCCGAAAACCCGCTGCTCGCCCGCGTGACCGTGAACCGCATCTGGCAGGAGTATTTCGGACGAGGCATCGTCGAAACCGAGAACGACTTCGGAACGCAAGCCGCCCCGCCGACCCACCCGGAGCTGCTCGACTGGCTCAGCGTTACCTTCGTCGAGAGCGGCTGGAGCCGGAAAGCGATCCACCGTCTCATCACCACCTCCGCCGCGTACCGGCAATCCTCACACGCGCGCCGGGATCTGCAGGAGAAGGACCCGCGAAACTACTTGCTGGCGCGCCAGTCGCGCCTGCGGCTGGACGCGGAAATCGTGCGCGACGCCGCGCTTTCGGCGAGCGGCCTGCTGGCGCCGCGAGTGGGCGGGCCAAGCATGTTTCCGCCGCAGCCCGCCGCCGCCATGCAGGCCAGCCAGGTAAAGAAAACCTGGACCGCCTCCACTGCACCCGATCGCTACCGCCGCGGGATGTACACATTCTTCTGGCGCGTGACCCCGCATCCGTCGCTGGTGGTGTTCGATGCCCCGAATTCGATGACGGCGTGCACCCGGCGCACGCGGTCCAATACCCCTCTTCAGGCGCTGGCGATGCTCAATGAGCTCGCTTTCCATGAGTTCGCGCAGGGGATGGCGGAGCGGCTGGTGAAGGAGATACCGGCGGGCGGCGAGCCGCGAATGCGCCGTGCCTTCGAGCTTTGCCTTTCCCGCCAGCCGGACGTGTCCGAGCTCGAGCGCCTGCGTGAACTGCTCGCGGCCGAACGCGACGACTTGGAGAGCCGTCCCGAAGACGCAGAAAAACTCGTTCGGGCGGATCCATCGGCCGGCGCCCATGCCATCGAGCTGGCGGTGTGGACCGCGCTGTCGCGCGTGCTGCTCAACACAGACGAGTTCATGACCAGGGAGTGACGAACATGGCGTTCCAGGATGAGCAGTTGCTCGCACAAACCCGCCGCTACTTCTTTCGCGATTGTGGCGTCGGTCTCGGCAGGATCGCGCTCGGCTCGTTGCTCGCCCGCTCCTCGGGCGCCGCTCCGGCAAACCCGATGGCCCCGAAGAAACCGCACTTTGAGCCGAAGGCCAAGGCCGTGATCTATCTTTTCATGGCTGGCGGTCCGAGCCAGCTCGACATGTTCGTGCACAAACCCGTGCTCGACAAATTGAGCGGGCAGGCGCCGCCCGAGTCATTGATGAAGGGCAAACGCTTCGCGTTCATGGAGCGCATGGCGCACCAGAAGATGCTCGGCTCGCCCTGGAAGTTCTCGCAGCACGGCCAGAGCGGCGCCTGGATTTCGGAGCTGCTTCCGAATACGGCTGTGATCGCCGATGACATCGCCATCGTCAACACCATGCGCACGGAGAACTTCAACCATGCGCCGGCAAAGATCTTCGCGCATACCGGATCGGTGATCGCCGGACGGCCGAGCATTGGGTCCTGGATCACATACGGTCTGGGCAGCGAGTCGGAAAATCTCCCCGGATTTGTCGCGCTGCAAAGCGGGCCGCGCGGCCCCCGCAACGGCCCGCTCATCTGGGGCAGCGGTTTCCTGCCGAGCGCGTATCAAGGCGTTCCATTTCTGCCGGGATCGGAACCGGTGTTCAACCTCCAGAGCCGTCCGGGCGTCTCTAGGCGGCGGCAGGAGCGGACGGTGAAGGCGATCCGGGCGCTGAACGAGCTGCGCTTTTCGGCTACCGGCGACGACGAGATCCTCACACGCATTGCCTCCTACGAGACCGCGTTCCGCATGCAAACGAGCGGGCCCGAGCTGATGAATCTGGCGGGCGAATCGAAGGAGACGCTGGATCTCTACGGCGCCCAACCCGGCGGGAATTCGTTCGCCAATAACGCCTTGCTGGCACGAAGGCTCGTCGAACGGGGCGTGCGCTGCGTGCAGGTGTATCACACCGACTGGGATCATCACACCGGAATTCAGGACAGCCTCCCGAAACGCTGCCGGGAGATCGACCGCGCCTCGAGCGCCCTCGTGCAGGACTTGAAGCGCCGGGGTCTGTTGAAAGACACGCTCGTGATCTGGGGCGGCGAGTTCGGCCGCACGCCGATTAGCGATGGCGAGATCGGCGCGACCATTGGACGGAATCACCACATCGAGGCTTACTCCACGTGGCTCGCCGGCGGCGGAGTGCAAGGCGGGCAGGTGATCGGGGAGAGCGACGACATCGGTTTCTCGCCGGTCGAGGACGAGGTGCAGGTCCACGACCTGCACGCGACCATCCTGCACCTGTTCGGCCTCGACCACACCAGGCTGACGTACCGGTTTCAGGGCCGCGATTTCCGCTTGACCGACGTCGGCGGAAGGGTGGTCAAACGGCTGCTGGCGTGACGCCGCCGCTCTCTGCCACTGCCCGCATTCCGCGGAACCGCAGCGCCAGCGCCGGCACGCGAGCCAAATCGCCGTCGCCTCGCGTAATCGCTCAGCGCGCGGGCCGGAACGAATCGCCCGTGTCCTTCAGCCACGCCGCGAGCAGCCCGCGGTGCTCTTCCAAAATCGAGGCCGCCTGCGCGCTGCGCGCCAGGTTCCGCGTCTCGCCCGGATCGAGCTCCAGGTCGAACAACTGCTCCGCGCGCGCGCCGCTGTTGAATGCTGCGTACTTGTGGCGGCGGGTGCGGATCATCCGTCCTTCCCGCGACTCGTCCCCATAGCGCACCTCGCACGCCACGAAGGCGCGGTCGATGGCCTGCCCGCTCGCCGCGGCGCGCAGGGAAACGCCGCGCATCTGCTCCGGCGGGCGCACGCCGGCGAAGTCGCAGAACGTCGGCAGGATGTCGGCGAGCGTGACCAAGTCGCGCGCGACCTGACCGGCCTTCACACCGGGCCCGGCAAGCAGAAGCGGTACGTGCGCGGTTTCCTCCCAGAACGCCGCCTTCTGGACCCAGCGATGCGCGCCCATGCCCTCGCCGTGATCGGAACAAAACGCCACAACCGTGTTGCGCGCGAGAGCGGTTTCATCGAGCGCCCGCAGGACGCGGCCCATCTCGCGGTCCACGTCCTCCACCATCCGGTAGTAATCATGCAGGTACTCGCGCACGTCGTCGCGTTGCCACTCCGCCGCGATCCCGACCGCCTTGGACATCAGGTCATAGCCCGCCGTGCGGTGGAACTGCATCGCCTCGGGCTCGCCGGCATCGACCGCCATGTTTGCGGGCGCCGGCGGATAGCGCCGCGTATCCGCATGCTGCCGATGCCCCGGGTGTTGCCGGATCCAGGTGCAGATGTCGTGCGGGTTCATGAACGACGCCACCATCAGGAACGGTTCCGCCGAACGCCGCGCTCGCAGCCAGCCCGCGCAGGTCTCCGCCAGCGGCGCGTCCATCTTCGCGCCCAGCGCGTTCCCGCCGATCAGCCGCTCGAACGCCGTCATGCCTTCGAAGCTTTTCGGGAGATGCCATTTGCCGCCGTACACGGTTTCATACCCGGCGGCGCGGAAGACCTCGCCCATGGTCGGCATGCCCGAGACGATGGGGCGGCCGTTCACCATAACCCCGGTCTCGTGCGGCATCCGGCCCGTAAAAATACTGCTGCGCGAGGGCGAGCACACCGGGTAGGCGCAGTAAGCGTTCGAGAACGCGGCGCCGCGCGCCGCGAGCGAGTCCATGGCGGGCGTTCGCAGCCACGGGTTGCGCGCCCCCGACCAGGCGTAGTGCGTCTGCTGGTCGGTGAGGATCAGCAGCAGGTTGGGCCGGCTGGTCTGCGGCGCGGCGGCGGCCATGGCGGCCAGAAACTCTCTCCGGTTCACAATGCTATTCAGCATACTCCGCCGTAACCTCGCGCCTGCTATGCGCGAAGATAGCGGGTATGCGTGTCCTTCTCGCGGCGCTTTTTGCAGCCTGCGCGCTCGCGCGCGGCCCCGAAGTCGGCGCCCGCATCCCCGGGTTCGCGGCGCCCGACCAGAACGGCCGCACGCAAGCGCTCGAGACCATCCGTGGGCCCAAGGGCGCGATGATCGTCTTCTTCCGGTCCGCTGACTGGTGACCGTACTGCAAAAGCCAGCTCGTGGAGCTGCAAGAAAGTCTGCCGTTACTCCATAAGCGCGGCCTCGGGCTTGCCGCGATCAGCTACGACAGCCCGGCGATTCTGAAGAATTTCTCGGCCCGCAAGGGCATCACTTTCCCGCTGCTTTCCGACGACGGTTCGAAAATCATCCGCGCTTTCGGCATCCTCAACGAGTCCGTGCCGCCGAGCTCGCCCTTTGCCGGCGTCCCGCACCCGGTGACCTATATCGTCGACCGGGATGGCCGCGTGCTCTCGCGCCACTTCGAGGACGACTACCGCAAGCGCTACACCGTCGCCAACATCCTGGCGCAAAAATTCGGCGAACGCCCGCGCGAGGCCCGCTCGGAGACCGCCGCCAAACACCTCGCGCTGACCGCCAGCGCCAGCAACGGCCAGGTTCGCGGCGGCGAGCGCATCCGGCTGTTCCTCGAAATCGACTTGCCGCGCAACATGCACGTCTACGCGCCCGGCGTCCAGGGATACATTTCGATCGACTGGTCCATGGCGGACTCGCCCGGCTGGACCCCGCTTCCGGTCGATTACCCACCCGCCTCCCGCATCCACCTGCGGGCCATCAAAGAAACCGTCCCCGCTTACCAGGGACGCTTCAGCCTGCAGCGTGAGCTCGTGATCGCCGACGGCAACGCGCTCAAGCCCGCCATCCAGGACGGGCGGATCGCGCTCGCGGGCACGCTGCGCTACCAGGCCTGCGACGACCGCCAGTGCTTCACGCCCGAGACCGTGCCCCTGCGCTGGACCCTGCGCTTCGAGCCGCACGACCGCGAGCGGGCGCCCGCCGAGCTTCGCCGCGTCCCCGGCCGTTGATATAATCGCCGACGCTATGCGTGGGATCTTATTCCTCTGTCTCAGCGCGGCCGCCGCGCTCGCCCAGAACGTCGACCACTGGACCGCCTCGCAGTTGAAGGCGGCCGAGAAGACGCTCGCCCCGAAGATGAATGCGCAGAAAATCGCCTCCCAGCAGCTCGCCAACTACGGCAATCACTCCGGCATGCTGGTCCATCGCGAGGCCGATGGAGAAGCCGAGGTCCACGAGACCATGGCCGACCTGTTCGTCGTCCAGACCGGCGAAGGCACGCTCGTGACCGGCGGCGAGGTGGTAAGCCCGCGCAAAACCGGTGCCGGCGAGATTCGCGGCCCCTCGATCAAGGGCGGCGCGCGCAAAAAGATCGGCCCCGGCGACATCGTACACATCCCGGCGCGCACGCCGCACCAGACGCTCGTGCCCGCGGGCAAGCAGATCACGTATTTCATCCTCAAGGTCGAGTCGAAGTAGCCCACACCGGGCTCGGCCCGGCCGGCGCCGCCTGCCCACCTCTAACCCGGCATAGCCGGAACCAAACAGGCCCAGGCACCGAAAGTTGGAGCCAATTTCAGACTCCAGTCCAATGCCCGTAAACATTGGCTCAAAACACGGCGCCCGACAATTTCCTGCCGGAAAACAGCAGGATTCAATTCAACAAAAGAGGTGCCAAAAGGCGGTGGCAATGGCTGTTCTGCCGCCGCCGTCCCGTTGCGGAGGGGCGGCCCAGGGTCTCGGGAGGACACGCACGAGAGGCAGCGGTTCTACTTGCCGACAGAGGTGGTTATTAGCAGAGTCGGCGATTTGTCCCACTGGCTTCTGCAACGAAGGCGCGGTGGGCTCGCATTTCGATCCTTCTGTGAACAAGCTCCGGGCAGGTGTCGCTCCGATCCTGCTGAAGTTTCTCAACGCAGCGAAGGCCTTGTAGCAGGGTTTCGGAAGCCTCTCGGCGAATTCGGAACTCTACTTTGAGCATCAGGTGGCGTCCGCCTGAGGTCCAGCGCGCACGCGCACGGTACCAGCGCTCCTCGCTCCGGTGCGGCAGGACGGCGGTGCTTGGCGCGCCAAACGTGGTTCGAATCCACGACGGGGAGCCACACATCCCCTGTCGGAACTCCCTCGGGATTTGCCAGTCCGCTTTTTCCCTTGGACTGCTTTTCGGGCGGTGGCGATACCCCGCCGAGGATTCGAACCAGCTCCCGAACGCGCCCTCTCGCTACGCATGACACTCTCGCCTGGGAGACCTTCGAGACCGCCCGGGCTGTGCTAAACTTCACTCAAATTGTGCAAGAGCCTACTTCTCAAGACGTCTATGAAGTACTGGCCCGGTGGGACGGCGAAGCTGGTGTCTGGGTGGCGGAAAGCGAGGATGTCCCGGGCCTTGTTGCCGAGGCCGATTCACCCAATAATCTCGCGCGGAAGCTGAGAATCCTCATCCCCGAGTTGCTCGAACTAAACGGCGTCCCCGCTGAGCGGACGGCGAAATTCCACGTGCGGTACGAGCATGAGGAGAGTGACGTCCTGGCATCCTGATGGCCACCTTCACGCCAAGGGTGAAGGAGATTCTCCGTGCTCACGGATGTCACTTTGAGCGACTTGGCCGCGGCGACCATGAAATCTGGTACAGCCCGATCACTCAGCGCCGTTTTCCCGTAGACCAGAAGATCCTCTCGCGTCACACCGCGAATGCGGTGCTGAGGCAGGCCGGTATATCAAAGCAATTCTGATTCCTCGGATGGGCGGGGCGAGTGCGCCGCGTTCGGGCGGACGAGTTATTCGAACTTCTCAGAACGTACGTGTCGGAACGTACGTGCGAGCATTTCGCCGATAGTCCCAAGCATCCATCCCACATCGATCGGCGGGTCAAGCAGGAAAGTTAGAAACGTAATGCCGAGTACCGGATAACCCCGAGCTAAACCGAAGTTCTGACTCTGAATAAGTGGAAGGTTGTTTGTTTTGATGGGCCAAGCGGTTTTGACCCTTCATCTATGTAGGCATGTAATTGTCTGTTGGTGCACTTGACAGCCTGCATTCAGCGCGGTATGCTGTAA
>JACOTZ010000278.1 GCA_016178155.1 Acidobacteriota bacterium
CCCACCCGCCAGGCTCTCCTGTTCCGCGCCGACTGCTATGACCAGGGCGTCCTCATGAAGGCCTCCGCCTACGATGCCCGCGTCGATTTGGCTTTGTTTCGTACTCTCCGCCGGCTCGATCAGCTCGCGCCCGGCCCCGACTCCAGCACCCCCGCCGAGGACACGCCCGAGCCGCCCCCGGAGCCCACAACGGCCATCGATTCAATCAATTGCCAACCTCAGCCGGAATCTGTGGAACGAACCCATTCCCAAAACCGGACACCCGACGCTCCCCGGCGAACCGCCCCAGCCCCTATGCCCCTCGGACGGAATCTCACCGTCGCGAGGAGCAGCGCGGCAGCCTCGCACGGAAAACTCGCCGGCTGCCGGCCCCTAAAATACGATGCGCGGCGCTCCCGCAAGCACTTGCCGCCTCACTGCCACCCTGCGGAACCTCCGCCGGTGCCTGGCCTCGCCAGGACGCGAGCTGCGCCGTCCGGCTGTTCTTCGCCCGCTTCCGTGTGCCTCAGCGGAAACCCCTGCCGCCGGCGTGTGCTTCAGCGGAAATCTCTTGGCATTTGCGCCAGGCTGAGGTAAAACAATTTCATGAGGAATTGTTTGTGGAAATCTGCGGACCGTTTCCACGTCCGCCTGCTTAGTGGTTTGCTTGCAGAAACATACAAGCAGCCGGTTTTCCACAGTCACGACCGCCTTCTGTCACAGCCTAGGTCTATGACGGCATTGGGCAAATTTTTGGCTTGCCGCCCCGGCGGCCGGCCGCTATCGTGAGTAAGCTCCATGCAGATTTCTGAAACCGCCCTGGAGAAGGGTCTCCCCTCCAACCTCGACGCCGAGCGCTTCGTCCTCGGCGCGGTGATGATGGACGACACGTATTTCATCCAGTTGGCCAGCGGCCTGGATGCGGACGACTTCAGCATCGAGAAGCATCGCCGCATCTTCCAGCGCATGCTCGACCTCAACCAGCGCGGAGAACGCATCGACCGCGTCACCGTCGCCAACGAGCTGATGAAGCACAACCTGCTCGAGGCGTGCGACGGCCTCTCCTACCTGGTGTCCCTCGACGACGGGCTGCCGCAGGTCTTCAATATTGAGAGCTACATCCGCATCGTCAACGACAAGGCCGTCCTGCGCCGCATCATCTTTACCTCGCAAAAGCTGATCAACCGCTGCCTCATCGGCGAGGAAGAGCCCGACCAGATTCTCGCCGGCGCCGAGGAGACGCTCCTCAAGCTCGGCGAGACCCGCGTCAAGGACGCGCTCGCCAGTCCCCGGCAGATCATTGAGCAGTTCGAGGGCGGCATCAACGCCTTTCTCGATCCGAGCAAGCGCATCCGTGGAGTCGGCACCGGGTTCGTCAAGTTCGATGAAATGACCGCGGGCCTGCACGCGGGCGAACTGTGCATCCTCGCGGCCCGGCCTTCCATGGGGAAGACCGCCCTGGCGCTGAATATCGCCCAACACGTCGCCACTGACCCGCGCGATCCCAAGACCGTCGCCGTGTTCTCGCTGGAAATGTCCAGCGAATCGCTGCTCACCCGCATGATCTGCGCCGGCGCGCGCGTCGACCAGCAGAAGTTTCGCGCGGGCTATCTCAACCAGGAGGAGCGCCGGCGCCTCCAGATGGCCACCATGCAGCTCGTCGAGGCGCCGCTCTTCATTGACGACACCCCCGGCGTGACCCTCATGGACGTGCATGCCAAGCTGCGGCGCGTCGAGGCGGAGCATGGGCTCGGCCTCGTCGTCATCGATTATCTGCAGCTCATGAGCAGCCGGGGACGCTCGGAAAACCGCACCCAGGAGGTGAGCGCCCTCTCGCGCGGTCTCAAGCTGCTCGCGAAGGAGCTGAAGGTGCCGTTCCTCGTCCTCTCGCAGTTGAGCCGCGCCCCGGAGACCCGCCCCGGCGATCATGTCCCGCAGTTGAGCGATCTCAGGGAATCGGGATCGATCGAGCAGGACGCGGATCTCGTGGCCTTCATCTATCGCGAGGAAGTCTACAAGCCGGACCGCGAGGACCTCAAGGGCCTCGCCCACTTGATCGTCGCCAAGCAGCGCAACGGACCCACCGGCCGCATGAACCTCGTGTTTCTCAAAGAGTTCACCAAGTTCGAAAATCGCACCAACGACCTCGGAGACCCCGAAGAGTAACACCGGGACTGGCAGCTAGTGTGCCGTCCCCTCGGCCGCGCAACTTCCGAGCCGCGCGCTTCCGAGCCGCGCGCTTCCGAGCCCCGCAACTTCCGAGCCGCGCAACTTCCGAGCCGCGCGCTTCCGAGCCGCGCGCGTTAGCAAGCGGAATGCGGGACGCGCTACCGGGCCGCGACTGGCAAGGAGCGGAATTTGCGCCACGAAGTGGCCCGGCGGAGCGGATGAGAGATGCGGCCGGGCCGGATGCGGCGGCGCGGGCTGAGCTCGGCGGGACTCCTGTGTTCTACAATGTCCATTCCCGCGTGCTTCTTGAACTCCACGGCATCCGGAAACGGTTCGGCGGCGTGACTGCGTTGCGCGACGGCAATCTCGCCGTCGCCACCGGCGAGGTCCACCTGCTCATGGGCGAGAATGGCGCGGGCAAGTCGACGCTCATGAAGATCGTCGCCGGCATGATTCATGCGGATGCGGGCGAGATCCTGTGGCGCGGCGCGCGCGTCAGCTTCCGCAATCCCGCCGAAGCG
>JACOTZ010000279.1 GCA_016178155.1 Acidobacteriota bacterium
GTACGGAGAAAACTCCGAAAGTGCTTTGGCTGCTCCAGAGCGGAGTTGGCACGGGAGAAGCGAATTTTCTTCTTGCAGTAGGCTCGCTTGAGGCCGTCCACGAACTTGCCGCGAAAGACCCGGCTGAGTACCTTGACCGGCGCCAAGGGTTGATCTATGCCGTTGGAGAGCCACTGGCCGTAAACGCCCGACTCGTGGATGTGGCTCAGCCGAGGCGAGCCAGAAGTGGTCGGAAGGGGAAGCGACTCCTGTTGCGAACAAATAGGGCTGTATCGGCAGTGCAACAGCCCTTATCATCATCGACCGGGCTCGGGGTCCCCCGAGACGATCTGGAAAGTATGGGATGTCACCCCTTAAGTGAACCGTATTGGGCTTAAGGGCGGTCTTCGCCTCCATACCTGCGATTGTACTGCCGGAAAGGCGCGCGAGTGCGTCGCTCGGCAATGACCCTCTCAGCCGCGCCCGCCAGGATTTGAACTGATGCATTGAGTTCTGAGCCACGACCGTAAGGGAGTACCCCATGGCCCGCTGCGGGCCGCCAAAGGCTATGAAGACGCGGCGGGGCTCGGTAGTGGAATCAATGGAGTTCAGCCGCGTCTTCAGGGGATTGGTTCACGAGGAATACACATCGGCGCCAGGCGCTACGCTGGAATTTGGCGATGCTGTGGAAGAGACTCAACGCCGCGGCCGCGCTCGCACTGCAGCAGCGCATCACCGCCGCTGGCCTGCTGTTCGCGATGGTCGTGGCGCTGGTCGGTCTGGCGGCATTCGCGTCGGCGAACAATCTGCTGTTCCTGATCTTCGCCGCGCTGCTTGCGACGCTGCTCATCAGCGGGTTCGTGAGCCGGCTGGGACTGGCGGGCCTCGAGATCTCCCTCGTTCTGCCCGAGCACATCGCCGCCCGCCAGAAGGTGCTCGGCCGCGTGATTGTTCGCAATACGAAGCTCTGGATGCCGTCATTCTCGCTCCACCTGCAGGGCAGCGGCGCGTCCACGCCCGAGCTGTACTTCCCCGTCATCCCCAGCCGGACAACGCTCGAAGAACCAATCGAGCTGCGGTTCGAGCGCCGCGGATTGTACCTGGAAAATCACTTCCAGTTTTCGAGCCGGTTCCCGTTCGGATTCACCCATCGCCGGGCCGGCGTCCTGCTGCGGCACGATGTACTGGTCTACCCGGCGATCGCGGGCACCGGGGAATGGGAGTTGTTGCTGGCCGACATCGCGGGCGAGCTCGAATCGATCTACCGCGGCCGCGGCCATGATTTCTACCGCATCCGCCCCTATGAATCCTCCGAGAGCGCGCGCTCGGTCGACTGGAAGGCCACGGCCCACACCGGCGAGCTGCAGGTCCGCGAATTCTCGCGCGAGGATGAACGCTCGATCACCATTTTTCTCGACCTGGACGTGCCGGAAGCCCAGGCTGAATGGTTCGAGAGCGCCGTCGAGTGCAGCGCGTTTCTGGTCTGGCGGCTGTCCCGCCAGGAGGCACGGGTCAGGCTTCGCACCCAGCAATTCGACCGGCAGGTGCCCGAAGAAGCCGACCCGTATACTATTCTGAAGTATCTAGCGTTAGTCACGCCCGTCAGCGGCGCCGCGCCGCTCCGCATCGATGAAAACAGGGACCTGCAAATCGCCATCACGGCGCGCCCGGACCGCCTTGCCGCGGCGGGTTGGGCGCGTGCTCACCTGCTTGGCCCTGACCGTCTGGGCGGCCGCCCCGCAGGACCTCGAGCCGGTCAGGACCTCGATCACCATCGTCGAGCGGATTGAGACGGAAACGCCGGCCGCCATCAAAGTGCTCGATAAACAGGCGGTGCGCGAGCAGCCCGGCGTCAATCTCGACGACCGCCTGCGCGCCGTGCCCGGCTTTAGCCTGTTTCGCCGGTCCTCCAGCCTGGTGGCGCACCCGACCACGCAGGGCGTGTCGCTGCGGGGGCTCGGCTCCTCGGGCGCCAGCCGCAGCCTGGTCCTCTGGGACGGCATTCCGATCAACGATCCGTTCGGCGGCTGGGTCTACTGGACGCGCGTGCCGCCCGACGAGCTCGAACGCGTCGAGATCTCGCGCGGCGCCTCCACCAGCATCTTCGGCGACCGCGCCATGAGCGGCGCCATCGCGCTGTTCTCGCGTCCCGCGGAGCCCTACCGTCTGACGGCGTTCTATGAGGGCGGCAACCGCGACACGCACGAACTGGGCGCAGGCTTCTCGCACCTGTTCTCGAAGTTCGGAGTCAGCGCGCAGTCGCGCGCGTTTACCACCGACGGATATTTCATCGTGCCGGAGCAGGCGCGCGGATCGGTCGACCGGCCCGCCAACGTGCGCTTCGTGTCGGGCGATACGCGGCTTGATTACCTGGGCGCGCGCGACCGGCTGTTCCTCAAGCTCGACGTGCTTACTGAAGAGCGCGAGAACGGCACGGCTCTGACCCGCAACTCCACCGGTTTGGGCACCGTCGCGGGTCACTATACGCACAACTGGCGCTCGGACGACGTCTCGCTGCTCGCCTATCACACCCGCGAGCAGTTTCATTCGAGCTTCTCGGCGGTGACGAACAATCGCACGGTCGAGCGGCTGACCTTCGTGCAATCGGTCCCCTCGCAAGGCACCGGTGCCGCGGGCATGTGGCGGCACGCCGCCTCGAGGTGGGACCTGCTCGCGGGCGCCGACGTGCGGCACGCCGAGGGCACGAGCACCGACCGGCTGGTCCCGGCCGGGCTGCGGGTCGGCGGCGGCTCGCAACTGCAGCATGGCTATTTCGCGCAGTTCCATGCCAACGCAGGACCCGCCAAGCTGTTTGCGGGTGCGCGGCAGCAGGTCACGGGTGAGGACCAGACGTTCTTCAGCCCGAGCGCGGGCTTCACCGCCGGGCGCGGTACGCTGCGCGCTCGCGGCACCGTCTACCGCAGCTTCCGGTCACCGACGCTCAACGAGCTGTTCCGGGAGTTCCGCGTCGGCAACGCCGTCACGCAGGCCAACCCGCGGCTCCAGCCAGAGACGCTGTTCGGCGCGGAAGCGGGCTTCGACCTCGTCGGCGAGCGCGCGCGGCTCGGCCTGACGCTTTATCGCAACGAACTCGAAGACCTGATCACCAACGTGACGCTCAGCACCTCGCCGGCGCTGATCGTGCGGCAGCGCCGCAATGCGGCGTCCGCCCTGACCCGTGGCGTCGACCTCGACGCGCAAGCCGGCTGGCGCGACTTCCGCGCCCAAGCCGGCTACCTGTTCGCCGACTCGCGATTCAGCGGCGGGCCGCGCATCCCGCAAGTGCCGCGTCACCACGGGTCCCTGCAACTCTCCTATGTGCGCGAGGGAACGCTTGCTTCGGCGGGTATCCGCAGCTACTCGGCGCAGTTCGAAGACGACCGCAACACGTTCCTCCTGCCCGGTTTCGCCAGCGTCCAGTTGGCCGTGCGGCAGCGGCTGGTACGAAACCTCGCCGCGGTCCTGGCAGTCGAGAACCTGCTCGACCGTGAGTACGTGGTCGGCTTCAGTCCCACGCCGCTGATCGGTTCGCCGCGCCTCTGGCGCCTCGGCCTCCGCTGGGACGGGGCGGTGCGGTGACAGGATTCCTGTAGCGCTAATACTGCTCACGCATCATCCACACGACGTCCCCTCCAGATGACCGTGAGATTCTTGCGCGAAACCGTTTCGCGTCATCGGCTCCGGTGCTGGAAAGCCGAGGCAACGGCAGCCCGGATGCCAGGCAGCGAGCTATCCGGCCTGGACGCCGGACGGCAGGCACATCCTGATCTCAACGCTCCTGTGTCATGGACATAATCTTCCGGCGCGGAGTGCGGTAGCGGCCGTTCGACCATAATGGGAGAATCCACAACAGGGCAGCAGCCCGGCACATAGGAAAGAACGCCGATGGCGTCCGAGACTACCACACCAAACAATTCTGAACGTGAAAACCGCTCTGATGACCTGCTCCCAGGGCGTCCCCGAGACCCCCGGTTCGTTGAGAGCCGCGCGTCCAGGATGATTCGGGAGGTCTTCGAGTCCGGGCGCCCGATCACGTACGTTCGCTCCGCCGAAGAGCAACGGATCGCAAGGGTGCTGGCCGAGGTGGGTATGAGGCTGCTTGCCTCACCCCCCGTACCCGTTTGGACCTGGAGTCTGACTGAGGGGCTGCGTCGCGAGGACGGACTGACAGAGGCAGGCACGCAGACTGCTCGAAGAGTGCTGGACTTCATCATCGCCCACAAGGGTGCCGCCATCTTCCACCTCCAGGACTTCCACGAGCCGTTGCGGGAATCTGCCGAGATCAGACGTCGCCTCCGAGATTTGTATGAAAGCTGTCTCGACCGGCAGAAGTTCGTGGTCATCACCTCTCCGGTCCGATTCATTCCCGAGGAGATCGAGCGCAGCCTCATGTTTCTCGAACTGAGGCCGCCCGATCTGATCGAGTTGGTGGAGTTCCTGCGGGACGAGAGCCGGCAAGCGCTGCGCGGCGAGAACGGCCCTCCGGACGAAGCTGTACTGTACCAATTCGCGCGTGCCCTGCAGGGACTCACCCTGGACGAAGCGCGCTACGCCATGCGTCGTGCTTTGGCCGCGAACCCAAGTCTTGGACCTGAGTGTTTACCAGCCTTGCTCGAGGAAAAGCGGGCGTTGGTGAATCGCAGCGGCGTGATCGAGTATGTTGCCGACGGTAGGGGTCTTGGAGAGGTCGGAGGCCTCGAAGGTCTCAAGAAATGGCTGCTGGAGCGCCGAAAGCTCTTTCATTTGCGCGACAGCTTAACCGAGGAAATCATGCCCAAGGGCGTTCTCATCATGGGCATTCCCGGGTGTGGGAAAAGCCTTTCCATTAAGGCCATCGCCTCTTGTTTCCAGCTCCCCCTCTATCGTGTGGACATGATCGAGATCTTTTCCGGGCGGCACGGTAAGCCCGAGGGCGCTTTCGTCGAAGCGTGCAGAAAGATGGAAGAGATGGCGCCCGCGGTTCTTTGGTTCGACGAGATCGAGATGGGGATCACCTCGGCTGATTCCGGCGGTGAGCAGGGCAGGATTTTCGCGTTCTTCCTCATGTGGATGCAGGAGAAGGCCCGTGGATTGTTCGTCGCCGCCACCGCAAACCGGATCGACCTTCTTCCCGCCGAAATGATTCGCAAGGGACGTTTCGACGAGGTGTTTTTCGTTGACCTGCCACTCAAGGACGAACAAATCGATATCTTCAAGATCCATCTCAACCGCCGAGGCGTGGACGCAGCCGGATTCGACCTCGAACAACTCACCCAGTTTACGAATGGCTGGACCGGGGCCGAGATCGAGCAGTGCGTGATTTCGGCCCTCACACAGGCCCGGCTCGCGAACCGCGAGCTATCTGAGCAAGATCTGATCCGAGTCGCTGTGAAGCTGGTCCCGCTCTCGCGAACCATGAAGGAGCAGATCAGTCACATTCGAGCCTGGGCGTTCGAGCGGGCCGTCCGGGCGTCCCCCGGTCCGGCAGGCCGCTAAGCCCCAGTCCGACCAAGTCGGTCGATGTCCCGCAACTGATGAACCGCGGCGCTGTGACCGTAAACTGGACCGGCGGCGGTGGCGAGCCGGCCACGAAGTCCGACTCCGCGCTTGGGGTGCCTGCCCAACAGCGCCAGGGGCACGGTCCGGCGGCGCAGTCCGGCAAGCCCGCCTTCGCGATTGTCGAAAAGATCGCCGGCGAGGTCGGGTTTTATACCTCGGACGGTAAACGCATCTCCGGCGTAAAGGTCGGAACCCATCCGCACGAGATCATCCTCTCGCCCGACCGGCGCTACCTCTACGTGAGTGACAACGGCATTCTCTGGATGACCAACCCGGGCGAGGGCGGCAACACCATCTCCATCATCGACCTGCAGGCGCGCCGCAAAGCAGGCGCCATCGACCTTGGCAGCTATCGCCGCCCACACGGCATGGACATCGATCCCAAAACCGGCCGCATGGTTGTGACCATCGAAAACCCCGACGGACTCCTGCTCATCGACCCGGCCGGCCGCCGGGTGCTCCGCAAGTTCGACGTACAGGGGGAAGATCCGCACATGGTCCTGTTCGGACCAGGGGGCGAATATGCCTACGCCAGCAACACCGCCACCAACACTGTCGCGGCCATCCAGGTCGCGACCGGGAAAGTGAAGCTGATACCCACCGGCGCCCGCCCGCAAGGCGGCGTGTTTTCCCACGATGGCAGCCTGCTTTACCTCACGAACGCCGACGGCGGCTCGATCTCGATCATCGACACGCGGAAGAACGAGCGCGTCGGCGTGATCGCGACCGGCAAGGGAGCCGCGCGAATCGCCCTCACACCCGACGGCGGAACGCTCGTCTACAACCTCGGGGAAGGCGGCAACGCGATCGCCTTCGCCGATGTCGCGGCGCGAAAAGAGCTCGCGGTGGTCCCGCTCGGCGGCCGCCCGCTGTCGCTCACGCTCTCACGCGATGGCCGGACCGCATACCTCGGGATTCAGGACCAGGACAAAATTGTTGTGGTATCCGTGCCCGAGCGGAAAATCATCCGCACGTTCCGAACGCCCAAAGGCGCCGGCCCCGACTCGGTGCTTCTTCTGCCCTGAGCCGCACATCCGCGATCGCCCGCGACGTCTCGGTGGCGTACGCTCACATCAAATCGATTCGGCGTAGTCCCGGAATTCGATTGAAGGCCGAGTCGAACGTCGCGATTCCTGAGTTGCGCGTCGAGCTCGTCAGGGATGATGACCTGGAGTCGCCGCCTCATATGCGAATACTCGCCGTTTTGTAGCCGGTCCCAGAATTCCGCGGCTCTTCGCGTCACCCCCGCAGCCGGGGCCGGCCGCGCCCCGGCCGCCTCGCCGCCTTCCCCGTTCGGGCCGCCCGGCACGCTATTGAAACTCACTTGCAGCTAGTTCGCGACCCTCCCCTTGCGCTGTCATCAAGAACATGGCTAGAATGGGGAAGCTGTTGCAACTGATTTGCATGGCAACCGGATTCACCACTTCCTTGGATGCGCGCGCGGCGGAGCGCGCCCCGTGCTCCGCGGCCCGAGCGTGCCTGGGCCGCGCGCTCATCCTGAAGTGGCTGCGCCGGCTGCATTGGTACGTGGCCGCGGCGGCGACAGTGCTGTTCCTGCTGATCGTTGCCACCGGCCTGCTGATCGAGCACCGCGATCTTTTTCGGCTGGATGAGAAGACGATCGGCCGCGCGTGGCTCCCGGCCGATTACCGGCCTCACGACCCGGGCGACGGCGTGCGCGCCGACATTGTCGTCACGGACCTGCACTCGGGCCGCATATTCGGCCCCCAAGGGCGGCTGCTCGTGGATGGCGCAACCGCCGCCTGGGTGCTCCTGATCATCAGCGGTTACGGATTGAAGCTGCTCGGCTGGCGAAGCGCCAGGAAGAGAACCGACAAGGAGACCTGATCCGATGTTGTCGAATGGGCGCGCGAGCCGCGCCTTCACGCTAGTTGTGTGCCTTTTCGCGGGACTCGTTCCCGCGAGCGCGGCGGATCCAGAAATCGAAGCGCTGAAGCAGGAGCTCCGCATGCTCAAGGAGCGCGTTTCGGCGCAACAGGCCGAGATCGACCAGCTCAAGCAGCGGGCGCCGGCGCAGGCCGCTGCAGCCGCGCCCACAGCCCCCGCCCCCACGCGCGCTGTGCCCGAATCGGCGGCGCAAGCCACCTCGATGGAAGGCGGCAAACCGTGGTACGCCGACCGCCTGCAGCTCGGCGGCTACGGTTCCCTCCGCTTCGAAACCAACGATGCCGGTGTGGGCCGGGGCTTTACCATGCGGCGCTTCGTCCTGACCACCGATGCCAGGCTCAGCAGCCGGATCCGCCTGTACACCGAGACCGAGCTCGAGCGCCTGCATGAGATCGAGATCGAAAAAGGCGCCCGCGCCGAAGCCGGAGGGCTCCGCCTGTCCCAGGCCGTCGAGGGCAATAATGGCGCCGAGATCGGGCTCGAACAGGCTTGGGCTCAGTTCAATTTCACCGAGAAGCACGGCTTCCGCGCCGGGGTTGTACTGCCGCCGCTCGGCCGCTTCAATATCCTGCACGACGACGACTACTGGGACCTGCCGAGGCGCACCCTGGTCGACCGCGACGGCCCGGTGACGCCCGTGAAGACCGCCTGGCGCGAGCTCGGCGCCGGCTTCGTCGGCGGGTTCGACATCGGCGAGGCCGGCAAGCTTGACTACCAGTTCTACGTGCTCAACGGCGCCACGCTCGACTTCAACGTGGAATCGGTCGCGCAGACGCGCAGGCCGCAGCGCACCAAGATGGAGTTCGAGGGATCGCTCGGCCTGACTTCGGGCGCCTTCGACGGCAGCCAGAGCGCACGCGCCTTCGCCTGGCGCGCCGCTTACAGCCCGACCCTTGCCGGCGAATTTGCGCTCTCCGGCTATCACGGCCGCTACGTGCCCCTCTATCTCGGCGTCAGCGAGCCGGTGAACTCGCTGGGGTTCGATTACAAGTGGCGGTGGCGTGCCCTCGAACTCGAGGGCGAGGTCATCTACAGCTCCTTCGGGAAGCTGAATCGCGTCGCCGAGGCGCTCGCGAGAACGATCGGAAATTCCTCGGTCGAGACCTCCAGTGCCGAGACGCGGCGGCTCGAATCTGAAATCGAGTTCGAGTTCGGCGGCCTGGCGCGCACCCGCTACGGCTTCTGGAACGACATCAAGTATCACTGGCGCCCCGCGCTGCTGAAGCGAAGCTTCCTCGGACGCCCGTTCGAGGACCCCCAGCTCATCCCGATCATCCGCTATGAGCGCGTGTGGCTGAATCGGAACCTCTCCGAGCTGGCATTCCAGGCCGGAGCGATCACAGCGCTCGAGACCCAAAATCTCCAGCAGGACAGGCTCTCCGCGGGTCTCACCTACCGGCCGGTCCGCGCCTTGGGTTTCCAGTTCGCCTATGAGCACAACCGGCGCATCGATGGCCCCGTACTCGTCTTCCCGCGCATTGCAAAGAAATCCGTGAACGGATTCGTCAGCGGGCTGGTCTTCGGGTTCTGATGCGGCGCGCGCTGCTCTCTCTCGCCATCGTGGCTGCGCCGCTCGCAGCCGAGGTCTACCTGACCGAGCAGCGCGCCGCCGGCATCGTCCTCAAGGGCTGCGAGGTCGAACGCGAGCAGCGAGAGCTCAGCCCGCGGGACCGCGAGCGCCTCGAGCAGATCTCCGGCCTGCGCTCGTTCCTTCCGCGATACACGATCCTGATCGGACGCAAGGGAGGCAGCCTTTGCGGCTATGCCGTCGTCATCGATGAAATCGGCAAAAGCGAGCCGATCACGTTCATGGCCGGCATCGATCCTTCGGGCAAGCTGGGCGAGGTCGCGGTCATGGAGTTCCGGGAGAGCCGCGGTTGGGAAGTGAAGGAGCGGCGCTTCACACGCCAGTTCAAAGGCAAGCGGTTGAAGGATCCGCTGCACGTGAACCAGGACATCCTGAACTACACGGGTGCGACCCTCTCTTCGGAGGCCCTCGCGCGCGGCGTGAAAAAGGCTCTCGCGCTGGTGACGTACTACTACTTGGACCGGAAGTGATCGCGCGGATCTCCAGTGCGGCCCTGTCGGCGTCCGTGGTGCTCGCGGCTGCGCTGCCCGTCGAGCGCCCGTACAGGCGCGCAACTTACGTCATGGGGACAGTGGCCACCCTGACGGTCTATGCCGGCGGCGAGGCCCAGGCCGACGAGTACTCCCGGATCGCTTTCGGCGAGCTCCGGCGCATCGACAGCCTGCTGACCAATTATCGCGACTCGGAGCTCACCCGGCTGAACGCACGCGCGGCCGCCGGTCCGGTTCCGGTATCGCCGGAGCTCTATGACGTGGTAAACGAATCGATCGCGCTGTCGCGGCGCTACGGCGGCGCGTTCGATATCACGGTGGGACCGGCGCTGCGCGCGTGGGGCTTTTTCGGAGAACACCCGCGCGTTTCGACGGCCGACCTGCGGGCAAGGATCGGATGCGAGAAGATCGAGCTCGATCCTGCGCTCCGCACCGTGCGCTTCGTCGCGCCGGGTATGGAGATCGACCTGGGCGGCGCCGCGAAAGGCTATGCCGTCGAGCGTGCTGCGCGGCTCCTCGAACGCGCCGGCGTTGTGCGCGCGCTTGTGAGCCTCGGAGAAAGCTCGCTCTATGCCGTTGGCGCGCCGCCGGGCGAAAGTGGCTGGCCCGTGGCAGTCCGCGATGTTCGAGATCCCGCCCGCGTGGCCGAGGTCGTCCTGCTTCCGCCCGGCTACGCGCTGTCAACCTCCGGCACTTACGTGCGCCGTTTCCGTAGCGGAGGCCGCGAATACTCGCATCTGTTCGATCCGAAAACAGCCAGGCCGATCGCCGTCCGCGGATCGGCAACCGTCATCTGCAGGTCCGGCCTCGAGTCCGAGGCCGCCGCGAAGGCCGTCCTGCTGCTGGGACCCGCATACTCGCCCCCGGACACGATCCTGTATTCCCTGCGCATGACCATTCAGGATGGCGGCCTTGTATCCATCGAATGCCGCGGCGGCGCGTGCGAGTCGCGCATCGATAAACACCAGGCTCGGCACAATTCGGGTGCGCATTGAAGGCACGCACGCCTGCGTAAAGCCAACGCCGCCTTCCTCCCCACACTTCCCGTGCGACGAATCAGCATCGCGGTCTGGGCCACTGAACGCGGGCCGGTTCGCGCATGCCTGTGTAAAAGGAACCTTTGACTCCAGCGACCGCCTAACCATTCCCATGGGGGACCGCCCGCGGCGGTGCGACGCCGGGGATCCAGGTACGCGCTCCCTCGATCTCTCACAGCATTGCTGAGTAGACGATTTCGCAAACACGGCCGCGTACACTCCACCCGCGTAGCCACCGCTCCCTGACGGTCGCGGCTCGGTATGAAGCGCCGTTCCGACTGAGGCAGCAGCTTGCCGTCAACGGTGCTGATTGCCGGCGGATCGAGGTGATCGCAAAGCTGTTCGGTTTGAGCCGCGTCCCGCCCGCCAAACAGAACGTTACTTGCCGTACCGCACCCAGATGGGGCTGGACCAGGCGAGTTGGCCGTCCGCCTGTTCCACGCGGATGTAGTAGTAGCTTTCTCCCGGACGGATGTCGTTGTCCCGATACTCGAACCGGGCGGCCGCGGCGCCGGGCCGTTCCGTGTGGACGAACGTGTTGTTCCTGATCACTTCGACCCGGTCGATCGCGCCAGTGCCCTGCACGTTGACCCGAAGCACGGGAGTCTGCCCGGTCGAGAAAATATCGCCCATCAGGTGGTCGCCGATGCGCACGTCCAGAATGATGTTGTCGGTAGCGGCGTAGGTGTGCCGGCGGCGCATGGCATCGAGAATGTCCTCGCGGCTGCGCGGCTGCGCTTCCTCGACCAGCACGCACGCGTAGGCGTCGTGCGTGGCGATGTGATCCGAACTCGCCTGCACGCCGAGCTTGAGTCCTTTGGCCCAGGCGTTCCAGACGAAGCCGGCGGGCCGCCAGCCCGGACCGTGGTGGTAGTAGCGCCGCTCCGGCGTATCGGCGCGCGGCGCATTCTCGTACTCGTAGGACGAATTCAGACCCTGATAGATCTCGACGAACGGCTCCAGTTCGGCGTCGTTGTCCCGCCAGTCGGTACCCTGATCCGAGGCGCTGCTGTGCGAGGTAGTGATTCCTTGCAGTTTGCGCAGGTAGGGGTAAAGGATCGGACCGGTGTCCGCCTTGCCTTGCATCTCATCGCGCGAGATCGGCAGCTCTCGGTTGCCGCGCCTGGCGAAAATCGTGTTGCGATGGCCGTTCGGGTAGGGCACGCTGCGCTCAGTGCCGAACAGCGGCCAGAACTGGCCGGGCACCAGGAAGGCGTCCTCCGATTTTTCCGTGCGCCACCAGTTGTACTCGACGGCGGGTCCGCCGCCATACTGGTGATCGGTTACCACCATGTAGTCGAACTCGCCGGCCGTGAAAGCATAGCGATAAAAATCCAGCAGCGAGCCGTCGCCGATCCCGTCCCCCGATATGTCCGTGTGCCGGTGCAAGTCGCCGCGCAGGATGCGATAGCTCGTGGAACCGGTCTGGTAACGATATCCGCGGATGGCCGCGACATTGGCCGCCTCGTTCGGGTGCACGGGTCGGGCCTGCGCCGGCGGCTCGCGGAAAGCCGTCAGGCGGACCGGTTCGGAGCCCCGGGGCGGCGTGATGCGGGTGTAGCTCACCTCGGTCGTGGAAGGGGCCGGCCGGGCGAAGGTACGGTTATCGTGCGCCCAGGCGAACCACAGCGTGCCCTCGGGACCGGCGGCGCTCACGGCGCGCACGTCGTTTCTGCCCGCGGTCTCCGCGAGCTTGACGGCCGGCATCCAGCGGTCGCCCTCCAGCGCCGTCAGCACCACTTCCCAAAGCCCGCCCGCGCCCCAGTTGTTCTGCACGCGCGTGCGAAAGCTGGTCAGCGAGCGGCCCACCGCCCAGATCCTGCCGTGGGCATCCGGCTGGAGCCGCACCATCTGGAAGTAGTCGTGCCAGGCGGCAGGGATGGCGTCCATAATGTCGGTGGCGGGCTGCATCAGGCGCTCTCCGTCGATGCACGCCACGCGCGCGTGCCGCGTGCGGTACAGGCCGTTGCCGCCGCCGGGGCGGAAATGCTGGCTGGTCCAGTCCTTGCCCCAGTTCGGCTCACCGGAATCCCAGGAGAGCCACAACCGGTCGTTGCGGTCGCAAGCCAGCGAGACGTTGGCATCATAAGCGGGCGAGTGCGTCACCTGGATGCGCGGCCCGAAACTGCCGCCGGCATTCAGCTTTCGCACGTAGATGTCGAAGTTTCCGCTCTCGTAGCCGTCCCAGCCGATCCAGACGTTGCCCTTGGAATCGGCAGCCGCGGCCGGCGCCCAGTTGTCGCCCTTGCCGGTGCTCACGCGCCCTTCCGGCAACCACGCCTTGCCGTCCCAGGTCTTCAGCAGAATCTCGGATCGGCCGTTTCGAAACCCCTGCCAGACGACGTGCAGCCGCCCCCGGGCATCGCGCACAACGGCCTGATACAGGTTTGGCCCCTCCTCGCCGGTGAGCCGCTCGACACTGGACCAGCGGCCGTTTTCCGTGTACCTCCCGTAAAGACCCCACACGTTGCCGCCCTTGGCCGACCAGATCACCCAGAGCCGGCCCTGGCCGTCTTCGGCCAGACCGGTGCGGAAGTTGTCGGAGTGCTCTTCGGGCGAGACGCGCACGGGCGGCTCCCAACCCGAAGCACCGTGGTGGGAGACCCAGACGCTGTCAGCGCGGTCCCGGTAAGAGATCCAGGAGGACCACGGCTCGCCCCGCGCATCGAGCGCCAGGGCCGGGTAGTCGTTGTAACCCTCCTGGAGCGTCAGTTCCACCGTCGGCGGCAGCAGCTCTGCCGTGACCTCGCCGTTGAGGAAGCTCAGCGGCCGCCCCAGGCCGAGCTGCTTCAGCTCAAAGCCGAAATTGCCCGACGCAGTGTTCACTTCGACGCGGGCCTCGCGGGGCGCTTCGAGCACCGCCACGATCCCGTTCGGGATCAGCTCCCAAGGCGAGGTATGAACCGGGTCGTAGCCGCGCGGCGTGCGCGAGTCCGCGTAGCGGGTGGCGCGGCTGGTCAGGCTCCACGATCCCGGCCCGGTGATCGCATCTTCGCCTTCAAAGTAGACCCCGGCCGATCGCAGCACCCGCCCGCGATCAAGCCGCAACTGCCCGTCCCAAGTCATAGGGCGAGTCGTCTTCACTCCGAACATCAGGCGCACAGCCATCGCGCCTTCCTCTTTGGCGTCCCCGATGGGCACGGGCGCCATCTGCGCCGTGCGGAGGTAAAGCGGCAGCGCCAGCAGGCAAGCGGCGGCCGGAAGCCAGAACCAGGCCCTCGTACCCAATTTCGAATGCATCATCTACACCATCCAGTGTTCGGCGATGTGGTCGTTCTCGTTCGCCGTAATCATCGAGTGCACAAAAGCCCAAGGCATTTCATCAGAGTATCGCCGATTGCGATCGCGACGATTCTGGTCACGCCAATGCCGTACACGAACGCGGCGGCCCTGAACGTTGGAGTGTCACTATCCTGCGCTCGCGCTGAACTGAGGAACCGCGGGCAAATGGGAACGATTCGCCCGTTTGATACAATGCGGGCGCACCCAGGAGATATGAATGCCAGCGGAATGGTTCAAAGACAGCAAGGGTCACTATCACTATGTAATTACCCAGGTGGGGACGATGGGCTGCGCCCTGGCCAGCGCCGCCATGGTCCATAGCTTCTACAAGCAAATGTGCATGGTAGATCCCTACGGCAAGTATCTCAAGCTGTCGCAGAACTATCCGGGCAAATGGACCCCTACGGGCGGCGCGACCATGAGCAACATCCGCTCAGTTCTGAGTGCGCTCAACGTCAAAACCTACGGACCGGTTGAGGCACAGCCTTGGGGCGTCTGGAACTGGCTGTGGTCTTATGCCCGCGAGACCACGCCTGCCATCGTCGGCATTCGATGGGGCAACAACACGCGGCACATGGTCGTCGCCGCGCGTGTCTACTCGGACAAGTCGGTGATCTTCTACGATCCCTTCTACGGGGTGGTCGAGGAGAAGGGCTTCATGCTGCCTTCCTACGTCCCAACGTTAGGCGTGTCGGGCACACTGGACGGTTTGGTCATCATCACATACCGGTGATGGAACTCGTACGCGGCTGAGGCAGTCGCGAACCGCCGGCTACTCGTACCGCAGCGCCACCATTGGATCAGTGGCGGCGGCGCGCCGCGCGGGTGCGTAGGATGCAACCGCTCCTACAAGCAGCAATACGACGGCCGATCCCGCCAGGACCCACGGATCGGCCGGCGTCACTCCATAGAGCATTGTTCGCAGGCCGCGCATAACCGCCCACGATCCGGCGGCACCGAGCACCAGCCCGCAGGACACCAACCGCAATCCTTCCCCGAGCACCGCGTTCGACACCTGACGCCGTTGCGCCCCGAGCGCAATGCGCACGCCGATTTCGCGCCGCCGCTGTGCCACCGTGTACGCAAGCAGGCCGTACAGACCGAGCGCCGCGAGTAACAGGGCGAGCGCCGCAAAGGCACCGATCAATCTTACGGCGACCTCACGCGAGATCAGCTTGCCGCCAATCAATCGCTCCATCGGCATCACGTCCGCAATCGGCTGATCGCGGTCAACTTCCCAGATCGCCTGTTCCACCGCCCTCACATACGAGATCGGGTCGCCTTTGACGTGCAGCGCGAGGTCGCGAGGCGTAAAGAAGCCGTACGAGGCCGCCGGCTGGGTGCATGGGAAGTACATCTCGGCGCGGCCGTTAATATCGAGCCCCATCTGCCGGACATCATCCACTACGCCTATGATCGTGATCCAGGGCGCGGCCGCGTCGCCGAGCCGGAAACGATGCCCAAGCGGGTTCTGCCCAGGCCAATACCGCCCTGCCATGGCTTCGTTGATGATGGCCACCGGCGGCGCCTGCGGCCCGTCCGATTCCCGGAAGAACCGTCCGGCGCGGAGCCGCACACCAATGGTCTGCAAGTAATCAACGCTGATCACCCGGTGGTTGGCGTCAGTGACTATACCGGGCGAAGGTGGCGGCGCACCTTCGATCGTGAAGCCGCTTGTCCCACCGGCGTTGGTCAGCGGAAGGAAGGTCGTGTAGCCGGCTGAGATCACGCCTGGGATAGCGGTCACCCGGTCCAGCACGCGCCGGTAGAACTCGGAACGGGCGGCGAAGCTGCGGTACGGCGAATCCGACGTCACGGGGAGCGATGTCCGTAACGTCAGCACTCCTTCCGGCCTGAATCCAAGCGGCACATGCGACAATTCCCAGAGCGTTCTGGTCAGCAGCCCGGCCCCGACAAGAAGGACAACGGCCAGGGCCACCTCGCCGATAATCAGCACCCGCCGTACGCGGGTGTTGCCGCCGATCGCCGCTCGGCCGCCTTGCTGCAACGCCGCCGCCAGATTGGCGCGCGATACTGCGAACGCGGGCAGTACGCCAAACAGGAGAGCGGCCATGACCGAAATCAACAGCAGGAAGCCGGCAAGCGAGAGGTCAATCCGCGGTTGCGACCAGGTGGCCAGCGTTTCCGGCACGAGGGATTGCAAGAAGGGAATGGTCCAGATGGCGAGAGTCACGCCCGCTGCTCCACCAACAGCGGCAAGCAGCAGGCTTTCGATCAGAATCTGCCGGATCAGCCGGCCGCGTCCCGCACCGAGCGCCGCCCGAACCGCGAACTCCCGCTCGCGTCCAGCGGCGCGGGCCAGCAGCAGACCGGCGAGGTTCGCACAAGCGATCAACAGCACGCAGCCGACACCCGCCGCTACCGCCCAGAGCGCCGGCTTCAGATTACCCACCAGTTGGTCCCGCAAGCTCACCACGACGGCGCCGATATTCGTGTTCGCCTCAGGGTACTCGCGGGCGAGCTGCGCCGCCACACCGGCCATCTCGCGCTGGGCCTGGGCGAGCGTAATGCCCGGTTTCAAACGCGCGAAGACGCGAAGATAGTGGCTGTCGCGCATTGCCCACTGCCGCGGGCTCAGTGCCAGCGGCACCCAGACCTCTGAGCGCTCCGGGAACGCAATGCCGCGCGGCATGACACCGAGCACCTGGTGCTTCTGGCGGTTCAGCCAGATCTCGCGCCCCACAACTGAAGGATCGGAGCCGAAGCGGCGCTGCCAGAGCCCGTAGCCGATCAGCACCACGCGCGGACCGCCCGGCCGATCCTCTTCGGCCGTGAAATTCCGCCCCAGAATCGGCGAAACGCCGAGCAGCGGGAAAAGATTGGCGGTCACTGGACTGCCTTCCACCTGCTCAGGCCTGCCTGCGCCGGTGAGCGCATACAGATCACCTTTCAGCGCCGCCATATCCTCAAACACATGGTTCCGGCGTTTCCAATCCGCAAAGTTGGCCGGGGCCGGCGTGTTCAGCGGAAAGCCCATGTGGGAGGCGTCTTCCCAGACCTGAACCAGGCGGCCCGCGTTCCGGAATGGCAGGGGCCGGAGGAGCACGGCATCGACCACGCTGAAGATCGCCGCGTTGGCTCCCAGGCCGAGGGCCAGTGCCAGCACCGCAAACAGCACGAATCCCGGGCTCTTACGCAGCGTTCGCAAGGAAAACCGTACGTCCTGAACCAGGCGTTCCGTTGCTGGCCAACCCGACATCTCGCGCACCTCCTCCCTCAGCAAGGCCATATTACCCAAACTGCGGCGCGCGGCATGGCGTGCTTCCTCCGCCGGGAGATCGGCTTCCTGTTGTTCAGCGGTTGCGACATGCCGCGGGCGGCTTCCCCGATCACCTGCAAGTGGTGAATCACCCAGACCTGAAGCATCTCGTCGCGCAGGAAATCATCGAGGCCGACGGTGATGCGCGCTTTGATTTTGGCAACAGCATCCAGGTTATTAACGCGATCCGCGTCGCTCCTCATAGGGCGATCGCGTCCCGGTAGACCGAATCCCCGATCGAAGGCTTCACCCAGCCGTCGCTTGCGATGTCAACCTTTCGGCCCAACGTGCTTTCGAGCTCCAGCATGAGAGCTGCTTGATCCAGGAGACTGCTCCCCGGACTCCACGTCACCAGCAAGTCGACACCGCTGTCAGGGCGGGCTTCGCCACGGGCGACCGACCCGATCAACCGCTCCTGAGTGGCACCGTGCTTCTCGGCGACACGGATGATCGCCTCACGCTTCTCGCGGATGATCTCACGGATCGTCAACTCCGCCACGGCTCCGCCTCGAAGTATAACGTGGGATTCCCGGAGCATGCCCGCAGCGGGCCGATCGCAACAGGCCGGGCATATCGTCCGATCGGAGCCCTCGCGCGCACGCGCGCGATGCAGCGGCACCGCCGGGACCGGCCACAGGCAGCCGCAATGCTACGATGTAACTTCGTCGCAGCGCCATGAACCCGCCTCTCCCGCGATCGCGCGTGCCGCGTCCGAAAGCCGCCGCCGACCGCAGGAAGCGGCTCGACTTCATCTTCAGGCAGCTCGACAACCTGTACCCCAAGGCCACCTGCGCGCTCCAGCACCGCAACCCGTGGGAGCTTCTGGTGGCCACCATCCTCTCCGCCCAGTGCACCGACAGGCGCGTCAACGAGGTGACGCCCGGCCTGTTCCGCAAGTACCCCACTATCGAGGACTTCGCGCACTCCGCCCAGGCCGAGCTTGCCGCTGACATCCGCTCCACCGGCTTCTTCAACAACAAGGCGAAGGCGCTCATCGGCGCCGCCAAAAAGATCAACTCCGACTACCGCGGCAAGGTGCCGAAAACCATGGAGGAGCTGCTCACTGTTCCCGGCGCCGCCCGCAAGACCGCCAATGTCGTCCTCGGCACCGCCTACGGCATCGCCTCCGGGATTGTCGTCGACACCCACGTCCAGCGCATCGCCGCCCGTCTCGACCTCACCCGCAATGGCGATCCCGCGAAGATCGAGCAGGATCTCATGAAGCAGGTCCCCAAAGACCGCTGGATCCTCTTCTCCCACCAGGTGATCCATTTCGGCCGCAACATCTGCGTCGCGCGTCAGCCTCGCTGCCCTGAGTGCCCCATCGACCCGGTGTGCTATGCAAAGGACAAGAACGCATGATCACCCGGCGTAACTTCCTCGGCAGCTCCGCCGCCTTCGCCGCCGAGTTGTTCGGCGCGCCCAAGTCCGGCAGCGCGCCGGAGCCCGCGCTCGAGCGCCTCGCCGGCGTCGCCCTTCAGCATGCGCAAAAGCTCGAGGCGACCTACTGCGACATCCGTATCAACCGCTATCGCGATCAAGGCGCCGCTATCCGTATCAGCCCCGAGCGCGGCACCGGCAGGAACCTGGAAGTCCCCTCCATCGCGGATGACGAGAGCTTCGGCTTTGGCGTCCGCGTCATCGTGGACGGCGCCTGGGGCTTTGCCGCCTCGCCCGTAGTCACACCGGAGGAGATCCGGCGCATCACGGCCGAGGCGGTCACCGTCGCCACGGCCAACGCCGCGCTCAAGGCCCGCCCCGTTGTCCTCGCGCCCGCAAAAGCTCACCGCGACCGCTGGAGCACGCCTTTCGAGCGCGACCCGTTCGCCGTCCCCATGCAGGAAAAGCTCGAGCTGCTCCGCCGGCTCGCCGCCCGCATCAGGTCCGGCAAGGGCGTATTCTCCGCCTCCGGATCGCTCGACTTCCATTCCGAGGATAAGTACTTCGCCTCGAGCGAAGGGTCGTCCATTCAGCAGTTCGTGGTCCAGACCTTCGCCTCCATCAGCGCCTTAGCCGTCGACCGCTCCCTGGGCCTCTCCCGCAGCCGCAGGCACGCCCCCATGCCGCTTTCCGTCGGATACGAGTTCGTCCCGGAAATGAATCTGAACGAGCACGCGCTGCGCATTCGGGAAGAGGTGATCGAGCACCTGCAGGCGCCGCCCGTCAAGCCCGGCCGGAAAGACCTGGTTCTCCTGCCCAGCCATCTCTTCCTCACGATTCACGAAAGCCTCGGCCACTCCACCGAGCTCGACCGCGCGCTCGGCTATGAAGCGAACTACGCCGGCACCAGCTTCCTCACCCCGGACAAGATGGGCAGCTTCCGCGTCGGCAGCGCCATCGTCAATGTCTACGGCGACCGCACGACCAACCGCGGCCTCTCCACCGTCAAATACGACGATGACGGCGTCCCTACCACGCGCTTTCCCATCGTCGAGAAAGGCATTTTCAAGCACTATCAGACGACGCGCGAGCAGGCCCACCTGGTCGGCGAAAAGGAATCGCGCGGCTGCTCCTATGCCCAGAGCTGGGCTAACGTGCCGTTCCAGCGCATGCCGAACGTCTCGCTCGCGCCCGGTCCCCGCGACGTCACCCTCAACGACCTCGTCTCCGGTGTCGAAGACGGCGTTCTCATCGAGGGCCGCGGCAGCTATTCCATCGACCAGCAGCGCTATAACTTCCAGTTCGGCGGCGATGCGTTCTGGGAAATCAAGGGCGGCCGCAAGCGCGGCATGATCTCGCGCGTGGCCTACCAGTCGCGTACGCCCGACTTCTGGCAGGCCTGTGACCGCATCGCCGGCCCGAGCTACTGGCAGCTCTACGGCTCCGGCCGCGACGGCAAAGGCGAGCCGTCGCAGATCAACTCTGTGAGCCACGGCTGTTCACCTGCGCGGTTCCGTGCCATCAACGTGATTCAGACGGACTAACGTGCCGGGACACCTGCATCCATGAATTTAACCCGGCACTTCCGGCCAACAATGGACCCTTCCGGGCCGCGCGCGTCAACAAGCGGTATGCGGAGCCCCGCCGGGCTCGCCCTGCTCGAATAACGTATGCTGACTGAACAACAGGCCCGGGAGATTACGCGCAAAATTCTCTCTTACTCGAACTGCCCCGACGTGTCGATCTCCATCGCGGAACGCGAGACCGCCTACGTTCGCTTTGCCGGCAACGGCGTCACCACCTCCGGCTTCGCCCTGACCCGCTCGGTGAGCGTCGCCGCCACGCGCGAGGGCAGGACCGGAACGGCCGAGACCGGCAATTTCGAAGAAGCCTCGCTCAAAGCGGCCGCCGCCCGCGCCGAAGAGCTCGCCGCGCTCTCGCCGGTCAACCAGGAGTACGTCGAGCCGCTCGGCCCGCAGAAGTACCCCGAGCACGATAATTGGGACAAGCAGACGGCCGCCGCGCGCTCGCCGCTGCTGATCGCGCAAATCAGGCCCATTGTCGAAGGCGCGGCCGCGAAGAAGCTCGTCTCCGCCGGCTTCTTCACGCGCACCGCTGCCGCCTCCGCCATCGCCAACAAGCGCGGCAACTTCGGCTTCGCGCCATCCACCGATGCGCGGCTCACCACGACCATCCGCATGCCCGACGGCTCCAGCTCCGGCTGGAGCGGGCGGCCCTCGGTCCGGATCGGCGAGATCAAGGGCGGCGAGCTGGCCGGCATCGCCATCCGCAAGTGTCTCGCCTGGAAGAACCCCGTGCGGCTCGAGCCCGGCAGCTACACCGTCATCCTCGAGCCCGCCGCCGTGGCCGGCCTCCTGCCGCAGATCGCCCCCGGCTTCACCGCGCGCGGCGTCGAGGAGGGCCGCTCCTTTCTGAGCAAGCCCGGCGGCGGCGCTCGCGCCGGCGAGAAGCTCTTCCCTGAGTTCATCACCCTGCGCACCGACCCGTTCGATCGCCGCTACCCCACCGGCCGCTGGGGCCCCGGCGGCCTGCCCGCGCGACCCATCACCTGGATCGAGAAAGGCGTCGTCCGTAACCTCTCCTATACGCGCTACTGGGCCGCGAAAACCGGCAAAGAGCCCACGCCCTCCCCCGACAGGCTCATCCTCGAAGGCAGCTCAGCCACGCTCGACGACCTCATCCGCCAGGTCGATCGCGGCCTGCTCGTCACCCGTTTCTGGTACATCCGCACCGTCAACCCGCAGACCGCGCAGGCGACCGGCCTCACCCGCGACGGCCTGTTCCTCATCGAGAAGGGTAAGATCTCCGGCCCGGTGATGAACTTCCGTTTCAACGAGAGCCCCTTCCGGCTGCTGCAGAACGCGGCAGCCGTCGGTCAGGCGGTGCGCACGGTCGGAGGCGAGGGCAGTGGGCTGATCGCACCGCCCATCCTCGCTACCGATTTCCATTTCACCAGCGTCTCCGATGCCGTCTAGCCCGCACCGCGCCGCTCCTCTCCGCCTGGCCCTGATCGCCGCCTTGCTCGCGTCCGCTTCCTGCAAATCCATTCCCGACTGGTACGCCATGCCCATGCAGCGCCAGCCCGTGCTCGTCGACGAGCCCTCGGGAACCAAAAGCTTCATCGAAATGTCGGATCCCGAAGCGCCTGTCTACTTCCTCGGCGGGATCAACCGCGACACCTCCGGCGACGCATGGCGCTGGGTCGCGCCGCGCTCCGCGCTCGCCTTCCGCCTCCCGCAGCGCGAAGGCTGGCGCTTCATCGCCGACCTCACCGTCCCCGAAATCACTTTCAAGGAGACCGGCCCCGTCACCATCACCATCACGATCAACGGCCATCCGTTCGAAACGCTGCGCTTCGACCAGCACGGCGACAAACACGTCGAGAAGCCCGTGCCCGCCGCCTGGATCCGGCCCATGGAAGCCAACATCGCCTCCATGACCGCCGACAGGTTCTGGACCTCACCGTCCGACGGAGCGCAGTTCGCCTTCATCCTTTCCCGGGCGGGCTTCAGGCGCTAGCGTGGTGTTCCGACTCATTTCTGACAACCGCTCCCTCACCCTCCCGGCTCACCATCCGAGTTTCCGGGCCGCGCGCGTCAGCCGGGCCGCCCGCGTCAGCCGAGCCGCGCGCGTCAGCCGAGCCGCATGCGTCAGCCGAGCCGCATGCGTCAGCCGAGCCGCGCGCGTCAGCAAGCGGCCTCCGCCACACGTGCCGCATCACAATCCGCATTTCCAGCCCGCGCGCCTCAGCAACCGCCACGAACAACGTCCCCGCACGGAGTCCCGGCACTAGATGCCCCAGGTCGTCTACATCCTCTTCGGCGCCATCTGGACGCTCGCCACCGCCTACGCGCTCGGCCGGCTCCTGCTCTCCAATCTCGATTTGAAACTGCACGCCGTCGAGGAACGCATCTTCAGCCTTCTCTGCGGCTCCGCCCTGCTCAGCCTGGTCGTTTTTCTTCTCTGCACCCTGCACCTTGCGCGCAAAGGCGTGTTCCTGGCCCTCGGCGCTCTCGCGATCCTCGCGGCCGCGAGGCGGTGGCGCGTCGCCGGGCCGGACCTGCCGCCGTTCCCCCGCCGCTGGCGCGCGCTCTTCCTGCTCGCCTATGCCGGATTTGGTCTCTTCTACCTCAGCTACGCCCTCGCGCCCGAGCATAGCCCCGACGGCATGACCTACCACCTCGGCTTCGTCGGCCGTTATTACCGCGAGCACGGCTTCGTCCCGATCACCACCAACATGTACGCGAGCCTGTCGCAGGGCATGGAGATGCTTTTCCTGGCCGCCTGGGCCTTCGGACGCCACTCCGCCGCCGCCCTCATTCACCTCGCGTTTCTGCTTGTCCTCCCGCTTGCGATGCTCGCCTATGCCCGCCGCTTCGACTTCACCGTGCCCGGAGTAATCGGCGCCGTCCTCGTGTTCGCCAGCCCCATC
>JACOTZ010000280.1 GCA_016178155.1 Acidobacteriota bacterium
GGAGCCGTTCGGGCGGCAGTGCCTGATGGCGCGCCGTCTGGTCGAGCGCGGCGTGCGCTTCGTGCAGCTCTACCACGGCGGACTCGGCGTGCAGAACGTGGATACCTGGGATGCGCACGAGGACGTGCGGTCGAACCACACGCGCCATGCTGGCGCCACCGATCGCCCGATCGCCGGCCTGCTCACGGACCTGAAAGCGCGCGGGCTGCTCGACTCCACCCTCGTAATCTGGCAGGGCGAATTCGGCCGCATGCCCATCTCCCAGCGCGGCGTCGGCCGCGACCACAATCCCGGCGCCATGACCGTGTGGATGACCGGCGCTCGCATTCGCGGAGGGCAGGTCATCGGCGCGAGCGACGAGTTCGGCTATAAGGCCGAACAGCAGCCGATCTCGATTCATGACCTCCACGCGACCATCCTGCACCTGCTCGGCATGGATCACACCAAGCTGACATTCTTCGCCAATGGCCGCCACATGCGGCTGACCGATGTCTACGGCGAGGCCGTGCCACAGATCCTAAAATCCTGAACCAGCAGAAGAGCTCGGCCGCGCCACGGTTAGCCGCTGTGAACGGTTACATATACTCGCAGCCATATCCGCGCAAGTCCAAGGAACGGAAGGACGCCGCTCTATGTGCGACTATTCATTGGCTGCGAACCGGACCCGCCTTGCGCGCGATGGCGAGCAGCTCATTCTCTACTGGTTTTCATCCGCACCCCGGCAATGCGCCGCCCGCAGTCTGCGTTCCGCCGGGCGCGCGCCTGCAGTTGTTCGATATCCCGATGCGGCTGCAGCGCAGCCTGGGTGTCGGCGCAATGGAAGAAGTTGTCTTCACCCAGTTGCACGCCGATGCGAACCGCTACCGCGACGCGGTCCGGTTCCGCAACAACCAGTCGATGCTGCTCCAGAACCTCGCCGAAGGACAGCGCGTCCTGGTGCTCTCGGTCGGCTTGGACGAGATGCCCTTGGAGGAGCAAGCCGCCGAACTGGTCCCCACCCCGCTTAGCCTTTGGCCAGCACACTCGAAACCGCGCCGACGGATTCAGATCAAGCTGGGGGACCCACGCGTCTGTTGGCGATCCTGAAATCGCGGGGGGGCCAGGTCTCCTGGCGCGCTCCCTGCCCGACAGTCGCCGAGCCAACACCACTTGTGTGGGGTGTATGATTCAACGGAGGAAGTTGGTCCCGCCTTTGGGGGGACTCGCCGGGACGACGGGATCGTCCCGGCGAGGGAGAGTGACTTCTGTAGAGTCAAGAACGCGGCCAAAGTGGCCGTCGAACGGGATAATTAATACTAGTACAGTTCGCGATGTTTTGTCACCAGAAAAAGATTTGTAGTACTATCAACCGACTAGTTCCAGAAATCTAAGGTCTCTTAGGCTTGGACTAGGGTGTCTGCGCACACCGTTCACGCGAACCCGGCTGGACGTGCGGTGTGCATGCAAATGTGGGAAGGTACTAAGGATGATGAACGCGCTCGGTGCACGTCGGCCCGCTATCCTGCGGGTGATTTGAATTTTCCGCGCTTGTGTTTCTGTACCCGAGAGCGCAGGCCCGGTACTCCCCCGCCAGCGCGCGGCTGATGCGGCTTGGTACTGGGCGGAATCTTGTTGAGTTCCGAACAAGGCTCCAGACCGAGCCGCTACCGTCAGAGCGGAGGCCACGCGGGTGGAGAATACGCGACCGTATTTGCGGGACCATGTCGATTCACCTTGCCGGACCATGCCTTACAATAGAAATTCAACTCGCCTTTAATGCGCCGCAACCTTTTCCTGGCGTTTGCTGCATTGATCGGACTCTGTGGCTTGGCCGCGACTGGTCCGCGCCGCGCCAGTACCTCCGGAACTCCTGCAAAGCCCCGGGCTGTCCCGGCTCGTCGCGCCCCCGCGGCCACCTTCGACAAGACCGTCCAGCCATTCCTCGCAACGACGTGCTTCGCGTGCCACAACGAGAAGCTCAAGTCCGGGGAGCTCGACCTGAAGTCCCGTGCCGCCGCGCCCGCTTTCGATAAAGATCGCGAAACCTGGGAGCGGGTTCTGCACAAGATCCGGACCGGCGAAATGCCTCCCAAGGGCATTTCTCGCCCCAAGCCTGCCACAGTCCAGGCCGTCACCGCCTGGCTCGATCGCGAGTTCGAGCGCATCGACCGCAGCACCAGGCCGGATCCCGGCCGCGTGACCGCCCGCCGCCTGAACCGCTACGAATACAACAACACCGTGCGCGACCTGCTCGGCATCGACTTCCGCCCAGCCGACGACTTCCCGGCCGACGACTCCGGTTACGGCTTCGACAACATCGGCGACGTGCTCTCGCTCTCGCCCGTCCTGATGGAGAAGTATCTCGCCGCTGCCGAGAAGATCGCCCGCGAGGCGGTCGTGGTCAACACACCCGTCAAGGCCGTCCGCGAGCGCTACAAGGCCGAGCTGCTGCGCCCCGAAGACAATCCGTTGGGCACGCTCTTACCGCTGCGGGCGAAACACAAGTTCCCGGCGGCGGCCGATTACCAGATTGTCGCCGGCCTAGGGGGAATTCGCCCGGATACCGCGGCTCCCTCGACGCTTTCGATCGAGGTTGCGGGCAAGCAAGTCGCGGCCTTCACGATCCACCCCGGGCGAAACATGAAGCGTACCTTCGAGTTCACCGTCCCGATCGAGCGCGGTGAACAGGAGGTCGCCGTCGTGCCCATCGGCGATACGTTCAAGAGCTCCGGCTACGAGCCGCTCGCTCCGCGCAGCCGCTATCTTGCGATCGACTATATCGAAATCCGCGGGCCTTACAACCAGCGGCCCCTGCCGCCGACGGATGCGCACCGGAGCCTCTTCGTTTGCGCCGAAAAGACCGGCGACTGCGCGCGTAGGATCCTCAGCCGCCTCGCGCGGCGCGCCTGGCGCCGCCCGGTCGCGCCGGCCGAGATCGACAGCCTCTCTCGTTTTGTACGTCTCGCCCAACACGAGGGCGATTCGTTCGAGCAGGGCATCCGGGTCGCTCTCCAGGCCGTGCTGGTGTCGCCGCATTTCCTGTTCCGCATCGAGCGCGATCCCGATCCGGCCAACCCGCGCGAGACCCGCCGTCTCAATGACTACGAGATCGCCACCCGTCTTTCCTACTTTTTGTGGAGCAGCATGCCCGACGACGAGCTGTTCCGGCTCGCCGGCAGCGGCCAGCTTCGCAAACCGGCGGTGCTCGCGGCGCAGGTCAGGCGCATGCTCGCGGACCCGAAGTCCCGCGCGCTCGCCGAGAATTTCGCCGGACAGTGGCTGGAGACCCGCAATCTCAACTTCGTGAAGCCGGACCCCGACCGCTTTCCGCAGTTCGACCAGGAACTGCGTGACGCCATGACGGCCGAGACCAGGATGTTCTTCGAGGCCATCGCCAAAGAGGACCGCAGCATCCTCGAATTCATCGACGGCAAATTCACGTTCCTCAACGAGCGCCTGGCCAGGCACTACGGGATCCCGGGCGTTACGGGCAGCGAGTTCCGCCGCGTCGCGCTGGATGGTGTCGAGCGCAGCGGTGTGCTCACGCAGGCGAGCGTGCTCACGGTCTCTTCTTATCCGGCCCGCACGTCGCCCGTGATCCGCGGCAAGTGGATCCTCGAGAACTTCCTGGCCTCGCCGCCGCCGCCGCCACCGCCGAACGCTCCCAACCTCGACGAGTCCGCCGTCGGCTCGAAGGGCAGCCTGCGCCAGCAGCTCGAACAGCACCGCAGCAATGCCGTCTGCGCCTCCTGCCACGCGCGCATGGATCCGTTGGGCTTCGGGTTGGAGAACTACGATGCGATAGGAGCCTGGCGCACCCGGGATGGCAACTTCCCGATCGACGCCACGGGCACGCTGCCGAACGGGAAATCCTTTAGCGCCCCGGTGGAGCTGAAGCGCATCCTGCGCTCGGACGCGAACGAATTCGCTCGCTGCCTTACCGAAAAAATGCTCACTTACGCCCTCGGAAGGGGTCTTGAACGGTACGACAAACCCGCTGTAAACTCGATAGTTAGACGACTGGCCGCGGGGCGGTACCGGTTCTCGAAGCTGGTGCTGGAGATCGTCAACAGCGTGCCCTTCCAGATGCGAAGGGGCGACGGAGGGAAGACTTCATGATTACGCGCAAGCGCCTTTCCAGGCGCACGGTTCTCAGGGGCATGGGAACCGCCATCGCCCTGCCGGCTCTCGATGCGATGTTCCCCGCTTTTGCCGCGCCCGCGCTCCGCAAGGCGCCGCTGCGCATAGCGTTTGTATACGTCCCCAACGGCATCGACATGCCGAACTGGACGCCCCGCGAAGTCGGCGCCGCGTTCGACTTCCCGCGGATCCTGGAGCCGCTCAAGGAATTTCGCGAGGACATGATGGTCCTCAGCGGTCTCACGCACAACAACGGCCGCGCCCTCGGCGACGGTCCGGGCGACCACGCGCGCGCCGCCGCCAGCTTTCTTACCGGCGTCCACCCGAAGAAGACGTCGGGCGCCGATATCAAGAACGGCCCGTCGGTGGACCAGATCGCGGCCCAGCGGGTCGGTCACCTGACCCGTTTCCCATCGCTCGAACTCGGTTGCGAGGACGGGCGCCAGGTCGGTAACTGCGACTCCGGGTATAGCTGCGCCTATTCAAACAGCATTTCCTGGCGCAGCGCGACCACGCCCATGCCGCCCGAGATCAATCCACGCATGGTCTTCGAGCGCATGTTCGGAGGCCTGGAGCCGGGCGAGGACCCCGCCGCCCGCGCCCGCCGCGAGAAATACAAGAAAAGCATCCTCGATTTCGTCCGGGAAGACGCCGGCCGGCTGCGCGGAGATCTCGGCCCCACCGACCGCCGTAAGCTCGACGAGTACCTGTATGCCGTCCGTGATATCGAGCGTCGCATTGAGGCTGCCGAGAAGAACGCCGTTCAGCTCCCGGCCGGCGTCACGGCACCGCAGGGAATCCCGGTGGAATTCGCCGAGCACGTGCAGCTCATGTTTGACCTGATGACCGTGGCCTTTCAGACCGATTCCACCCGCATCGCGACCTTCATGATCGGACGCGAGGGCAGCACCCGCACCTACCGCGAGATCGGCATCTCCGATGCGCATCATCCGCTGACGCATCACCGCGGCAATGAAGAGATGCTCGCCAAGGTTTCACGCATCAACCGGTACCATGTCGAGCAGTTCGCCAACTGGGTGCGTCGGCTCAAATCGACGCCCGACGGCGACGGTACACTGCTCGACCACTCGACGGTGGTCTACGGCAGCGGCTTGAGCGATGGCAACCGCCATTGGCACCATGAGCTGCCGGTCGCTATGATCGGCCGCGCCAACGGCACGCTGAAGACCGGCCGTCACGTGAAATATCCGGGCGAGACGCCGATGGCCAACCTGTTCCTCGCCCTGCTCGACCGCGTGGGCGTTCCCGCGGAAACCCTCGGCGACAGCAACGGCAAGCTCGAGCACCTGACCGATCTTTGAGCCGAATTTGGCCGGACCCCGGTCGCGGAGCGCCCGCCCGCCAGTGTGGTATCCGGCTTAGACGTGAGAGCGGCTCTCTCCGGTGACGGAAGGAGCGGAATCCGCGCGGCTCGGAAGCGTTCATTCACGCGATTCTCGGCGCATGGCAGAATGTTGGGCATGACATCGCTGATGCGCGCCCTTCCGCTGGCTGTCCTCGCTGCCTGCGCCTTGCCGGCGGCGCCGATCAAAGTGCTGATTATCGACGGCCAGAACAACCATCGCTGGCAGGAGACCACGCCGGTGCTGAAGCGCCTCCTCGAGAGCACCGGCAAGTTCCAGGTCGACGTGGCCACTGCTCCGCCGAAGAACAGCGATATCAGCGGCTTCCAGCCGGAGTTCCGCAATTATAAGGTCGTGCTGCTCAACTACAACGGCCAGGACTGGCCGCCCGCAACCATGGCGGCGTTTGAAAAGTACGTCAGGGAAGGCGGCGGCGTCGTCTCCTACCACGCGGCCGATAATTCCTTTCCCAACTGGAAGGAGTACAACCGCATGACCGCGCTCGGCGGGTGGGAAGCCCGCACGACCGGGAAAGACGGCCCCTACGCGCGCTTCCGCGACGGCAAGCTCGTGACCGTGGCGGACCCGGGGCGCTGCGGCAACCACGGCGCGCGCCTGCCGTTCCAGGTCACCATGCGCAACCCCTCGCACCCGATCAGCAAGGGGCTCCCGCAGGTCTGGATGCACGAAAAAGACGAGCTGTACGATCGCCTCTGCGGGCCGGCGCAGAACATGACGCTGCTCGCCACCGCGCATTCCGACCCGAATAACCGGGGTACCGGCGAGCACGAGCCGATGTTGTTCACCGTGTCTTACGGCAAAGGCCGCGTGTTTCACACAACGCTCGGCCACGATGTCGAAGCCATGCGCTGCGTCGGCTTCATCACGACCCTGCAGCGCGGCGCCCAATGGGCCGCGACCGGCAAAGTGACAATCCCGGTCCCGAAGGATTTCCCCACTGCGGACAAGGTCAGTACACGGTCCGAGTAGGGCAGAGTCGCCCCGGGGACGCGATCTCCCGCGCCCCCTGGCCCGGCGAAAGCAAGTTTCGGCCCGAACAGCCGCGGCCCGCCATCTGCCGCCGTCGTGCGATCCGCATCGCCTGCGGGGCGCGTCGTAAGTGCCCGGGTTCAGACGACATGGTCCCGGCTGTCCCCGGCGGGCGTCGGCTTGAATCGCACGCCCGTAGGGAGTAGAATCAACCCACTCGAAAAGATTGGGCCGCTGCGCTGTTTACCGCGGCCAAGGAGGGTTGAATGGGCAACATCAATTGGTCCCGTGTGCTCCTTTGCGGCTTGCTTGCGGGACTCATTATCAACATCGGCGAGTTTATTTTGAACGCCGTGGTCCTCGCCGACGACTGGCGTCAGGCGATGACGGCGCTTAACAGGCCGGGAGAGATCACGCCCGGCCAGATCGTGGTGTTCAACATCTGGGGTTTCGTGGGTGGCATTACGCTGCTTTGGCTGTACGCGGCCATCCGGCCGCGCTACGGCGCCGGACCCAGGACGGCGCTGTGCGCCGGCGCCGCGTTCTGGTTCATCGGGTATGCCATGGCGATGGTCGGCCCGCTCGTGATGGACATCTTTCCGTCCCGTCTTATCTTTATCGGACTCGCCTGGGGCCTCGGAGAGGTGCTTGTGGCTGCGCTCGTGGGCAGCCGCTTCTACCAGGAGGGAGAGGCGCGCGCCCCCGTGGAGGCCCGGGCCTGAAGTCTCGGCACGCGAGGCGCTATCATGACCTCGATGCGCCTCGCTACTCCCGCCATGCCTGCGGCCGCTCTGAATCGCGGCAACCGCAGCCTTGGTTTCTTACGCGCGCATTCGCGGCCGGTCCGCCGCATAGCCGCGCTTCTCCTGCTCTGCGCTCTCGCCTGTGCAGAGGAGCGCTTCCAGCCCCTTTTCAATGGGCGGAATCTCGACGACTTCGTCGTCGACACACTCGGGGTGTGGCGGGTCGAGAACGGGATCATCATCGGCTCGACGCCGAACGGCCTCCGCTATAACGACTTCCTGCGGACCAAGAAGCACTACTCCGACTTCGTCCTGAAGCTGCGGTTCCGGCTCAAAGCGGGCGTCGGCAACAGCGGCATCCAGTTCCGCAGCAAGCCCGTGGAAAACTCGCACGAGGTCTCCGGCTATCAGGCCGATATCGGCCAGCAGTACTGGGGAGCGCTCTACGACGAATCGCGCCGCAAGAAAGTGCTCGCCGGACCCACCGCCGCGCAACTCGCCCACCTCGACAAGGAGGGCTGGAACGAGTACGTCATCACCGCCCGTGGCCGCCACATCACGCTCGAGCTCAACGGCGTCCGCACCGTCGACTACCGGGAGCCCGATCCCAATATCGAGCCCGCCGGCTTCATTGCTCTCCAGGTCCACGGCGGCCCTCCGACGCAGGTGGAATTCAAAGATCTGCGGATACAGGTTCTGCAGTAAGAACCGGCCCCCGGACCGCTACGCCATCGCCGCCTTCACTTCCCCGAGCGCTTTGCTGAGGCTCGTCACCGGATCCGCCAGCGGCCGGTACTCCATGCAGATATAGCCGCTGTAGCCCGTCTTGCGGATGGCCTTGTAGATGTTCGGGTAATTCATCTCGCCCGTGCCCGGATCGTTGCGGCCCGGATTGTCGGCGATGTGGAACACCTCGACGTACGGCGCCGCTTCCGTGAGCGTCCGGATCACGTTCCCGACCTGCACCTGCTCGTGGTAGATGTCGAACAGCAGGCGCACGTGCGGATGGTCGACGTCCTTGATCAGCCGCAGACCTTCGACGCACGTTGTCAGGAAGTAGCCCTTGTGGTTCACCTTCGAGTTGAGCGGCTCGAAAATCAGCTTCAGGCCGGCCTTGGCCGCCAGCTCGCCCGCGCGCCGGCAGCCTTCCACCAGGCTCGCGTACTGGGCTTCGCGGCTGCGCTCCGGAATCTCGTTGCCGCTCATCAGGATGATCCGCGGCACTTCGAGCTTCTGCGCGTAGACGATGGCCTGCCGGACGTCGTTCAAGAAATTGTCGCGCTGCGCCGGGTCTACCATGGATACCGGCCGCTGCGCCCAGTTCGGCGTGGCGATCAGCGTATCAATCCCGAGCTTGAGCGAGCGCGCGAGCTTCTTTTTCGCCGTGATCTCCGCGTCCGTCCAGCCCGCGTGCTCACCTACCAGCTCGACCGATTGCATGCCCGACTGCGCCGCGGTCTCCATGCGCTGCTCGAACGTGCCGTTCAGCGTCCACAGCATCACCGAACTCGTAAACCTCGCCTGCGCCTGCGCTTGGGCGGCCAATGCGGCTCCTGCGCCCGTTCCGAGAAACTGTCTGCGGTCCATAACCTCCATGCTATCTTGAAGCAACGCCCCATCACCGAGTCTTCCCATGCGCGAGTTGAAGTACCAGACCCGCAGCGGCATCGTAGTCACCCGTAACACCTCCAAGCTTCGCTATAGCGAAAGCGGACTGGCCAAAATGTTACGGCAGATCGACGCCCGCCGCGGTATTTATCTTTCC
>JACOTZ010000281.1 GCA_016178155.1 Acidobacteriota bacterium
GAGCACCTGGGCCGCATCCCGTTCCATGAATCTATTCTACTGCCGGCCGCTCCGCGCGCGTACCTCCATCGTTTGCGGATTACTCCTGTCAAATGCACTCCAGCACCCGTCGGTAAGGGCCCCACCAACCGAAGTCACCCCGGCTGAATCCAGGAACTGAAGACCGCTTCGCGCCGCGCCCGCGGAACTGCCTTGCCCAACTCAAGACCGGCCTCCGGCAAATCTGATGGAGACCGCCCACGGCGAGCAGGAGAGCGAGCCTGATTTCGATATCCTCATCGTTCTCGACGACGTGCTTCACTACGGTGCCGAAATCTTCGGTTCCGGCTAGGCCTGCTTCGCAGCTTATTTTGTCGCTGGATATTCTCCACCGGAACCGAACTGCCGCGGCGGCTCCGCCGACGCGGCTCAACGTGCCCTAATAAAAAACCCGCGACCCCATCCGCTTGCTCGGCCACAACGGTTGGCGCCTCGACCGTCAGAAGGACAGTCACCGGCAGTTCGTTCACCCGAAGAACCCGTTCGTCATTACCATAGCCGCCAAAGACGGGACTGACGTGCCAGTCGGCACACCGAACGCTATACTCCAGAAAGCAGGACCAAACCTCACTTGAAGCGCTACGCCATTATCATCGAACGCGCCCCCACAAGCTTCGGCGCTTACTCCCCTGACCTCCCCGGCTGCATCGCCGCCGCCGACACCGAAGAAGAAGTCCGTCGCCTCATCGCCGAAGCCGTCCAGTTCCACCTCGACGGCCTTCGCCGCCAGGGTCTGCCCATCCCCGAGCCAACCTCCTCCGTCGACTACGTCGAAGTCGCCGCCTGAGCGCGCTCTTCGCGCCCTCAATTCGCGATGGACCGGAATGAGAGTCCCCTGGTGCACGCCGCGCCCGCTTAACTCCTCGCCAACCTCAAGGCCGGCCTCCAGCAAATCCATGGAGACCGCCTCCGTGGCCTCTACCTGTATGGCTCCTATGCCCGCGGCAAGCAGGACAGCGAGTCTGATTTCGATGTCCGCATCATTCTCGACGATGTGCCTCACTATCGCGCTGAAATCGACCGCATGAGCCATCTCATCGTGCGCCTCTCCGGAGAATAGGGCGTCTCTGTCAGCCGGGTCTTCGCCCGCGAGCGTGACCGGCTCAGCCTGCCAACGCGCCCCGTCCGTGGCTAACGTCGAAGCTATCCCTGCATGAAATCCAGCCGTCGCTGCGTTTCCTGCACAAGGCACGTCGAAGCTATCCCTGCATGAAATCCAGCCGTCGCTGCGTTTCCTGCACAAGGCGCAAAAAACAACTGCCCTCATCAATTCCGCGCGCACCCCGACTCACACGCGCCTTCTCTCTTCCCTCCGCACTTACTCGGCGCGCAGCGTCTCAAGCGGCGCGACCTTCGTTGCACGTCTCGCCGGGATGAGACACGCGAGCAGCGCGACGGTCGCCAGCAGCGCCGCCATGGACGCGACGATGGCGGGATTGTCCGGGCGGACCTCGTACAGGAGGCTCCTCAGCGCGCGGCCGGCTGCCATCGCGGCGGGTACACCAAGCAGAAGCCCCGCGATCACCGGGCGCATGTTGTGCCGGACCACCAGCGAGTACACATCCCCCGCCGTGGCTCCGAGCGCCATGCGCAGACCCATCTCATTCCTGCGCCGCGCGACCGAATACGCAACCACCCCGTAGATGCCGAATGCCGCCAGCAGCAACGCCGCGCCTGCAAACACCGAGATGAGCAGCGTCTGCAAGCGCCTTTGCGCGACCGAGTCGTCAAGCAGCTCCTGCATCGTCTGAAATTGTTGAACCGGTACATCGGCATCGGCCGAGCGCACCGCGGCACGCATCATTCCCGCCATCGCACGCGGGTCGCTGATCGAGCGCGCCACCAGCCGCACGCGCAAGGGAGACCAGTCCCAGTAGGGACGATACATCATCAAGGGTGCGGGCTTGTCGGCTTCCGCCTTCACGTCCTTGACGACTCCGATGACCTCGAACGGATCTCCGCCGCGGTCGAGATTGCGCCCGACGGCATTCTGCCCCGGCCAGAGGGTCCCGGCTGCTCTTTCCGAAATGATCGCGACCTTCCGGTCGCGGTCGCTGTCGCTGAATGTGCGGCCCGCGACCAGCGGGATGCCCATCGTCCGGAAGTAATCGGCGCTCGCGAACCGTACGTTTGCGTTTGGGCGCTGGAACGCCGAACGGTTGTCGCCCGGGATCGAGATGTTGTCGATCCAGGTCTCTCCGGTTAGCGGCAGAGCGGTCACCACGCCGGCCGAAACCACGCCCGGCTGCGCGGTCAGCTTCGCGCGAACGCGTTCGTAGAACTTGTCCCGGTCGATCTTCGCTCGGTACCGTTCCCGGGGAATCTGGATGTCGGTAGCCAGCACGGACGGCGCCTCGAATCCCTGGTCCGCGCGCAGCACCCGGCCGAAACTCGCCGCGAGCAGGACCGCGGCCGTGAGCAGCACCAGGCTGAGACCGGCCTCCGCGGCGATCAGCGTATGCCTCATTGTCGTTCCGGAGGCGCCGCCGCCGAGCGTCGTGCGGCCGCCCGATTTCAGGTGCTCATGCGGATTCACGTGCGTCGATCGCCAGACCGGGCCTGCGCCGAAGAGCAGTCCCGTCGCCACACTCAGCCCCAGCGCGAAAAGAAACACCGTCCGGTCGAGCCGCACCTCGTCGATCCGCGGCAGGTCCGGTGGCGCGTTGTGGAGCAGCAGATTCATGCCGGCCGCGGCGAGTGCCACGCCAACGATCCCGCCGATCACCGACAGCAGGACAGTTTCGGTGAGCATCTGCCGCGTCAGCCGTGCACGCGACGCACCCAGCGCAATCCGAACCGCACATTCGGCGCTTCGCCGTTCCGCTCGGGCCAGAAACAGGCTGGCGAGATTCAGGCATGCGATGAACAGCACCGAGGCGACCGCGGCCAGAAGCATGAGCAGCGCCCGGCGCGACTTCCGGACCAGGGCGTCGCGCAGCGGACTGACCGCGGCTTGCAGTCCGATCTTCTGTTTTGTCATCGTCTCCAGTTGCGCCGCGATGACGTTCAACTCGGCTGCCGCCTGCGCCGGCGACGTCCCGCGCTTGAGCCGCCCGATGGCAATGTAGTTGAAACGGCCCATTCGCTCGCTCAATTCGTCCTGGTTGAACGCGAGCGGACGAATCATGTCGGGCTCATGACGGATCCTGGCGCTGCCCAACTGTCCGGGGCGCAGCGACGGAAAACGGAAATCCCGGGGAAGAATGCCGATGATCGTGTACGGCTGGCTGTCGAGTTGGACACTCCGTCCGACGCACCGCATATCGCCGCTGAACCTGCGCTGCCAGAGTGAGTAACTGACGAGCGCGACCCGGTCGCGGCCGGCCTCGCCCTCGCCGGGTCTGAACGTGCGGCCCAAGGCAGCCGTGACACCCAGCGTTTCGAACAGGTTTGAGCTGACCCGGGCCGAATCCACCTGCTGCGGATCGCCCGCGCCGGTGAGCGTCGTGCTGCCCAGGTCGGCGGCTGCGACACTCTCGAACGAGTGTGCGTGCTGCCTCCACCAGGTATAGTGCCACGCGTTCACGGGCAGGGTGGGATAGCTTTTCGCTATGCTCGTGACAACTTCATGGATCGTGACCAGCCGGTTCGGATCCGGGAAAGGCAGCGGTTGGAGCAGGACGCCGTTGACGACGGAAAAGATCGCGGTATTTGCGCCCACTCCCAGGGCGATTGTGAGCACGGCTACGGCGGCTATGCCCGGCTCGCGCATCAACCCGCGGGCGGCGAACCGAAGATCTTTGAAGGTGGACATGAGCGGTTGAAAGCACACTGCTGTGGTGACAACCGCTCCCGTACGGTCGGCTCACAACGAACACTTGCGAGCCGCGCGCGCCGGCAAGCGGCCTGGCGCGGCGTGCCACGATGCTGCTTCACTTTAACCAGACGAAGAAACTCGGAATTTGTTCCCGCGGCTCCGGGCCAGGCCGGCGGCCCTGCCGGCTTGAGTCGCGGGCAGGCCGCCCCCGGCCGCGACCGCTCCTCGACTCCCCGGCGTCGCGGACTGCCATAATGTTGTCTATGTTTCGACGTGAGTTCCTGGGAGCCCTGTGTGCTGCGCCGCTTCTCGCGGGCAGAAACCGGATCGGCCGTTCGCGGATCAGCGCCATCACCGACGAGATCGCGAAGACTCCCGCGGACGCGATCGCGTTCGCCAAACAGTACGGCCTCCGCTGGGTCGAGCTGCGCTCCGTGCCCGGCGGCGGTAAGGGCGAGTATGCGCGCCAGAGCGAGGAATTCATCCGGCAGGCCGCCCGCGAGTTCCGCGACAACGGCCTGCGCGTATCCTTCCTCAATACCGGGATGCTGAAGTATACGCTGCCCGGCACCGAACCCGTACGCCGGCGTCCCGAGGACGACGCGGCGCGCGCCCGGCGCATGGCGGCTGACGCAGCGCGCTTCGAGCGGCGGCTCGAGGAACTGCGCCGGGCCATCCGCACCGCGCACATTTTCGGCGTCGACAAGCTCCGCATCTTCACCTTCCTGCGCGTTGCGGAGCCGGAGAAAATCCATAGCCGGACCGCCGACATCATCGGCGAGATGGCAGAGATCGCGGACAAAGAGAAGGTGCGGCTGCTGATCGAAAACGAGGGCTCGTGCAATA
>JACOTZ010000282.1 GCA_016178155.1 Acidobacteriota bacterium
CAGGATTCCCTGCAGCGACGCGAGCGTCGTGTATCCCTGCTGCACGAGCTCCTGGAACTCCTGCACATCCTTGCTGCGCACTTCCGCGCCGGGCTGAACGGTCTGGGGGCTCCGGCCCATGCTGATGTTGATGAACTTCGCACCGAGCACGTTCTCGGCGCTGATCTCGGCCACCGAATCCACGGGAATGTCCCTGAGCCTGGCCTGTTCCACTTCCATGTGGATTTTGACGATGCGGTTCGGAATCTTTTCGCCGGAAAGAATGATTTCTTCAACCTTGCCGACGAGAATCCCGTTCAGCCGGACCGGGGCGCCGCGGCCGAGCGCGGCGGAGTTGTCCATGTAGGTATAGAGCGCCACGTCGCGTGTCCAGGGTTTCTTCTCACCGGTCATCAGAAAGATGAGGACGCCGGCGATCACCATGGCCCCGATGGCCATGACACCCACGCGAAGCTGAGACCACCTTACCTTCTGCGCCGACGGCATATCCCCCCTCGCGCGAGTCCCGCGGCTCTCGCCCCTGGCGGCTGAGAATGTCGCGCTGTTGCTTCGGGCCTGCTGCCTGCTGGCTTCTGCATAGCGTTCCTGTTATCGCAATTCCTTTATGCCCTTGAACTTCGACACATACGCGTCGGTCGATGCTTCCAACTCCTCCTGTGTCCCTTCAAATACAAGCGAGCCTTCGCCGAATACCATGAACACGGTGCGCTCGTGAATCCCGGACCCCCGGCGCGCCGGCTCGAGCGCGCCGCTTTCGGGATTGTAACGAAAATTGGCCATCAGATGCCCGTCCTGGTAGCGATGCGTGACGATCACGGAAGTGGTGTTCCGGGTATCACGAGCCTTTACCGCCAGGGCCATGATCGTGTTGGCGGTGATCGGATCGAGACCGGCCGAAGGCGAATCGTACAACATCAGCGGCGGATCGGTGACCATCGCGCGCGCGATGCCCACGCGCCGGCGCATGCCGCCGGAAAGCTCGCTCGGAAACTTCTCGAGCGTGTGCTCGAGCTCCACAAAACGCAGCGCCTCACGCACGCGGGTTTCGAGATTCCCATTGCGCTCGTGCGCCGCCGCCGCCTTGATCTGGTTCAGCAGCGGGTACTCCACATTCTCCTGAATTGTGAGCGAGTCAAACAGGCCGCCTTCCTGGAACAGCACGCCGATCTTGGCGCGAGTCGGAAACAGTTCCTGTTCCGATAATCCGGTAATGTCCTGCTGGAAGAGAAACACGTGCCCGCTCTCGGGCTTCACCAGGCCGAGAGCCGTCTTCACCATCACCGACTTGCCGCTTCCGGCCGCGCCAAACACGATCCGCGTTTCTCCCGCCGGAACTGAGAAGCTGACGTCCTTGAGCGCGACCACGTCGGGAAAGCAGACGGTCACTTGCTCGAACCGCAGGACTGATTCGCTAGCGCGTTCCGCCATCCCGGGTCACACATTCACGAAAATGCGCGTGATGAACAGGTTCAGGATGAAGATCCACACCGAAGCGACCACGACCGCCTGCGTGGTGGCGCGGCCGACGCCTTGCGTGCCGCCGGTCGTGCGAATGCCATAAAAACAGCCCACCAGCGATATGACCAGGGCGAAGACGAACGGTTTCAGCAATCCTTGCGCGATGTCGTTCCACTCGAGGATCTGGTACGCGGGGGTCCAATACTGGCCCGCCGTGAGATTGAGCAGGTAGTAGGCGACGATGAAGCCGCCGACCAGCCCGACGAAATCGGCGATGATCGTGAGCATCGGCAGCGTGACCGTGGTTGCGATCACACGCGGCGTGATCAGCTTCTGGATGGGGTCGGTGCCGAGCGCGCGCATGGCGTCGATCTGTTCCGTCACCTTCATCGAGCCGATTTCACTCGCCATCCCCGACGCGTTGCGCCCGGCGATCAATAGCGAGCTCAGCACGGGCCCCAGCTCGCGCACCAGCGTCACCGCCACGATCGGCCCGATCTGGCCGGTGGCGCCGTAGGTCTGCAGCGCGCGCGTCATCTGCAGCCCGATGACCGCTCCGCTGAAGAACCCGGTCAGAATAACAATCGGCAGGCTGCCGAAACCGATGATGTCCATTTGCAGAAAAATGTCGTCGAAATAATGAGGGCGGCGAACGATATTGCGGAGAGCGCGCCCGCATAAAACGCAGAAGTCCTGAAGCGCGAGCACCGGCGTTTTCAGGAGATCGAGCAAGGCCAGCCTGCCTCCGTTCCCGATGCTAACATAGGGGCTTCCGGCGGCCGCCCGCGCCGGAACGCCGCAGGTGTCGTGTATGAAAGGGCTTACCGATATCCCGGGCATCGAGGTCGGGCACGCATCCGACTACGAGGGGATCACCGGCTGCACCGCCATTGTCTGCGCGGCCGGAGCCGTCGCGGGCGTCGATGTCCGCGGCTTCGCCACCGGAACGCAAGAGCTCGACCTGCTGGACCCGCTCCATCTCACCCCGCATATCCACGCGCTCGTCTTCGCCGGCGGCAGCGCCTTTGGGCTCGAAGCCGCCTCCGGCGTGCGCCGGTTCCTGGAGCAGAAGGGCATTGGGTTTCCTTTCGGCGGCGCCCGCGTTCCGCTGGTGCCCTGCGCGATCCTGTTCGATCTCGGGATCGGCAAAGCCAAAGCGCGGCCGACGCGCGAGATGGGCGAGGTCGCGGCCGCGGCGGCCAACGGCGGACCGGTCGCCGAAGGCAGCGTGGGCGCGGGCACGGGCGCCACCGTCGGCAAGGTCTTCGGTTTGCGACAGGCGGTGAAAGGCGGCATCGGGACTTATACGGTGACGCTCGAGCGTGGCGTGAAGGTGTCGGCCCTGGCGGCCGTGAACGCCTTCGGAGACGTCATTGACCCAGCCAGCGGCAGCATCGTGGCGGGCGCCCGCACTTCCCCATCCGCCAGGCAGTTCGCCAACACCGGCGAAGTTCTGAAGCGCGGCCGGCGCCGGAGTTCCGGCGAGAACACCACGCTCGTGGCGGTCGCGACCAACGTGCGGCTGGATAAGGTGGGCGCCACCCGGCTCGCCCGCATGGCGCAGCTCGGGATGGTGCGCGCCATCTCGCCCGTCCATACCACGGTCGACGGCGACGTGGTCTTCGCGCTCTCGGCCGGCTCCGAGGAAGCCGACCTGAACGCCCTCGGCGTCGCCGCCGCGGAGGCGGTGGCGGCGGCCATTGTGCGCGCGGTGAAGAAGGCGAAGACCCTGGGCGGCATCCCCGCCGCCGCCTGAGCGGCCCTGGAATCCGAAACAGGCTAGTTCCTGAGTGCGTCCCATCAACGAGACCGCGCCACGCCCGTCATGCAGCTTCTGCGAAAATGGTTCGCACGCAAGGAAAAAGAGCAGCCCGCCGCACCAGCCCCCCCGGTACTCTGGCCCGGCCGGTTCGTGAGAGGGGCGGCACTCGGCGCCGGCGCTTTGGTCGTCCTGTTCCTGGCCCTCTATATCCGGTATGCACTCGTCATCCAGCAGCGGCTCGGGCAAGGCGGCTTTCCGACCGGCACCATGCTCTACGCGGCGCCCCGCATCCTGCGCACCGGCGACCCGGTAAGACTGGACGGCATCATCGCGCATCTGCAGCGCGCGGGCTATCGCGAGGACCCGCACAACCGCATTGGAACCTACCGTCGAATTCCGTCTGGTATTGAGATTACGACCGGCCGCGAATCGTACTTCCAGCCGCACACCGCCGAGATCCACATCTCCGGCGGCCGCATCGCACGCATCTACTCCCGCACCACGCGCAGCAGCGGCGCGCAGTTCCAGCTCGAGCCCGAGCTGATCACCAACCTGGTCAAAGCCGACCGCGAGAAACGCCGGCCGGTCAGCTACGCCGAGCTGCCCCGGTATCTCATCGAGGCGCTGGTTGCCACTGAAGACAAGCGGTTCTTCGAACATGGCGGGTTCGACCTGTTCCGCATCCTGAAAGCCGCCTACATCGACCTCCGGGAAGGACGCAAGCAACAGGGCGCTTCGACGCTCACCATGCAGCTCGCCCGCAGTCTCTGGCTCGAGCAGGACAAAACCTGGCGGCGCAAGTTTGCCGAGTTCCTGCTGACGATCGAGCTCGAGCGCCGCTTCCGCAAAGAGCAGATCCTCGAGTTCTATGCAAATGAGGTCTACCTGGGCCGGCGCGGCAGCTTCAGTATCCACGGCTTCGGCCAGGCGGCGCGCTCCTATTTCGCGAAAGACGTCAAACAGCTCACGCTCCCCGAGGCGGCCATGCTCGTGGCCATGATCCAGCGGCCCGGTTACTACAACCCGTTCCGCTATCCCGAGCGCGTGCGGGAGCGGCGCAACCTGGTGCTCTCGATGATGCGCTCAAACGGCTACCTCAGCGCGGAGCAGCTCGCGTCTGCATCGGCGGCGCCGGTTCGCCTCAGCCCCGCCGAGCTGGAATCCACTGACGCGCCGTACTTTGTCGACCTCGCCAATGACGACCTGGAGCGGCGCCTGCAGGATGCCGATTTCCGCGGCAATACCTTCCGTGTCTACACCACCTTGGATCTGGACCTGCAGCGCGAAGCCGCCGCCGCGGTGCGCGCCGGCATGAGTGAAGTCGACCGCAACCTGCGGCGCCGGCGCCGGCATGCCCCACCCCCGCAGGTCGCGCTGGTGGCGCTCGATCCCCGGACCGGCGCCGTGCGCGCGCTCCTCGGCGGCCGCGACTACGCTCAGTCGCAGCTCAATCGGGCGGTGGCCGCACGTCAACCCGGGTCTGCATTCAAGCCGTTCGTCTATGCGGCCGCGCTCAATACCGCTGTCGCCGGAGGCCACGAGGTGCTGACCGCCGCAACCCGTCTGGACGATGTTCCGACGGTCTTCCGCTACGCGAACCAGACCTACGAACCGGCCAACTTCGGCGGCCACTTCTACGGCAGCGTGACCCTGCGGCAGGCGCTCGCGAAATCGCTTAATGTCGCGACGGTCAAACTCGCGGAGCGGGTCGGCTACGATGCCGTGGTCCGGCTGGCGCGCGAGGCGGGCTTGAATTCGAATCTCCAGGCGACGCCCGCCATCGCTCTGGGCGCCTACGAGGTGAGGCCGCTCGAAATCGCGCAGGCCTATACCATGTTCGCGAACCAGGGCCGGCTGGCCGAAAGCCACTGGATCGCCTCCTTGCGCGACCGCAGGAATCGCATCGTCTTTAACCAGCCGGCGCGTGAGCATGCGGTTCTTGACCCGCGCGTCGCCTACCTGATGGTGAATCTCATGCAGGAGGTGTTGCGCAGCGGCACCGGCGCGGGCGTACGCGGTCGCGGCTTCACGCTGCCCGCGGCGGGCAAGACCGGGACCTCGCGCGATGGCTGGTTCGCGGGCTTTACTTCCGATCTGCTGTGCGTCGTCTGGGTGGGCCACGACAACGGCCGGGAGCTCGGGCTCGAAGGCGCGAAATCCGCGCTGCCGGTCTGGACCGAGTTCATGAGGCGGGCGCATCAGCTTCCTCACTACCGCGACCCACACGAGTTCGAGAGGCCCGAGGGCATCGTGACCGTCAACATCGACCCCAGCACCGGCCTGCGTGCCACCGAGGCGTGTCCCTGGGTCAGTTCGGAAGTTTTCATCGCGGGCACACAGCCGCGCCAGGAGTGCGACCACTACCAGGATCTCGAGTACCTATACCCGGAGCAGCGGCGCTCGGTGCTCGGCCGCATCTTCGACATCTTCCGCCGCTAGTCGCGGCTGCCGGGCTCCCTGAGTCAAGTTTGCCGGCCGCGCGAGCCGGAGTAATCAGAGACGTATACGATCCGGAGTCCATCCAGATAGCGCTCGAGCCGACGGATCGAGGTTCGCACCGGCTGCAGGTCGTATTTTCGGGCGGCATGCTCGATGCGCCTGCCGAGCTCGGTGACGTAGGGGAAGCCGTGCGCGCGCCCGGTCCCCTTCAGGTTGTGGCCCACATTCTCAAGGGCGGCAAAATCGGCGCGGTCGGCCGCCGCCGATAGCTGTTCGATTTCCTGGCGCTTGTGGTCCAGAAACTTGGGAATCAATTGAGCAAAGACTTCGGGCACTTCGGCCATGACCATGTGCACCTCGATTCAAACAGCAACTGCTTCGTTCATCACCCGCGGCGGAGCATCGTTCGCCTCGCTTGCGGATCATCCGTACTGCGGAGTTTGCGATGACCTCTCATCGGCCGGCCGCTCAGATACGGTTGCAGCGCCGCAGCAAGCGTCCGCGTGTTCACGGGCTTGGCGATGTAGCCGTCGCAGCCGGTTCCGAGGATACGGCTCTGGTCGTCGTTCATCGCGCAGGCCGTCAGCGCCACGATCCGGATCGTCTTAAGTGCCGGGTCCGCTCGGATGCGGCGCGTCAGCTCCAGCCCGTCCATGCCGGGCATCTGAATGTCCATGAGAATCAGGTCCGGCCTGGACTCGCGCAGCTTGCACAGCGCCGACGCGCTGTCGGCGGCGGTTTCGACAATGTGACCCTCCAATCCCAGGACAATCTTCATCAGCTCCAGATTGTCGGCATAGTCGTCAATTACAAGCACTCGTTTGCCTGACATTTCGCGACCCCCAGCGTCTGGGCAACACGGCTGTGAACACACTTCCTTTGCCCACCTGGCTGCGCACCTCGACCCTGCCGGCCTGCGCTTCCACGAGGCGCTTGGTGAGCGCGAGACCAAGGCCGGTGCCCGGATGCGACTTCGAGGCTGCGTTCAGCCGCTCGAAGGGCGAGAACAGGCGGGCTAGGTCCTCGCACGGGATGCCGGCTCCGGTGTCCTCTACCTCGAGACGGATCTGGTCCGGTTCCGGTGCTGAGGCCCGCACGACGATGCGGCCGCCCGCGGGGGTGAATTTGATCGCGTTCGAAAGGTAGTTGTACAGGATCTGTTTCAACCGCGCGCTGTCGGCGAACACGTCCCGTGCCCCGGGATGCACGGCGACTTCCAGGCGCAGGCCCTTCTCGCTCGCGAGGGGGCGCATACTGGCGGCGACCTCATCGATCACCTCCGCCAGATCGCAAGGGCCGGGCGTGATTTCCAGCCGGCCGACCTCGATCTTGGCGAGGTCGAGAATGCCGTCGACCAGCGTGAGCAGGTGATGGGCGCTGTCGACAAGGCTGCGAACCGGACGGCGCTGCAGTTCCGTGAGTGCTCCCAGCTTGCCGTCGTGCAGGAGCTCGGCAAATCCGATGATGCAGTTCAACGGTGTTCGCAGCTCGTGCGACATGCCGGCGAGAAACTCGCTTTTCGCGCGATTGGCCGCCTGCGCTTGCCGGGCCTCGCTCATCGCCTCTCGCACCATCTGTTCGCTGCCTTTTCGGGCGGTAATTTCGCGCTGCACGCAGACCGAATGAGTCACCGCCCCGGAATCCGCGAGCACTGGCGACAGCATCCATTCCGCGTCATACTCCCGCCCGTCTCTACGTCGATGGCGCCATTCGATCGGCGGGCCGCCGGGCTTGGCGAGCGCGCGCGCGAAGGATGCGCACAACTCCGCCCCGCCGCCCGAGGTCGCGCAGAACCATTCCAGGCTTCGTCCCACGAGCTCGCCGGCAGCGTAGCCGCCCGCGGCCTCGATCGCGTGATTCGCGAAGACCAATTCCGAATCCGCTAGCGGCGATGCGTGCTCGACAATCAGAACGCCGTCCCCCAGACTTCGCAGGGCGCCGGCGAGCAGGCCGACCTCATGTTCGAGACGCTGCTTGCCCGCTGGGGTGCCGGCTTGCGCCAGCCGGCGGCGGATCGCGAGCGGCCGCCGGTCCAGCTTGTCCTCGCCGAGGCATTCGGCGACGCCTGGCCGGATGTGGGCGGCACTAGACTTGTTGCCCGGATCGGCGGTCAGCACGATGACCCGCGGATCCTTCCGCCGCGGCCAGCCTTCTGGTGATCGATCACGATCACGTCATAGCGGGCACCGCCGAGCGTGGCTCCCAAGGCCTGCGGCGCCGTTCCCAACCGGAGATCGCGACAGATTTCTGCCGGACTGTACGGCAAAAGACACGGTTCACCCTCCGGATCACTCCCCAAGATCGTAAACGCTAGCACTGATTCTCTCCATCCGGCCGCCGGATGCGGGTTGCTGGGCCAAACCGGGCAACATCGCACCGATCGTTAGCTGCGCCCAGGATCGGCGGAGGTACCGGCACATCCCACGATTCGCCCGGATTCCCCCAGCGAGCGCTCGGCCTAAGTAGCTTTTCGGCCACTAGAGGGGAAACCGAGAGAAAATTTAAGGAGTTCTACACGGTTAGGTACACCGTCTTTAGGTGATTGGCGCCAAGGTGTCAGGCGGCCTTCGCGCGCACGAACCTGATCACTTTGGGGCGGACCAGCCTGGCGAAATCATCATAGGAAAGCCGGACGAGCTCGTTGTGAGTGCCGGCGTTGAAAGCGATCTCCTTGTCGTTCGCGAGACTCTCGTCAACAAAAACGGGCATTCCATAGAGATTGCCGAAGGGCGGCATGGCGCCGGTCTCGCATCCGGGGAAGCGAATCCGGAACTCCGCCTCGTTCGCGAGGGCCACGTCGTGGGCCGCCACGGCTTTCTTCAGAGCCGCGAGGTCGATCTGATAAGGAGCGGGCACAACGGCCATCGCCAATTCGCCGTCGATCTTTACGATAACGGTCTTGGCCATCTCGCGGCCCTTGATGTGGGTCAGGGAGGCGATTTCCTGGGCCGTGTAGGCCGGGGAATGGGAGATTGTTACGTACTTGACGCCGTTGGCGTCAAGGAACTCCTGCAACTTCACTACTGCCACAATGACCTCCTCTGGCACGCAGTATAGCCGTCCGCGCAAACGGTTGCTTGGGTTTGGCCGGTCGCGGAGCGGGGCTTTGATATCATAGAATTTACGAGGTTTTCCCGTGGACAGAGCGCATCGTCGAGAACTCAAACACGACAAGTTTGTCGAACAGGTCGGGCAAACGGTCGAATACGCCGCCGAGCACAGGCAACAGCTCATGCGCTGGGGTGGACTGGCTCTCGCGCTGCTGGTGCTGGGGGGCGGCGTCTACCTTTACCAGGACCGGCAGCACAGCAAGCGCCAGGAAGCGCTCAACCAGGCCATTCGGACCTACGATGCGCAGATCGCGGAGGCGCCGCAGGAGTTCTTCGTCACATTCCGCACCGAAGCGGAGAAGGCCAGGGGCGTGGAGAAGGCATTCACCGAGCTGATTCAGAAGTACGACGGCAGCGCGGAGGCGGCGATCGCGAAATACTACCTGGGAGCGTTCTACGCCGATAAAGGCAAGAGCGTGGAAGCCGAAAAGTACCTGAAGCAGGCCGGTGAATCGGGCGAGGCTCCGTACGACTCGCAGGCGAAGTTCTCGCTGGCCCAGTTGTATGCGGCCCAGAACCGCACCGGAGAGGCTGAGAAGCTGCTGCGGTCGGTGATGGAGAAGCCCAGCATCATGGTCACGAAGGAGCAGGCGGCGATCGAGCTGGCGCGGGTGCTTGCCGCGAGCAAGCCCGAGGAGGCGCGCAAGCTGCTGGAGCCGCTGCGGGCCGAGCGCAGCGCCGTGAGCCGCGCCGCCATCACCGCGCTGGGCGAGATGGCCCCGAAGCGCTGATCCAAGTGCCTGAAGCGGCGCTGCGGCGGCTGCGGTTTCCGGTGGCGCAGAGCCTCGGCCGGCGCTACCCGGAGGTTCCGCATTCCTACCGGAACGACTTCCAGAGGGACCGGGACCGCATCGTGCATGCGCGCGCCTTCCGGCGCCTGGAAGACAAGACGCAGGTGTTCACGCCGGGGCTGTCGGACCACTTCCGCAATCGCCTGACGCACACGATCGAAGTCTCCCAGATCGCCCGCACGGCCGCGGCCGTGCTGGGTCTGGACGAAGACCTGACGGAGGCGCTGGCGCTCGGCCACGACATCGGCCATCCGCCGTTCGCCCACTCCGGTGAGGAGGAACTCGACCGGCAGATGCGCCGCTTCGGCGAGCGCTTCGACCACAACCTGCACTCGCTGCGGATTGTCGACAGTTTCGAGCAGCCCTACGCGCGCTTCCCGGGTCTGAACCTGACCTTCGAGGTGCGCGAGGGCATCGCCAAGCACTCCCGCGACTTCGAGCCTGGCGAGTTCCCCGAGCTGGAGGAGTATCTGCCAGGCCAGCGGCCGACGCTCGAGGCGCAGCTCATCGATCTCGCCGACGAGATCGCCTACAATACCGCCGACCTCGACGACGGCTATTCGGCGGGTATGTTCGCGATCGCCGATATTGCCCGCGAGGTGCCGCACTATGGCGGGCTGGCAGTAGCGGCCGAGATGCAGTTCGCGGGAGCGAGCGAGCGGGTGCGGTTCTTAGAGTCGCTGCGCGGGCTGATCGACCTGCTGGTCACGGGGCTGATCGAGGGCACGCAGGCCGCGGCCGGCGATTCGCGCGTGTCGAATGCCGCGGATGTGCGGCGGCATCCGGAGCGGCTGGCGCGCCTCGCACCGGCCGCGCGGGAGGCGACAGCCGGGCTGAAGACGTTCCTGCGCGGGCGGGTGTACTTCTCCGACCCGCTGGTGGAGGAGCGGCGCCGCTCGGCCGAGATGGTGGCCGAGCTGTTCCAGCACTTTCTCGGCCACGCGGAGCGGCTGCCGGAGAGCCATCAACCCGGACCCGAGCCTCCCCACCGGGTCATCTGCGACTACATCGCCGGCATGACCGACGGCTACTTCCGCCGCGTTTACCAGCAGGAGCTGGGCCGGATCACTCCGGGTGTGTGATGTAGTTGGACAGCTCGGCGCCGCGCACGCCGTAAATCTTTTCGACGGTCCGGATGATCTCGGCGGCAAGCTTTTCCGCGGTTTCTTCGGGCTCGTGGTCCACGGTCACCTTGATGTGCAGGTCGGTGCGGGGCATCAGGCCCATGATAGCGGCCGCTGCCGCGCCGTCCGGTTCCTATAATGAAAGCAATGTCCAGTTCCGTCGAAGCCGGAGTGCCGCCCGAGATTCTGGCGCAATACGAGCCCGTGATCGGGCTCGAGGTGCACGTCCAGCTCGCCACCCGGACCAAGATCTTCTGCGCCTGCCCGACGAGCTTCGGCGCACAGCCGAACAGCAACGTCTGCCCGGTGTGCCTGGGGCTGCCCGGCGCGCTTCCGGTGCTGAACCGGCAGGCGGTGGAGATGGCGATCCGGGCGGCGCTGGCGCTCAACTGCGAGGTGCGGCAGCGCTCGATCTTCGCGCGCAAAAACTATTTCTATCCCGATCTCCCGAAGGGCTACCAGATCTCGCAGTACGACCAGCCGCTCGCCGAGCACGGCTCGATCGAAATCAGCCTGGACGGCGGGAAGAAGCGCATCGGCATCACGCGGGTGCACCTCGAGGACGATGCCGGCAAGAGCATGCACGAGGGCTTCAAGGATTCGGACCGCTACTCGTATGTCGATCTCAACCGCAGCGGTACGCCGCTGATCGAGATCGTCAGCGAGCCGGACATGCGCAGCTCGGACGAGGCCTATGCCTATCTCACCGACCTGAAGCAGGTGATGCAGTACATCGAGGTATCGAGCTGCGACATGGAGAAGGGGCACCTGCGCTGCGACGCCAACGTGTCGGTGCGGCGGCGCGGAGCCGACCGGTTCGGAACCAAGGCCGAGGTGAAGAACCTGAACTCCTTCCGCTTCCTGAAGCTGGCGCTTGACCACGAGATCCAGCGCCAGATCGCGATTCTCGAAAGCGGCGGGCAGGTGATGCAGGAAACCCGGCTGTTCAACGTCGCGACCGGGGAGACCGTGGGCATGCGCAGCAAGGAGCACGCGCACGACTACCGCTATTTCCCGGAACCCGACCTGCTGCCGCTGCGCACCAGCGATGCCTGGCGGAACCGTATTCGCGAGGAGACGCCGGAGCTGCCGGCCCGCAAGCGCGAGCGGTTCGCCAGTGAATACGGGATCCGAGAATACGATGCGCAGGTTCTGACGCTCACGCGCGCCGCGGCCGAGTATTTCGAAAAGGCGGCCGCCGCGAGCGGCGATCCGCGCACGACTGCCAATTGGGTGACCGGCGACCTGATGGGACTGCTGCGGGCAGCCGGCAAGGACATTTCGGAGTCGCCGGTCCGCGCCGAAGATCTGGGCGGGCTGGTCAGGATGATCGCTCGCGGCGAAGTCACGGGCAAGCTGGCGAAGGAGATTCTCGCCAAGATGTTCACCTCGGGCGAATCCGCGCGAGCGGTAATGGCGCGCGAGGGCCTCGAGCAGATCAGCGACGCGGGCGCGCTCGAGAAGATCGTCGAGGAAGTCATCGCGAACAACCCCAAGCAGGTGGCGCAGTACAAGGCCGGCAAGGCGGCGGTGCTCGGATTCCTGGTGGGCCAGGTGATGAAAGCCTCGCGCGGCCAAGCGAACCCGTCGATGGTGAACGAGGTGCTGCGGGCGAAGCTGGGATAGGGGGCGTGTCCCGCATAACTGCTCTTGCCAGCGCGTAGTTCGCATTCTGAGCCACGACCGTGAGAAGGTGTGAAAAATTGATTTCGGGCCTCTTCTCCACAGGCTAACCGACTGCAAACATTGGAGGCCGGAAATGGTTTTTCGAATATTTCACACCTTCTGAGGGAGGGGCGTGAAAGAAAAGGCGGAACGGCACACCGGGTGGGGAGCGGGTCTGCGCTCTGCCGGGGCTTTGCGCCCGGCCGGCGCCGTTCTACTCTTTGGAGCAGGCCTCGGGCGGCGCAGCCCATCGCGACAATTCTGAGTGAGCGACATGCATTTGTTGCGGGGAACGTCCGGCCGCGGGGCCGGGCGCGCAGGCAATGAACCCAATCCGGCGACCGAGGGATGCCAGCCAGACCGCGAGTGTCCGCCGCCGCCGTTCTGATTCAGTTGTCAAAGATCTGACCCGCGCCGGGCGGGCAACAACGGTCAAGCGGCCTGTTGTGCCGCAGGCTGACGGTCCGCTCGGGTGCTCCTTCCGATTTCCGGCCGGCCGCGGGGGATTGTTTCCAGGACAGCGGCCACGATTTCCGGGGCCTGGACGGCCTGCGGCTCGTGCTGACGAAGCGAAGCCAATTTTTCGGAAGTAGCCGTTTGCTCAGCCGGTTGCGGAGGCTCGGCGGCCGGGGCGGGTGTGGGTTCGGCCTCGGCGGCCGGCGGGGGCTCCATTGAAACGACCTCGGAGGGTGCGAAGGAGCCGAGCTCGAAGCGGTCTTGCTGAAGCGCCTTGAGCTCGTGGAGGCTGCTCTTGAAGGAGCGGTCGATGGCGGTCTCGTAGCGTACCAGGCCGGTGAACGCGCCGGTGCGCAGGAAGGCTTCGCCGAAGCCGCGACTGGTGAGGGAGAGATTCTCCATGCCAGTGACGATTTCGCGCTCGGCGCGGCCGATGCGGCGGGAGCGCCAGTAGAGCTGGACGAGTTTCTCGACCAGGTAGAGCTCGGTGGGGCCGACCGGCTGGTGCTCGTGGTGGAAGGCGGCGTGGAGCTCGGCGAGGGCTTGGGCATCCTCGCCGGGGAGCAGGGCCTGCGCGGAGCAGAGTCCGTGCGTGATGCCGTTCAGACGAGAGCGGGCTTTGCCATCGGCGGAGGTCGGGCCGGTGGACTTCCGGGCATTGCTGCGGTTGGCCGCAATCTGGCTGGCAGTTGCCATTCGAATTTCTCCTGTTGGCTGAAAATACGAAGGCCGGTGAGGTCCGGGGATTTTGGGGTCCCAGGCCGCACCGGCCTATCCTGATTTCATTTTATCGGGAATTCCGATTTGTCAAGAGGAGAATGGGTTAAGTTATTGAAAACGCTCTGTCGATTTTTGTGAACGGGTTGTGACCGGTGGCTCGAGCTGGCTGTGGCGCCCGGAAGGCCAGCGCACGGACAGGCCGGACTGTTCGCGCTGAAGACAATCCGGGTGATCCCAACTCGCTCCACGATGATGCGAACTGCTGTTCAGCCTCGGAAGCCAAAGCTGAGGCGCTGAGAAACAGATGTCCACAAGTGGCTGAGGGGTGCGCGACCGCGTGCTGGACTTTCTCGCGACGATGCGGGATGTCAAGCGTTCCCTGCAAACTCGCGCGTGCGTGCCTTACTGCAGACCTAGGAGGTCGCGTGGAAGACAGAGACCTGGAGCAATTGCTTGCAGATCTCGAGTCGGATCAGGTCGAGCGAAAGGCGTCTGTTTCTGATCGGGAGCGCATTCGGGAGGCAATCTACGCCTTCGCCAATGATCTGCCGGATCACCGTATCGGCTCAATCTCCGTGATATTGCAGAGGAGCAGAAATTCCATCTCCATGGCTTCAGAGTAACGGTCGTGGTTGGTGCGCAAGAGGTGCCTAAATCCTAAATCTTGTTTAGGCTGACCTGGATAAAATCGATCCTGGTCGGTCCTAAGGCGAAACCGGCGACAACCGAGCCGGATGGCAAACACCTGGTTTGTAATGACTTCCTGCGGGTCTATGCGGGAGACGGTAAAATCAAGTACGAATGCCCGAGGTAACCCGGTTCTTTGGGATTGTGATTCGAATGTACTTCAGCGATCACGAACCGGCCCATTTCCACGCGCAGTATGGCGAATTCGAGGCCCTCG
>JACOTZ010000283.1 GCA_016178155.1 Acidobacteriota bacterium
GTTCAACGTGCCCATGCTCGGTAATCCCGACACCAACGTTACCAGTTCCAACTTCGGGCGGATCCGGACCTCGAATTCCGCCTACACGCCCAGAAACGTCCAGCTCGGCGCACGCCTCGATTTCTGATAGGGAGCACGCCCGCGTCTATCCGAAGTTCGTCACCGACAGGATTTCGAACCGCTTGCTGACGCGCGCGGCTCAGTAAGTGCCGTCAAATCAGCGGAAGCGTTCTGAGCCACGACTGTCAGGGAGTGGTGGTGACGAACTTCGTCTATCGCGCGCGCAACGCCATAAAAAGAGCCGGTGCGGCCGCAACATGATTCCGGCCGCACCGGCACACATTTTGAGAATGGGAGTGACGCGGCCTGGTTGAGGGCCGGCTCACGCCGCTTCTTATGCCTCCGCGGGATTCGATTCGGCCACCGGAGAGAGGGCCGGCGCCGAGGCCGGCACGTGTTTGGCCGCCACCGGCGACAGGTTGCCCAAAACGAAGTCCGGATAGGCCTCCGCTCCGTGCTCGTGGATATCGAGACCCTGAATCTCCTCCTCCGCGCTCACCCTAAGACCTATCGTGAGCGAGATGAGCTTGAAGAGAACCCAGCAGACCGGGAAGGTCCACAGGAACGCGGTCCCCACGCCGGTTATTTGCGTGGTCAACTGGCCGATCAGGTCGTACTCTTTGCCGAGGAACAGGTTCTCGTGAAAGAGCGCGGCGGAAATTGTTCCGAAGGCGCCGCACACCCCGTGCACCGAGATCGCGCCCACCGGATCGTCGATCTTGATCTTGTCGAAGAATAGAACCGCGAAGACCACGACGATGCCGGCAAGCAAACCGACCAGGACGCTTCCGAGCGGCGTAATCGTCGCGCAGGGAGACGTAATCGCCACTAGTCCGGCCAGCACGCCGTTGAAGGTCATGCTGATGTCCGGCTTGCCGAACTTGATCCACGAGACCGCGAGCGCGCCCAGGCAGCCCATGCAGCCGGCCAGCAGGGTGTTGACCGCGATCCGCGCTTCCTGGCCGTTGGCCGCGGTTGTCGAGCCGGGATTGAAGCCGAACCAGCCGATGAACAGAATGAATATGCCCAGGGCAGCCATGGTCAGGCTGTGCCCCGGGATCGGCCGCACGCGTCCGTCCGGCAGATACTTGCCCAGACGCGGCCCGAGCACCATGGCGCCGGCCAGCGCCGCCCAGCCGCCGACGGAATGGACCACGGTCGATCCGGCGAAGTCGATGAAGCCCTTCCCGGCCAGCCAGGCGCCGGTCTTTCCGTTATCGGCGACGAAGAGATTGCCCCATGCCCAGTGTCCAAAAACCGGGTAGATAAACAGCGAGATGAAAAAGCTGTACACCAAGTATGCGGAGAACTTGGTCCTCTCCGCCATCGCGCCCGAGACGATCGTCGCCGCCGTCGCCGCGAAGACCATCTGGAAAAACCAGAACGTGTAGCCCCACTGCCCGTCCAAGGTCGAGTTATCGAAGCTCGTGAAAAAGTTCGAGACACCGAACCATCCATTGCTGATGCCGAACATCAGCGCGAATCCCAGCATCCAATAAGCGAACCCGCCCATGCAGAAGTCCAGCAGGTTCTTCATCATGATGTTGCCGGCGTTCTTGGCCCGGGTGAAGCCACTCTCCACCATGGCAAAGCCCGCCTGCATGAAGAACACCAGGGCTCCGGCCACCAGCGTCCAAATGATGTCGGTTTGCTTTTGCAGCGTGGCGATCGCCGTCTGCAGCTCGGCGTTGCTCGGAGGCGCGGCAGCCTGTTGGCCCCACGCCGGCGCGGTGATTGCCAGGCCGGCGATCAGGCCTGGAAGAGCAGAGCGTAAGACAAAACGTAACCTTTTCACTCAGTTATCTTTCCTTTCCCAGAGAGTTCGCAGTCCGCTGGACACACGTTAAGCGCGCTCGCATCGTGGCGTCTGACGCTGATCATCACCTCGGGCGGGACGTGGCCCGAGAGCAGCAGGATTGCTACGAGTCTAGGGGAATTTCCCGCTGAACTCCAATTGATTTTTTCTATTGGCCCCAAAAGAACGGCGGGTCGCGCCGGCCTGGCGGGGTGGGGCCTCGAACCATCGCGGCCCGCCGCGGCGCTCAGCCGCTCTTCCTCCATCTCCGGTCACGATAGAATCGGACGAACATGAGCAAACGCGTCGGGTTCATCTGCACTTTCGTTCTGCTGCTTGGCTGGGCCATCGTCGCCCAGAAGGAAACCGTCGAGGCCGTCGAGGTCGGCAGGCACAACACCGATCTCCTGCCCGCGGGCAAAGAGGCCGACGGCATCCCCGGCGACTTCGTGCTGCGCAACAAGAAGGTCCACGCGCTCATCTCCGGCGCGCAGCCGCTGCGCCGCGCTAACATGTCAACCGAGTACGCATTCGTCACCCAGGGCGTGCTCTACGACCTCGACCTGCGCGATGCCACCAATGACCAGATCACCGCCTTCCGCCCCGGCGGGCTCGGCGGTGAGATCTCCTACGTGCGCGTCGTCGAGGATGGCTCGCGCGGCGCCGGCGTCATCGAGGCCGTGCGCACCGCCGCGTTGGGCGATGGCCTGTACACCCGGCATGAGTACCGGCTCGAGCCCGGCTGGCAGTACATCCTGGTCACCTCCACTTACCGGAACGAGTCGCGGGAACTCAAGAAAGTCACCCTGCTGCCCGCGTGGAAGGCCTTCTCGGCCGAGTGGAACGCCGCCGGCATCCAGGTGGGCGACAGCATCGACCCGTTTGACAAGCGCGCCTATGCCTTCGCCGCCGTCGGCGGCCCTCTCGAGCCGGCAGCCGAGTTGCAACCCCTCGAGGAGCGGACCGTGAAGGTCGCGCTCGCAGTCGCTGATTCGCCCGCCGCCGCCTGGAGCCTCATCGCCGCACTGCGGGGCGCCACCGGAGAAGTGTCGGCCACTGTGCGCGACCCCACCGGCGAGCCCGCCCTCCACGGCGCGCTGATGGTTCCGATCGGTGGCCAGCGCTTGCCCGCTTATCCCGATGCCAAGGGCGCTATTTCGCTGCGGCTTCCTCCCGGAAGCTATGAGGCGACGTTTGAGGATATCGGCCGCGACCCTGTCAGCCGCGCCATGACAGTGAGCGCCGGCGGGACCACCCGCCTCGATCTCGCAGTCGGCGCAGCCTCACTCGTCCGCATGGACATTCGCGACGAGCACGGCGCCGCTTCGCCCGCGCGCGTGCAGTTCATCGGCATTGAAGGCACGCCCACTCCCAACTTCGGCACCGAATACAGGGCGCACGGCGGCAATCACCAGTACCAGACCCACGACGGCCGTGTCCGCCAGCAGGTGCCGCCGGGCAGGTATCTTTTGCGCATCACGCATGGGCCCGAGTACGACCTGGTTGAGAAGACCGTAGAAGTCGCCAAAGGCCGGACCGTCGATGTGCCGGTTACGTTGCGCCGCACCGTGGATACCGCGGGCTGGATCAGCGCTGACTATCACGCGCACTCGACGCCGAGCGGCGACAATTACTGCAACACCGTGGACCGGCTCATCAATTTCGCGGCTGAGAACCTGGAGTTCATCCCCACCACCGAGCACAACCGCATCTACACCTGGGCGCCTCTGATCGATAAGCTCGGTTTGAGCGCGCGCCTCAAGACGGTCGCCGGGATGGAGCTGACGGGCGGCGGGCAGCATTTCAACGCCTTCCCTCTCAACCAGGACCGCCACGCGCAGAACGGCGGCGCTCCCTTGTGGAGCTATGATCCCCGCATCAACGCCATCGTGCTTCGCAACTGGGGCACGCCCAGCTTGGCCGGCGGATCGCGTTACGACACCGAGGCGAATGCGCGGCTGAAGGGCTCCTACTTCGGCGGCGGTGCCGACCGCTGGGTGCAGGCCAACCACCCGAGTGTCGGCAACGTGTTCTTCGACCGCGACGGCAACGGAGTGCCCGACGGTGGCTTCACCGGCTTCGAGGAGCTGCTCGACGGCGCCGAGGTCTGGAGCACCGAGATCCTCAATCTCGGTCCCACCTACAACGGCAAGGGCGTCTCGGGCGCCGGCAATCACGGCTTGCAGAACCGCACCTTTGGCTGGCTTCAGATGCTCAACCAGGGACGCCGCGTCTGGTGCGTCGCCGTCAGCGACGCGCACCGCGTGTTCGGCAACGGCGTTGGCGGCTGGCGCACCTACGTGCCCAGCGCGGTCGATGAACCCGCCCGCATCGATCCCTCCGAGATCATCCGCAACTCGAAAGCCGGCCGCATGATGCTCACCAACGGGCCGTTCCTCAAGGTCACTACCGGCGATGGCCTGCCCATCGGCTCAACCGTGGTCAGCGAGGGCCATATCGATCTGAAAATCGTGGTCAAGGCCGCAAACTGGATCGGCCTCGACCGCGTCCAGGTTCTGGTCAACGGCCGTCAGCCCAAGGCCTACAATTTCACCAGGCAGAATCATCCCGAGATGTTCCAGACCGGCGTTCTCCGCTTCGACCAGACCGTGCGCGTGAAGCTGGAGCAGGACGCGCACCTGATCGTGGTCGCCACCGGCGAGAACGCGGATCTCGCGGACGGTTGGGGCCTCAACCTCTACGGCAAGATGCACCCGATCGCTTATACCAACCCCATCTTCGTCGACGTGAATCACAACGGCTGGAAGGCGAACGGCGACACGCTCGGCCATCCGCTGCTGGTTACGCCCGGGAGATAAACACGATGCTTTCCCGCCGAACTTTCATGAAAGCCGCCGCCGCCGCTCCGCTCCTGCGCGCGCAGCCCGCCAGCCGCCCGAACATTCTTTTCGTCATCGCCGACGACTGGGGACACAACCATGCGGGCGCGTACGGCGCCACCTGGCTCAAGACGCCGTCGTTCGACCGCGTGGCGCGTGAGGGCGTGCTGTTCACCCATTGCTTCACCTCGAACCCGAAGTGCAGCCCCTCGCGCGCGACCATCCTGACCGGCCGCAACTCCTGGCAGCTCAAGGAGGCCGTCGACCATTTCAGCATCTTTCCGAGCGAATATCCCGTCTACCCGAAACTCCTCGAGGAGGCGGGCTACTTCGCCGGCTACACCGGCAAGGGCTGGGGTCCGGGCGATTTCAAATCCACCGGCTGGGAGCACAACCCCGCCGGCCGCGACTTCCACGGCCGCACGCTCCAGCCGCCCTATAACGGCATCTCGAACAAGGATTATGCGGCCAACTTCGAGTTGTTTCTCGAGCAGCGCCCCAAGGATGCGCCCTTCTGCTTCTGGCTCGGCACGCACGAGCCGCACCGCGCGTATGAACAGGGCTCGGGAGTGCGCGCCGGACGCCGTCCCGGCGACGTGAAAGTGCCGGCCTATCTGCCCGACAACCGCATCACCCGCAGCGATATGCTCGACTACGCCCTCGAGGTCGAGTGGTTTGATACGCACGTCGGCCGCGCGCTTGCCGCGCTCGAGAAAAGGGGTGAGCTCGACAACACGCTCGTGCTGGTGACCTCGGATCACGGGATGCCGTTCCCGCGCGTCAAAGGACAAATCTACGAGGATGGATTTCATATCCCGATGGCGGTGCGCTGGGGTGCGAATATTCCGCGCGGCCGCGTGGTCGAGGACATCATTAATGCGCGCGACTTCGCGCCGACCTTCCTCGAAGCCGCCGGCCTGCCGATCCCGCGCACTATGACCGGGCGCGGCTTCATCGACGTGCTGCGAGCGAGCAAGTCGGGCGTGGTGGACGCCTCGCGCAGCGTCATGCTGATCGGCAAGGAGCGGCACGACCTCGGACGTCCACACGACTGGGGCTATCCCGTGCGCGCCATCCGCACCGGAGAGTATCTCTATGTCCGCAACTTCGAGCCCGGCCGCTGGCCCGCCGGTAATCCCGAGACCGGGTACCGCAACTGCGACGACGGCCCGACCAAGCAGGCGATACTCTCCGGATTTGACGAGTATTACCGCATGTCCTTCGGCAAGCGGCCCTCCGAAGAGCTCTACGCGCTCAAGGGCGATCCCGAGTGCCTCAAGAACCTGGCGGCGGATTTGAACTATGCGCGCGTCAAGCGCGAGCTGCGCGAGAAGATGGAGCACATGCTGCGCGAGGAAGGCGATCCGCGCCTCACCGGCAACGCCCAGTTCTTCGAAACCATCCAGTACACCGGACCGCGCAAGCACTCCTACGACACGTGGCTACGGAATCGCAAATGACACGCGCAACCGCGTTTCGTTGCGTAAACACTGCTCGCGGCACAGCGTGTGGGGCGGCCCCGGGCCGGCTCGGGACGAGCCTGCCTCGAATCACCGCGGCCCTTCCGCAACCCGCCGAAGAGATCTGGTGAGAAATGAAGATTAAGCACATCCGAATCGCGCTCCCCGCGCTTCTGTCTTCTGCCCTCTGCATTCCGTCTTCCGCTTCCGCCGCCGAGCTCCCCGCCGGCTTTACGCCGTTGTTCGACGGCCGCGACCTCGACGGCTGGCACGTCAGCGAGGTGAATCATCACGGCAACACCAAAGCCTGGACCGTCAAAGACGGGGTACTGATGGTGACGCAAGACCCGCCGGGAAACGGCGGGATCCTGCTGACGAACAAAAAATACCGTGATTTCGAGGTCTCGCTCGAGATCCGGCCCGACTGGGGCTGCGACGGCGGTCTCTTTTTGCGCTCCAACGAGAAAGGCGAAGCCTACCAAGTGCTGCTCGATTATCTCGAGGGCGGCATCATCGGAGGCATTTACGGCGAGCGCCTGCCGGAGGTCAATCAATCCGAGGGCACGGGCCGGAAGGTCGACCGCGAATGGCAGCGGTACTGGAAGAAGGACGCCTGGAACCTCGTCCGCGCGCGCATCGAAGGCGACGTGCCGCACATTCAGGTGTGGCTCAACGGCCATCAGTTGGTCGACTGGACCGATTCGGCCAACCACGCCGCGGGCGGCGCCACCGAGGGCATGATCGCCCTGCAGGCCCACCGCAGCAACCCGAAAGCGAAGAATCCTCGCTGGGTCCCCGGCGGCTACCACCGGTATCGCAACATCGGCATTAAGGAACTGACGCGCAAATGACGGCCGGCAGGCAAAGTGGGGCCGCTGCGTGGTGCGGAGCTGTACACGGTCAGCCCCCCGGCCGTGGTCGGGACAGTGCGGGAGACGCCTCGGCTTGCGAAAGCCGCGGCAGCGCGCGGGTGAGGAACGTAGCAGGAAACTGAGGCACAAATGACGACTCGCAGGCAAGTCTTGCGCGGTGCGGCCTTCACGGCGTTGTCCTACGGCCGCATTCTCGGCGCGAATGATCGCCTACAACTCGGACTCATCGGCGCCGGCGGGCGCGGCCGCTCCGTCATGGGGCAATTTCAGAAGACTGGCCGGGTTGACGTGCGCGCCGTGTGCGACGTCTACAGCGCCCGCATCGACGAGGCGCTCACCCGTGCGCCCGGAGCAAAGGGCTTCGCCGACCATCGCAGGCTGATCGAGCTCAAAGAAGTGGACGCGGTGCTGATCGGGACGCCCGACCACTGGCACAAGGACGTCTGCATCGACGCGTTCCGCGCCGGCAAGGACGTGTACTGCGAAAAGCCGCTGACGCGCCTGCGCGAGGAAGGACCGGAGATCGTGCGCGCGTGCCGCGTCCACGGCCGTATCGGGCAGGTCGGCACGCAGCAGCGCTCGGGCACCGTCTACCTGGAGGCGCGCGAGCGGTTCGTCAAATCGGGTCTGCTCGGCAAGGTGTCGCACGTGCACTGCATCTGGCATGGCGGCCCGCCGCGGCCGCTGCGGCTCGAGCCCGCGGAGAAGCCGCCCAATCTCGACTGGGCGCGCTATCTCGGCCCGGTGAAGTGGCGCGACTGGAATCCGCCGCAGTATTTCAACTTTCGAGCCTTCCTCGATTTCGGCGGCGGCAAGCTGACCGACTTCGGCGCGCACTGGATCGACGTCGTACACATGTTCATGGGTATGGACGCACCGCTGTCGGCGGTTGCGGCCGGCGGCGTGTTCCACACCTTCCATGACGGCCGCACGGCGCCGGACACCATCAGCGCGCTTTGGGAATACCCGGGTTTCACCGTCAATTTCGAGTCCTTCTCGGTGCCCCGAGCCGCCGAGTATCACGTCGAGTTTCTCGGCGAGGGCGGTCGGCTATGGATCAATCGCAACCGCTACGAGTTTCACCCGGCCGACAAAGGCGCCGAGCCGGTCATCCAGAAGTTTCCCGGCGACATCACCTACCAGCACGTCCAGAACTTCATTGAGTGCTGCCGCTCGCGCAAGCCGCCGAACGCCGACGTCTACATCGGCCACCGCTCCTGCCAGGCCGTGCTGCTCGCCAACCAGAGCTACATCGAAAAGCGCCGCATCCGCTTCGACGGCGACCGCGAAGAGGTGCTCCCCCTCGGCGCCTGAATCGGCCGCAAACAGGGATGCGCGCTGCTGAAGTTTTGATTGACAGCCGGCCGCGAGGTGCTGCCGCTCAGCAGACTTTGACCGGCCTTCGCGAGATCCGTGACTACGACTCCGCGATCAGCAGCACTTCGGCGGCTTGGCCGCCATATTCCGTGGAGGCTGCTACTCTGGAGATCTCGCCCTGAGATACGCTGCGTCCTGCCGCTCCCAGGTCTTCAGCAGAGATGGCGGAATGCTTTCTCCTTTGCCTTCGCGCCGCATCCGCGCCCTTTGCAGATCCGAAGGTTTCCCTTCCTTGAAGTCCGGCGGAATCTCAAACAGCCGCTCATCGGGTGGACCCATGATAACTTTCGCCTCCTGTGTTGCGGTCTGCTCAACGTGA
>JACOTZ010000370.1 GCA_016178155.1 Acidobacteriota bacterium
CACGCGCATGGCCGATAAGCCGAAAGCCAAGGGCTTCGGCTTGCATGTGAACCAGGGCAAGGTGCACGTGCATCTGACGAACGTCTGGACCACGGACGCCATCCGCATCGAAACCGAGGAAAAGCTGGAGGCGAAGCAGTGGCACCATCTGGTGTTCGCCTATGACGGCTCGCGCATGGCCGAGGGCGTGCACGTGTTTATCGATGGCAAGCCGGCGAAGCTGGAGGTCCAGAACAACACGCTTTACCGGCCTTTCCGGAACGCGGGTTCGAAATTCCGCGAGGCGATGCGCATCGGCGGCGGCTGGGGCGCGGATCGCCGATTCAAGGGCCTGATCGACGAGGTGCGGGTGTATGCGCGGGTGCTGCGCGATGAGGAGATCGCCGCTCTGGCCTCCGGCAAATCGCTGAATGAGCTGGCCGCGGCGGCCGGGGATTCGCCGCAGCTCCGCTGGTATTTTCTCGAGCATGCCGCACCCGAGGACATCCGAACCGCCTGGAAGCGGCTGAACACGTTGCTTGAGGAAAAGGAAAAGCTCGAGCGCACGTTCCCGACTGTGATGGTCATGGCCGAGAGTCCCGTGCCCAAGGAGACGCATCTGCTGCTCCGCGGCGCCTACGACAAGCCCGGCGAAAAGGTCTCGCCCGGGCTGCCCGCGGTCCTGCCGCCGCTCCCGGGGGGCGCACCCAACAACCGGCTCGGGTTCGCACAGTGGCTGATCGACCCATCGAACCCCCTCACCGCGCGGGTCGCCGTGAACCGCTTCTGGCAGATTTTGTTCGGCGTCGGGCTGGTGAAAACGGTCGAGGACTTCGGGGTGCAGGGCGAGCCTCCCTCAAATCCGGAGCTGCTCGACTGGCTTGCAACCGAGTTCATGCGCAGCGGCTGGGATGTGAAGGGGCTGCTAAAGCTGATCGTCACCAGCGCGACCTACCGCCAGTCTTCCGCCGCGCCCGCGGAGTTGCTGCAGCGCGATCCCGACAACCGCCTGCTGGCGCGCGGGCCGCGCCATCGCTTGCCCGCGGAGATGATTCGCGACCAGGCACTGCTGGCCGCCGGGCTGCTCGTCGAGAAGATCGGGGGGCCGTCGGTGAAGCCGTATCAACCCGCTGGTCTCTGGAAAGAAGTTGTCATGCAGGACATGGATTACGCGCAGGCCAGGGGCGAGGACCTGTACCGCCGCAGTCTCTACACGTTCTGGAAGCGCACGGTCGCACCCCCCATGATGGTCAACTTCGACGCGGCGCAACGGGAAAGCTGCGTGGTGCGGGAGCAGCGCACCAATACGCCGCTGCAGGCTCTCAACCTGATGAACGACGTTACCTTCGTCGAGGCGGCCCGCTTCATCGGTCAGCGAATGATGAAGGAGGGCGGCGTCGAACCGGCCGCGCGCCTGCGCTATGGCTTGCGGCTGGTTCTGGGGCGCGCGCCCTCCCCGGAAGAGGAACGAATCCTGCGCGAGAACTTGAATTTCCACCTCGATTACTTCGGAACGGATGCGAAGCGCGCGCAGGACTACCTCAGCCACGGGGAATCGGCGGTGGATCCCGCGCTCGACAAACGCGAGCTGGCGGCCTATGCTTCGGTGGCGAGCCTGATCCTGAATATGGATGAAGCGGTGACCAAAGAGTGATGCTCCCGGGCCGGCGCGCGGGCCGCTCAATTCCCGTGATTGACGTTACGGCCGCTGCGAGCTACTTCGGTTTGAATAAGGATTTGGGGCTCGGCTGGGTTCTCGCGGGTACTTCTGCAAAATTCCAGCCGCGAACTCACCTGGATTCAAGCGTCTTCCGGTGAGGTCCATTCGTTCCCACCCAAGCGGCAAACGTATGGCTGCGATTTCGAGGGAATTGTCTCGACGGCGTGAGTTAGCCCCTCCGGCGCGCCGAGCCCGCTGGCGCCATGGAATCGCCGATTGTTAACCTGAGATTTGGCTCCCCCTTCTGTCGAAGAGCAGATCGTCTATCTCAAGAAAGGGCTCGCCGAGTTGATTCGCGAGGAGGACCTGCGCGAACGTCTGGCCCTTGGCCGGCCGTTGCGCGTGAAGGCCGGGTTCGACCCGACCGCGCCCGACCTGCACCTGGGCCACACCGTGCTGCTGCGGAAAATGAAGCACTTCCAGGAGCTTGGCCACACTGTGATTTTCCTGATCGGCGACATCACGGGCCTGATCGGCGACCCCACCGGACGCAACCTCACGCGCCCGCCGATGTCCCGCGAAGAGATCAAGGCCAACGCCGAGACGTACAAGACGCAGGTGTTCAAGATCCTCGATCCGGAGAAGACAGAGATCCGCTTCAATTCCGAGTGGCTGGAGCCGCTGCAGTTCATCGATGTCATCCGCCTGTGCGGCCGCTATACGGTGGCGCGCCTGCTCGAGCGGGATGACTTCCAGAAGCGCTACCGCGAGGGCGCGCCCATCTCAGTTCACGAGCTGCTGTACCCGCTGGCCCAGGGCTATGATTCGGTACGCCTGCGCTGCGACGTGGAGATGGGCGGCACGGACCAGAAATTCAATCTGCTGGTCGGGCGCGAGCTGCAGCGCGATTACGAGCAGCCTCCACAGATCGTGGCCACTACGCCGCTGCTCGAGGGACTGGACGGTATCGATAAGATGTCGAAGTCGAAGGGCAACTACATCGGCATCGCTGAGCCGCCGAAGGTCATGTTCCGCAAGGTGCTGCAGATCAGCGATGAGCTCATGTACCGCTACTACGAGCTGCTTACGAGCGACAGCCTCGCCGAGATCGCTCAGATGAAGGCCCGGCACGCGCGCGGCGAGCAGAACCCGATGGAGTCCAAGTTCGAGCTGGCGCGCCGCATCGTTGGCGATTTCCATGGCGCTGCCGCGGCGGCGCAGGCGCGTGAGGATTTCCGCCGCGAAGTCCAGCAACACCAGGTCCCCGCGGATATCGAGACCCTGCCCATGCCCGACGTCGGCCGCCGCGCCGATAAGCTGCTGGCGCACATCGGACTTGCCGAATCGGTCAGCGACGCCGTGCGCAAGCTCAAGGCGGGCGCCGTCGAAATCAATGGGGTGCGCCACTCCGGGCTTGTCCTCCCGGCGACGAACGGCGACCTGACGATTCGCGTCGGCAAGAAGTGGAAGCGCGTCCGGGCTTAGAACACTGACATGGTCGCCGCCCGCGACAACCTCGTGCAAAGTGTCAGCGCCCTGCGCGCGCACAAGCTGCGGACGGTGCTGACCGTGCTGGGGCTGATGATGGGCGTGACGACGCTGATCACGGTCATGACGCTGGTCGAGGGCGCGAACGTCTACGTCGAGCAAAAGATCGCGAACTTGGGCACCAACGTCTTCCAGATCGCCCGCACGCCCTTCGCGGTCACTGATTTTACCGTCATCATCAAGGCCCTAAAACATAAGCGCTTCGACCTGGATGACTGGCGCGCCGTGCGCGAAAAATGCGCGAAATGCCAGCTTGTGGGCGCCTCCGCTTCTGCCTCAGCGAGCGTGCGGCACGGCGATCATGAGCTCACGGACGTGGCGCTCATCGGCCACACCGCCAATATGGCCGAGATCGATACGCGCGCCATCGCACTCGGGCGGTACTTCACCGAGTTCGAGGACCGCCACTCCGCCAATGTTGTGATCGTCGGTGACAGCCTCCGCGAGCAGTTCTTTCCCGCCGTCGATCCGCTCGGCAAGACCATTCGGATCGGCCAGGACGAGTTCCAGGTGGTGGGCGTGGTCGAAAAGATCGGATCCGTGCTCGGGCGCGACGCCGACAATTTCGTGATTGTGCCGCTCAACCAGTTCCTGCGCATGCGTGGGGCGCGCTTCAGCCTCACGCTGAATATCAGAGCCCCCGCCGGCTCAGCCTCCTTCCAAGACGCGCAGGACCAGGCGCGCATGATCCTGCGCGCCCGGCGCAACCTGCGGCCGGGGCAGGATGAGCCCTTTTTCGTCGGCACCAAGGAGAGTTATATCTCGCTGTGGCAGTCGATCAGCGGCGCATTTTTCGCCGTGTTCGTGATGGTCAGCTCGATCTCGGCCGTGGTGGGCGGCGTCGTGATCATGAACGTCATGCTGGTGAGCGTCACCGAGCGCACCAAGGAGATCGGCGTGCGGCGGGCCGTGGGGGCCACACGCAGCGATATCCTGCGCCAGTTCCTCGCCGAGAGCGTACTGCAGTGCGTCGCGGGCGGCCTCGTAGGCATTGGTGCGGGCTTTTTCTGCGCCGTGGCGCTGCGCACCTGGACCTCCTTTCCAGCCGCCGTGCAGACCTGGGTCGCCCTTCTCGGCGTGTTCTTGAGCTCGGCGATCGGCCTGTTTTTTGGGATCTACCCGGCCGTTCGCGCCTCCCGCCTCGACCCCGTTGTTGCGTTGCGTACGGAGTGACCGATGACTCGCAGACAGGCCTACGAGAACCTGATGGTCGCTTTCGACACGCTGCGCTCGCACAAGGTGCGCTCCGGCCTCACCATTCTCGGCATCGTCATAGGCATCACCTCGGTCATTTCCGTGGCGGCGATCATCGATGGACTGAACCGCTACATTCAGCAGCGCGTGGAGTCGATCGGCTCGCGTACCTACTTCATCTCGCGCATCCCGTTTGCGATGTTCGGGAGAATGCCTGAGAGGATCCGGCTGAGAAAGTATCTGGCGCCCGAATACGCGGAGTTTCTGCGCGAAAGCTGCCCATCCGTGGGCTATGTCACGAGTTTTATCACCCGCGGCTTCATGTTCGGCGAGACCAACTATATCCAGTTCGCGGGCGAGCGCGTAGAGCGCTTCATCCTGCGTGGAGTCGAGCCCGAGTACGCGGACGCCATCCCCCTGTTCAATGTCAGTCAGGGTCGATTCATCTCGCGCTTCGACGAGGACCACGCGCGGCCGGTGATTGTCATCGGCTCGGCCATCGCCGATTCTCTCTTCGGGCGGCGCGATCCCGTAGGCAGAAGCGTGCGCATGAACGGCAAGCAGTATGAAGTCATCGGGGTGTTCGATCCCGACCCCGGCATGTTCGGCGGGCCCGGAGTCGACCAGTTCGCCATCATTCCCCTGAGCCTCTTCCGCAAACATTACCCGGAATCGAAAGAGGTCATGTTCGCCTTTTCCGTGAAGCCCGCGGCGAATCCGCAGAGGGCGAAGGACGAAGTGGAAGAAGCGCTGCGGCGGCGCCGGCACGTCAAGCACAATGCCGAGAACGATTTCGAGATCATTTCGCCCGACTTTCTGAGCGACCTGTGGTCGCAGCTCACCGGGGCGCTCGCTGTCCTGACCGGGATTATCAGCTCCATCGGGCTCCTGGTGGGCGGGATCGGCGTCATGAATATCATGTTGATCTCGGTGACCGAGCGCACGGCCGAGATCGGCGTCCGCAAGGCGATCGGCGCCCGCAAAGTCGACATCCGGCTCCAGTTTCTGATGGAGGCGGTTACGCTGACGCTCATCGGGGGCGTGCTCGGGATCCTGATCGGTGCGGTGATCTCGTTTCTGGTGCGCACTTGGGTGCCATCGATTCCCGCCGATCTGTCTTTGGTCTGGATCGCACTTGGCGTCACGATGTCGGCGGCCGTGGGCATCTTCTTCGGCTACTTTCCCGCGAATCGGGCCGCCAACCTGGATCCGATTGTTTGCCTGAGATACGAGTAGCCGCGCCCATGCGCGACGTCGCCGGTTTGCCGCGACCACGGGCGCAACACTCTACGGCACAGACTCCGATTGCGGCTGCGATGAACCTGCCCACGTTCACTGTCCACCCGCGGCCGCCAATACCCGCGCGACATTCTCGGGCGCGTAAAAATCGGCCATGGGCACGGCGCCCGTGAACGTACCCACGAACCGGTCCACCTGCTGCTGCTGCCCGTCCAGGGCCGCGGTGAGCTGGAGCTGCTCGGGCGCGGGATCCAGACTCGCCAAGTGGCATGTCAATTCATACATCGGCAGGACCGAGTCGTTCCGCCGCCGTTCATACTGGGCGAGCGCCTCGTTGTACGTCCTGCGTCCTGAGAAAGCCTCATCGAGCGCGTCCGCCAGCAATTCGGCGTCGCGGAAGGCGTCGGTGATGCCTTGGGCGGTAACGGGATCCTTGTGATAGCCCGCGTCTCCGAGCAGCGCCCAGCCGTCGCCGTATGGCCTTCGGAAGAAATTCCGGCTCTCCGCCGTACCGTAGATCCGCTCCACGCGCCGGCCCGCCCGCACCCGCTCACGAAATTCAGGCGCGATCTCGAGCGACTGTAAATATCGTTGCTCGACGTCCGCTTTGATGCCGGCGAAGCGCTCGATGCGCTCAATCGACACGATGCAGGTCAGACCGTCATTGGTTGGAAAGGCGCCCACCGCCGAGCCCGAGCGCACGATGAAATGCACTTCGGCCGCCTCTACCCCGGTCCAGTAGCTGTAATACAGGCAGGTCATGGCAGGCCGCGCGTTGTACTCGGCGGCGCCGGTTGCGCGCGCAAGCATCGAGTGCACACCATCGGCTCCCACCACTACCCTGGCGCGGTCGCTGATGGTCCGGCCGCTGCGCGAGTGACCGCGAATGCCGGTCACTCGGCCACTGTCCCGCCTCACGTCCTCGACCGTGAACGCTTCCCGCAGCTCCGCACCCGCCACCGCTGCCGCTTCGGCCAGGACTTTATCCAGAATCGTGCGGCGCGGGCAGTATTGAAAGTCGATGCCGTCACATGGCGGCGGCGAGCCGGTCAGCCCCGGGTCCGCCAGATTGACACTGACGCGCCGGATGGGCGGGCAGTTCGATGCGGCAATGGCCGGCAGCAGTCCCCAGCGCCGGAGGTAGACCAGACCCGGCGCCCAGATCAGGTGCGTCGAAATCGTATCGCTCGGGAAAATGGTGCGGTCTGCCAGCAGGACACGGTAGCCTTTCCGGGCAAGCAGAAGGGCCAATGAAGAACCCGCGCAGCGCGCGCCGATGATAATGGCATCGTACAATTTCCCCTCCCGGCGTGCGATTGTACATCAACTGCGGCTACTCTGGAAGCATGAGGCGGCGCCCCTTTCAGTGGAAGATCCGTAACGGTGAGCTTCAACTCGGTGAGCGCACGCTCATCATGGGCGTGCTCAACGTTACGCCTGATTCATTTTCGGACGGAGGAAAGTTCCAGGATCCAGACCGGGCCTATGCGCACGCAGTTGAGATGGAGGACCAGGGCGCCGACATCATCGATGTAGGCGCGGAGTCGACGCGCCCGGGTTCGCAACGCGTCTCCGAGGACGAGGAACTGCGGCGTCTGATCCCGGTCCTCAAGCGTCTGCGCCGCAGGATCAACGTCCCCCTGTGCGTCGACACCTACAAATCGGCAGTGGCCGAGCGGGCTCTCGAGTATGATGTCCGGATTCTGAACGATCCCTCGGGGCTGACCTTCGATCCCGAGCTGGCACGGGTCGCGGCGAAGTACAATGCCGGACTGATCCTGAATCACATGCGAGGCGCGCCGGAGATCTGGGCAAAGCTGCCTCCGGCACGCGATGTGATGGGCACGATCGTAGCCGAGCTGAGAGCCACCGTGCATCGCGCGGGCCGCGCGGGAGTGGAGCGCGAGCGCGTGGTGATCGATCCCGGCCTCGGATTCGGCAAACGCAAGGAGCAAAATGCGGAAATCCTGGCGCGGCTGCACGAGATCATGGCGCTCGACTTGCCGGTGCTGATCGGGCCTTCGCGGAAGTCCTTTCTGGCGCGTGGCAGCGAGATGGAGACGTCCTACGCCAATGCGGCGGCGGTGACCGCCGGGGTGCTGGCCGGCGCGCACATCGTGCGCGTGCACGAAGTCGCGCAAATGCGGATCGCCGCCGATCTTGCGGACGCGGTGCTGGCCGCGGCGCCTCCGCCCGCCGAGCCGGAGCCGCCACGCAAGCGAGAGCCAAGGACGGCAGACGTCTATGAGCCGCCGCGCGAACCCTTGCGGCCGCCCGGCGAAGCATCCCGCGAACCAACGCGGCCGAAGCATGACGGACCGCGAGAGGGTCGCCGCGAACCGGTTCGCGAGGGTCGCGGCCCCGGTGCCCCGCGCCGGTGACTCCGCACGGGTGCGGCCGTCACGCAGCGAGGCTTGCGCGCTTCCACGGGCGGCCGTGAACGGGTCGCGGCTTTCGGCGCGTCGTCCAGCCCGAACGCGGCGGCCATCGCGAAGCGCCGCGGGTGCCACGCCCGGTGGCGGATCGAGCAAAGCGTGGAACACAGCCGGACGTTTGGATCAGCAGGTCGAAGCACTGGAGAACAGAATGGAGGAGAAGCTGAAGCCGTACTGGACCGAGGACGAATTGCTGCTGAGCGTTCCAGGCATCAAACCACACAATGGCCCAGTCATTCTTGCCGAGATTGGACCGACGATGGAACCGTTCGCCAGCGGGGATCACCTGTGCAGATGGAGCGGAGTGTCGCCCGGCAATAACCGGTCTGCGGGCAAGGGCAAGGAAGTCACATAAAGCGTGTCAACAAGTTCCTGCTGGCGAGTCTGGTGGAAGCAGCATGGGGCGCGGTGCGGACGCGGGATTCTGTGTTCCAGCGAAACTTTCACCGCGGGATGAACAAGCTGGGCAGGAAGAAGGCTCTCATCGCGGTTGCGAAGCCTGTTGCGGGTCATCTACTGCGTGCTGAAGGAAGGCAAGTCGTACCAGGAGCCGAACGCGGAGGAACTGGAGGCACGCGAGCGTGAGAAGCACGTTCGGCATCATGCGCGACGGCTGCGGCATCTGGGGGCTGACACGGCTGCAGTGGACCCACTCGTCAGTTCCGTGCTCGCCAAAGAGCCGACACGCAACGATGACCCGGCAGCGGCTCGCCCGATGGGGCAAGCCCGGGTACAGCCGCGCGCCAGGCTCCCGCGGCGGTGGCACAACCGCCACAGCAGCCCGAGTACAGACGGCTGGCATGCGGCGCTCCCGGGTTCCGCATTCGGACGGCACCGATCGATAGATATTCAGTTGAGAAAGACCCTGCGGCCCCGCAACCGTCGCCGGCGGAAGCCGAAACGAACAAACCAACCAACAGCAAAGTCGTCCCCTGGGCGCGCGTGAGCGCGACCGAAGAAAGGCGGCCAAACAAACACCTCGAATACCCAACCGTCGTAACGCTCCGAGAAGTATTTTCGAGGCAAAGATCGCGGCCCGATGAAG
>JACOTZ010000371.1 GCA_016178155.1 Acidobacteriota bacterium
GCCGCTGCGATTCGGGCGCAACCAGGTCCATGAGCGGCCGGCCGATCAAGTCCTCAAGCTCATAGCTGAACATCCGCGCCAGGCTGCCGTTGGCATCGATCAGGGCGGCGCCATCGTGTATGGCAACTCCCTCGAGGCCGGACTCGCCTAACCGGGACCCATCCCCTGCGGTTGCGAGGTCCCGCGGCCCTTCGCTGAGATCGTGAAAGGTGACCACGATTGCGCTCGCGGCAGCGCCTGCGAGCGGCCAGGCAGTGACCTCCGCGGCAAAGCTGCTTCCATCGAGGCGCCTGATCACCTGCTCGCGGGCGAGGCCCGGATGGCCGTCGCTTGCATTCAGCAGAAGATTGGCGGGCGACAGTCCCACGATCTGGCCTGCCCCCCCGGCACCGAGGACTCGCACCGCGGCCGCGTTCACATAGACAATCCGATCGTCAACGTGTACCCACGCGGGGACCGGCGAGTGTGCAAGCAGAACTTCCAACGCGGAGCCGTCGAGCGGGGGGGTCTCTGGTTCAAGCTGATCGGCGCGGCGCCGGGGGCCTTCGAGTCCGGTAGCTTCCAGCCTGGATTCGCCCGCCTCCATAGCGTCTCAATGATACATCGATCACTGCCGCCGCCCCGTCCCGTCATTTATAATCGCGGACATGCGGTATGTCGTCGTGATGATGCTCGCGCTGGCGCTCAGTGCCGGTGCGGAAACCCGGAAGCAGCTCTTCAACGGCAAGGACATGACGGGCTGGGAATTCAGCGGCCGTGCCTCCGGGTCGAAGGGCTTCGCCGTAAAGGACGGGCTGCTCGACACCGGCGGCGGCAAGGGTCTGCTGTGGTATACACGCGAGAAGTTAGGCAACGTGAACCTGCGCGTCGTGTACAGGATGTCGAACTCGAAAGGCAACTCGGGCGTGTTCATCCGCATCCCGGAACCGCCGAAATCAGAGGATGACGCCATCCACAAGGGCATCGAGGTGCAGATCGACGACAATGACAACGACTGGCACTGCACCGGCACCCTGTATTCCTGGACCAAGGCGCTGGCGCGCCCGTCGAAACCGGCGGGCCAGTGGAATACGCTCGATATCGCGCTCGACGGGCTGCGTACGATCGTGCATGTGAACGGCGTGCTGGTCACCGATTATGACGGCGTCTCGCCCGTGCCCGAAAAGAAGTATCCCTATGAGCCCCAGCGCGGGCCGCGCCCGGAGTCGGGCTACATCGGATTGCAGAACCATGATGAGCGCTCGGTGATCTCGTTCAGGGAGATCAGCGTCTCGCTGCTCGCCAAGGGCAGGCCGGGGAAGGCGGCCAAACCGGAGTGACCCAGCGGCGCTCGCCGCTATCCTGGAATCAGGTGAGCAGTTATCACGTCCAGAACTTCGGCTGCCGTGCCTCGCAGGCCGATGGCGCGGAGATTGAAGCGCTCCTGGCCGAGCGCGGTCTCAGCCGCGCGGGCAGCGCCTCCGATGCCGAATTCGTGATCCTCAACACGTGCACCGTCACCGCCACCGCCGACGAGGAGGTGCGGCAGATCGTGCGCCGCGTACACAACCAGAATCCGGCGGCGAAGATCATCGTAACCGGATGCTACGCGCAGAGAGCGCCGGAGGAGCTGGCGCGCATGGCTGGCGTTGCGACCGTGGTGGGGAACTCCCACAAATCTCAGATCGCCGATCTGCTGCCGCAGGCGGGAGCGCCCTTCCACGGGCAGGTGTACGCCGGTGACATTTTCGCCGAGCGGGAGTTTCGGACGGCGGCCGTGGTCGCCGCGGGCGACCGCTCACGCCCCAACTTGAAAGTTCAGGACGGCTGCAACAACCGCTGCTCGTTCTGCATCATTCCGTTCGTTCGCGGCCGGAGCCGCAGCGCGCCCGCGGACGGCGTAGTCGAACACGCCCGGCAGCTCGCCCGCGATTACGACGAGATCGTTCTTACGGGCATTAATCTGGGCCGTTGGGGCCGGGACAACGGCGCCGGCCGGCTCTCCGATCTCGTCCGCCGGCTGCTCCGGGAGACCGACGTCAAGCTCATCCGCCTCAGCTCGGTCGAGCCGATGGACTGGTCCGATGAGCTGCTGCGCCTCGCCGCCGAATCGCCGCGGGTCGCCCGGCACGTGCATGCGCCGCTGCAATCCGGCTCGGACGCGGTATTGCGCAGGATGCACCGCCGCTACCGTCCCGGCCACTACGAAGATCGCATCCTGAAGGCGCGCGAGTGGATGCCGGACGCGGCGATCGGCGCCGACGTCATGGCCGGATTTCCCGGCGAGACCGAGGCCGAGTTCGAGGAAACTCGCGCGTTCCTCGATCGCCTGCCCTTCACGTATCTGCACATCTTCCCGTATTCGGAGCGGCCGGGCACGCCCGCGGCCGCCCGCGGCGACCAGGTGCCGGTGGAAGTGAGACGGCGGCGCGGGCGCGTCTTGAAGGAGCTGGCGGCGGCAAAGAACCTGGCCTTCCGGCGCGCCATGCTCGGCCGGACGCTAGCCGCCGTGGTCCTCGAGGACGGCCGCTCGGCGGTGACTACGAATTATCTCAAGCTCGAGCTGGCGTCAGACCGACCACCACGGCGGCGCATCGAGGCGCGAATCGGGGACGTTATCAACACGGGACTGGCGGAAGCGTCCGTCCTTCCAGTCCTGCCGTAGTTTGCCGTCGCGGGAATAAAAACGCTGGACCGTCTGGAGATGGCGCGGAGGCGCCTCGCCGCTTCCGCCCTGCGGAACGGTCATCAGAGGTGGGGCGCAGACTCGTCGCTGGAGCTGCTGATGGCCCGGCTCAGACGCCAGGGCTCATCACTCTGACGGCTGCCATTGCACGGCGGCCTGGTAGGTCAGACAAAGCCGGGCTGCTTCGACACGCTCCTCAACCCAGCGCTCCGAAACACCCATTTCAGCAGCTAACTGCCGCACAGGTGAGCCCGTCTCGACTGCCCAATAGAGCATCACACCGACCATAGTGTTAGAACGATCGGCATAACCTTTTCTAAAACCGAGGCCTCGTTGGTGTGGTTGCAGCGCCGCTGATGCGGGGAAGTCTCAGGTCTATAGCCAGTACTTTTCCTACTGGTCTACACGACTGCGGGAGGGCCGCAACCCCCGGTTATGCTCGTTCCCAGGCTTTGCTCGTCTGCTGAGCCGCGGCCGTGGGGAGCGGTTGCCGGCCGCACTCAACTTCCTGCCGGCCTATGCGAATAATTCCTTGACTTCGCGGTTGGATACGAAAGCAGTCGCGCTGAACGGCTCGACGTAGTAGAACTCTCGGCCCGACGGCGTCGTGCGGATGGTTTTTGTCCAATCGATGCCCATGGCCGAGTAGATGGTGGTGGCGATGTCTTCCATGTAGATCGGCCGCTTGGCCGACCAGCCGGGATCGATCACTTTGGCGCCGGTGGCGTCCGTCTTCCCGAGCGGCCGTCCGCCCTTGATGCCGGCGCCGGCCATCAGCACCGTGAAGGCGTACTGGTAGTGGTCGCGGCCCTGCAGCCCGGTGAGATCGCCGGGGGTGCGGCCGAACTCGCCCATGCAGATGACCATCGTCTCGTCGAGCAGCGTACGGCCGTCGGGCCGTTTGCGCTCGTCGAGGTCCTTTACCAGCGACGCCAGCGCCGCATCGAGTTCGCGCGACAGCTTGTAGTGGTTGCCCTGCTTGTAGATGTCTTTGTGGTGGTCCCAGCCGTTTTGCTGGAGGAAGATGAAGTGCGTGCCCGCGTCGGCCTCCACCAGGTTGCGCGCGAGGATGCAGGCCTCGCCCGTATAGCTGTTGCCGTAGCGCTCGCGGTCATCGGCGGTGATGCGGAAGATCTTCTCGCCGCGCGGGTCGGACATGATCCGGACCGCGCCTTCGTAGTGATTGTGATAATCGCGGTAGGCTTTCTCGGCGATCGACGGGTCCGTGCGGAACCGCTCGTCGAAGCGCTGCAGCAGCTTCCAGCGGCGGTCGAGATCCTTCTTCGAGTCCGCATCCGGCGAAAACGCCGCCAGACCGCTTGCAGTATCGATGTGGAACGGCGAGTACGTGGCCGGCAGGAAGCCCGAGTTCAACAGGCCCGCCTGGCTCTGCGTGACATTCATGGCGACGTACGGCGGGAACGTGTCGCCGCGCTTGCGGCGGGAAGCATACTCCATGGCCACGACCGAGCCCAGCGGCGGGATTTCCTTTTGCAGCGCGACGTTGAGCGGGTGCGCGGCCTGCACATAGTACTGGGCGCGGCCGTGCACCGCGTCCCAGGCGTTCGCTGAGCGTACCAGGCAGAACTTGCCGATCTGCGACGCGATCCCCGGAAACAGCGCGTAGGGCAGGCGGATGTCGGCCGCGATCGAACGGATGTCGAAATCCTGCGGCGTCCACTTCCCTTCCTTCAAGTCGAAGGAATCGACGTGGCTCTGACCGCCATCGAGCATGACAAAGATGCAGAAGCGGGCGGAGCCGCGCGGCTGCACTTTCGCGGTCGCCCGCTCGCTCGCCTTCAGCAGCGGCAGGAAATAGTATCCCGACCAGGTGAGGCTGCCCAGCCTCACGATTTCGCGTCGCGTCAGAAGTGTGTCGGTGAAGCGCATCGTCGCCTCAGTAATTGAAAATAAATTCCATTTTGTTGACCAGCAGCCACTGGAGATCTTCGAAGCCCTTCCGCCGGTCCGCCGCGATCAGGTCCGTGACAAAGGCGATCTCGCGGGGTTCGGGCTTGCGGGCGAGAAAACGCAGGTAAAGGGATTCGATCACCTGCCCATCTCCGAGCTTCTGGTCGAGCAGCTTCGCCAGATAGCTGCCGGGCGCGGCCCTGATCTTCTGCCTGACGAAGGGGCTGTTCATCAACAGCACCGCCTGGGTGATCGCGCCGTCGTTCTTACGCTCCGAGTACTCGCGGTTGGTCTGCCCGAAGACCTCGAGAAAAAAGTTGGCGTCCTTGAAGGCGCGCTGTTTGAAATCCTCGGGGGTGCGCGCCTCCACTGCAAGCTTCACGCGCGTGTCGGTGCCGCGGATGGGCAGCGGATTGTACAGCTCCGTCGCCGTCACGATCGCATCGTGCATCTCCTCGGCGGTCAAGCGGCGGACGAACTTGCGGGCGTAGTATTTCGCATACGAGTCCTTCCACTCGCCCGGAAACTTCGAGGAAAGCTGGTACGCACTCGACTTCGCGATCAGCTTTATCAGGCGCCGCAGGTCGTAGTGATGCTCGCGGAAATCGGCGGCGAGCGCCTCGAGCAGCTCGGGATGCGTCGGCTGGATGGTCCAAGGCGCCGGTGGCGGTTTCGCCGGATCGAGCCGGGCCGGATCGAACTCGAACGGCGGATCCACAATGCCGACGCCCATCAGCTCGGACCAGATCAGGTTGACCGTGGCGCGGGCAAACTGCGGCTGCGAAGTCAGCATGCGCGCGTACTGCTGGCGCAACGGCTGAGCCGGATCGGGCTTGTCTCCCGTGAGGATGAAAGCGGGCTCTACCAGGCCCTTCATGCCGAGCCGCGGGATGCGGACGACGCTGCGGCTCTTGGCTTCGTAGCCGCTCCCACGGTCGTCAATGCCGTACTCGTCGCGCGTCGTTTCGATCTCCACGCGCCGGAACACGTGGGTGTTGCCGAAGAACGCCGCCTGCTGCCAGAAATCGCGGCGCTTCTTGTCCACCAGCCACAGGTTGATCTTCTCGAGATGCCCTTTGCCGTCATGGCAGGAGATGCACTGCAGGTTCAGTCCGAGGAAATGCCTGGCGGTCTGGACAGCCATTTCGTCGGCCGTGTCTTCGTGGACCACGTCGGCGCAGTTGTCGCCGATGACTACCCATCGGACCATGTAGCTCGCCGGCCCGACATACCAGTTGCTGACGGCGCTCGCGGTCAGGAGCTCTTCGACCAGCTCGTTATACGGGCGGTTCAGGTGCAGGTTGTCGTAGATGTACTTGTAGTAGAGGTTGACGCCGTCGCGGCCGACGCGGTTCTGCGCCGTCATCGAAAGGTCGAGGAACCAATACGTCCAGCGGGTGACCCACTCGTTGCTGTCGACGAGCTGATCGACGAGCTTGCCGCGTTTCGCCGGATCCCGTGATGCCACGAACTCCTGCAGCATCCGCGGGTCGGGGATGCGTCCGGTCAGGTCCAGGTGGGCGCGGCGGAAGAACTCGCGATCCGTCGCGAGCGGCGCGTGCAGGACGCCGTCGCGCTCCATCTTGCCGAAAATGTGCTCGTCGATAAAGTTCTTGCGAGGCACGGGCGCAGTCTGTCCCCCCGTGCGCCCCGCGACCTCGGCGGTTAACCGTGAGGCCGCCTGCCGCCGGCCGGGAGTCTCGATGGGCGGGTGTTGTTTCTGAGAGCCGGCCGGTTTCGAGGATTGCGCGGCCGCGAATACACTCGCCAGCGCGCCGAGCGCGAGTAGCGCCACCAGTCCCGCATGTTGCCTGGCTGCGCTAGGTCGCACACGTAACATCCGAACTGCCCCTCCACTTAAGAAGTATATGCGGAATCCTGGACTTCGAGGAACGTTCGAACAGTCCTCGAACGGCCGCTGGGATTACGCGACCCGTCCACGGCCAGTCCGGCGCCGGAGTCCGCCCGGCCTGGGTACGGAGGCGGCCCCGGTGGCAGTCTGGGAGCCGTGAGTTTTTACCACGGACGTGACTCGCTGCGGGCCTTGCTGCATGGATTGCTTCTTCAGCCGCACAAGAGCCTCAGGGACGCCGGGATCTCGCACGAGGCGGCATGTCGCGCCTCGGCCGCAGGCTGCCTCCGTGTTTTGCTATAGTGCTCTTGATCACCGCCTGGTCACACGAAAGGAAGGTCTTCAGTGGGATCAAACGACGAACTGAACAAAACCAGAAAAGGATTTTCACGCCGGGGCTTCATCCGCGGCGTCGGCATCAGCGGTGGAGCCCTGGGAACGGGACTGCTGGAACCGGAGCAGGCTGAAGCGCAGCAGCCGAAAAACGTCGCCGGCCCCGCCGCGGTCGCCATCACTCTGAACGTCAATGGCAAGCCGATGAAGGCGACCGTCGAACCCCGGGAAACGCTGCTTGATACCTTGCGCAATCATCTCGACCTCACGGCCGCCAAGCGCGTCTGCGACCGTGGTACCTGCGGCGCCTGTACGGTCACCATGAACGGCAAAGTGGTGTATTCCTGCACCGTGCTCGCGATCGACGCTCAGGGCAAGCAGATCCAGACGCTGGAGGGCGTCGCCCAGTCGGATGCGGTCGTGCAAGCCTTCGTCGACCATGACGCCCAGCAGTGCGGCTACTGCACCCCTGGTTTTGTAATGGCAGCCAGAGGCTTCCTGGCGAAGACTCCGAATCCGAGTTACGACGACGTGAAGAACGGTCTGGGCGGCAATTTGTGCCGCTGCGGGACCTATGTTGGTGTGCGCAAGGCCGTGCTGCAGGCGGCCAAGGCGCGGGGAGGACGCAATGCCTGAATATAACTGGCCACCAATGAATCAGCGCCGCGTGATCGGCAAGCCGACCAAACGGCTGGATGGCGTGGCGAAATCGAGCGGACGGGCCAAGTACCCGTCGGACCTGAATCCCAAGGGCCTGTTGCAGGCGGCGATGCTCACCTGCCCGCACGCCCATGCGCGCGTGAAGGGCATCGACATCACGGAAGCCAAAGCCTTGCGGGGCGTGGCCGGGATTCGGGTGATCTCGCCGCCCGGAACCGAGATCCAGTGGGCCGGCACCGAGATCGCGCTCGTGGCCGCCGAAACCGAGCCCATCGCGCGCGACGCCGCCCGCAAGATCAAGGTCGAATACGAGGTGCTGCCGCATGTTGTCCGCGAGGACGATCTCGCGGCCGTGGGCAGCCGTGCCCGCGCCGCGGGCGAAGAGATCACCGGCGATCCCGATGCGGCCCTCAAGCAGGCGGAGGTGGTTTCCGAAGGCACCTATGGCATCCCGGTCATCACCCATTGCTGCCTCGAGTCTCACGGACAAGTTATCCAATGGCAGGGCGACAAGATCGATTACTGGCCCTCCACCCAGGCAGTCTCCAATATCGGCGGCGATCTCGCCAAGAACCTGCAGGTGCCGGCGACCCAGATCCACGTGCAGATGGACTACATGGGTGGCGGCTTCGGCAGCAAGTTCCCGTCGGACCGCTGGGGCACGGAGTCGGCGCGGCTTTCCCAGGAGAGCGGTGGACGCCCGGTGAAGTATTTCCACGACCGGGCGACCGAGTTGACCATCGCCGGTGTGCGGCCCTCGCATTTCGCGAACATCAAGGTCGGCGCGAAAAAGGACGGCACCATCGTCGCCTGGCAGTCGCAATCCTGGTCAACCGGCGGGTTCGGCGGCGGGGGCATTCCTCCCATACCGTACCTGTTCACGAAGATTCCGAACGTGCGCAAAAATCACAGCGCCGTGCAGCTCAACGCGGGGATGCAGCGCGCCTGGCGCGCGCCCAATCACCCGCAGGCCTGCTTCCTGACCGCATCGGCGCTCGAGGACCTCGCCGCCAGGCTCAACATGGACCCCATCGAGCTTCTGCTGAAGAACGTGGAGTTGACGCCGCGGCCCGACACCTACAGGAAGCAATTGCTCAAAGC
>JACOTZ010000372.1 GCA_016178155.1 Acidobacteriota bacterium
GACCGAGAACAACACGACCTATCTGCTTCTCAGCGGCTGGCGGGGGCTCTGGATGGATGGGGGCGAGGAGGAGATCAGGTCCATAGAGCGCCTGTTCGGAGCCTATATCTCCTCAGGGCAGTTACAGGCGCGGGAGACGTTCATCACCCGGTCGAATATCAACGATCTGCTCTCCGGTGCGGGGCTGCTGGCCGAGATCGACCTGATGAGTATCGACATCGACGGCAACGACTATTGGGTCTGGGAAGCGATGACGGCCCTGAATCCGCGCGCGGTCGTGATCGAGTACAACGCGACCTTCCGCCCGCCGGTGAAGGTTGTCCAGGAATACCGCGAGGACTACGTCTGGGACAGCTCCAACTTCTTCGGGGCCAGCCTGAAGGCACTCGAGGAGCTCGGGACGCGCAGGGGCTATGCCCTGGTCGGCTGCGGCTTCTCGGGAGTGAACGCGTACTTTGTCAGGCGGGACCTGGTGGGCGAGCTGTTCTCGGAGCCGTTCACCGCCGAGAGCCACTACCGCGAGCCGCATTACGATGCCTTCGTGCGCGGCTACAGCCGGCATCGCCGCGGGATCGGCAAATACGAGGTGCTATGACGTGGCGCCAGTTACGTTGGCCGCCGCCTGTACAGCCGGCAGATCGTTGATTCCTACAAGCGCGCGGTCCTCGACGATGAACGACACACCGGCATACCCATAGGTGAGGTACGGCAGCAGGTTCCACCGCCCATCCTGGGCGAAAACTTCGAACAGGGCCATGCGCTCACCCGAGCCGGCGCTAGCCGAGTTGAGAAAGTAATCGTCGCAAGCGATGATCATGCCATGTTTTACTCGCGGTGCAAGAAATTCCAATACGCTCATGGTCGAACTGTAGAGATCGCAATCGATATAGGCGAGAGCGATATCACTGGGCAGTTCGGCTGGCCGGCGGGTGGCGGCATGGCCGATGGTATCCTCATAAAAACCCGCCACCGTACGGTAGGCCGATCGCGGCACCCCCGCGTTCTTTAGGATCCGGTGGAACTGGGGTTCTTCCGTCTTGAGCCAGCCCTGGACCCATTCAGGATGTTCGTCCTTTGGTCCTTTCTGCGGCGGCAGTCCCTGAAAGCTGTCGAACGACCACAAAATGCGCGGCGCAAGCGCTGGGTGCTGAAATCTGCGAGAGGCATAATAGGCGAGCACGAAGGTCATGGCGCCGTTCGAACCAAACTCGCAGTAATCGCCCGAGATGCGGTTTTTCCAAAGCAGCTTGAAGGCGTTGTAGAAGAACCGCTCACGATCCGTGCGCTCGTAATAATCCGTATGGCCGGTGAGCCGGAGCTGGGCCAGCCGCGCCGCTGCCAGGTAGCGGTAGGGCACAACCGCTCGCAGCAAGGCCTCGATGCGCCTGTTCATCGGCTCCAATTATACGGCGTGGCGTCCCGGCGGCTCGATCGGCAATACGCGAAAGGTTCCGAGCAGGCTGCGTCTGTAGGCTACGATAGACAGGAGCGTCGCTACGAGCTGCGCACGAATATGACAGGCTCTATATTCTTGCCCGAGCTGACCGTCAACAAAAACCCCAGCGCGACAATGATTCGTTCTAAAGCCCCAGTCCGCATCAGTTTTGCCGGAGGGGGCACTGATTTCCCGCACTGGTTTGAAACCCGTCCGGGCGCCGTTCTGTGCAGCACGATCTGCCATTACGCACGGGTGAGCCTGTATCCCAGGGAGGACAAGCAAATCTGCATCCGCTCGGTCGACCTCGGCTACATGGCCAACTACAATATCGCCGAGGAGCCCGCTTACGACGGCATGCTCGACTTGGCGAAGGCCGCTATTCAGCGCCTCGGCTGCGACCGCGGCATGGACCTCGATATTCGCTGCGACGCACCCCCGGGGAGCGGTCTCGGCGGGTCCTCCGCCATGGTGTCCGCTGTCATAGGCGCCGTGGCGTGTTATCAAAACCGCGTTCTCGACAGTTACGATCTCGCCGCTCTGAATTACCAAGTCGAACGCTGCGACCTGAAGATCCCGGGAGGTATGCAGGATCAATATGCCACCACGTTTGGTGGTTTTAACCACATCGAATTATCATCGAACGGGGTCCTGGTCAATCCGCTGCGGGTCGATGAGAGCATTCTGGCCGATCTCGAGGCGCACCTGATGCTGTGCTACGTCGGGAATGTACGCGCCAACACAGGTCTTATCGACAAACAGATCAACTACTACCGCCAGCAGCGCGAGGCGACCGTGACCGGCATGGAGCGCATCTACAGCCTCGTCTATGATATGAAGAACGCTTTGCTCAAAGGCAATCTGACGCTGTTTGGTGAGCTGCTTCATGAGGGATTCGTGAATAAGAAGCGGATGAACCCAAACATCACGGAAGGCACGATTGCCGATGATTTGTACGAAGACGCGCGCCGACACGGCGCGATAGGCGGCAAGTTAATGGGGGCGGGCGGGGGCGGGTACCTGTTGTTGTACTGCGAAACACACCGCCAGCACGACGTGCGGAAAGCGCTGGAACGCGCCGGAGGAGCCGTTACAAATTGCGCGTTCGAGTCTCGTGGCTTGCAGGTCTGGCGTACACGATCGTTGTAAATCGATGGTGGGCACTATTCTCGCTGGTGGTCTGGGGACACGCTTGCGCGACGTGCTGACCGATCTGCCCAAGCCCCTGGCGCCTGTTCGCGGTCGCCCGTTTATCGCATATCTGCTTGAGCAGCTCGTACGCGCCGGTGTGTCGCGGTTCGTTATTTCCACTGGCTACAAAAGCGAACTGTTAGAGCAGGCTCTCGGGGTGGACTTTCAAGGCCGGCCGCTGCAGTATTCTGTAGAAAGAGAACCGCTCGGTACTGGTGGCGCGCTGCGGCTCGCTTGGGAGCGTTTCGGAGGTGTCGAAGGTCTGCCCTGGCTGGTGGTGAACGGCGATTCCTATTTCGCGGCGGATCTGACCGAGATGCGGCGCGTGCATGACCGCTCCGGCTGTGCCGCCACGATCGCTGCCGTTGAGGTCGAACATAGCACCCGCTTCGGCACAGTGAAGTTGTCGTCAAGTAACCGCCTGCTCGGGTTTTTGGAAAAAAGCGATGCCGGGCGAGCCTGGGTGAATGCGGGTATCTATATGCTCGACGCGCCCTTCCTCAGCAGTTTGCCAGAAATAGTGCCTCTGTCACTCGAAAAGGATGTGTTCCCCGCCTGGCTCGATCGCGGCATACAGGTATTCCCGCGCCGGGGGCGGTTCCTCGATATCGGTACACCGGAGGCGTATGCACGAGCCGGGGAGTTCTTTGCCGCGCCGTAAGTCATTCGTGTTGCTCGATCGCGACGGAACAGTCGTCGTCGAAAAGAACTATCTCACATCCATCGATCAGCTTGTTTTGCTGCCTAACGCGGTCAAGGGGCTGCAGGCGCTCGCGAGAGCCGGCTGCGGACTGGTGATCGTGACCAATCAATCAGCGATCGGGCGCGGCCTTATCAGCCGCATGGAATTGGATCGGGTCCACGCGGAGCTTCGTGACATGTTGCGGACTGAGGGCATCCCGATCGCCGGCATTTACTACTGCCCGCACCTGCCGGCCGAACAGTGTGCCTGCCGCAAGCCGCGCGCGGGCCTCGCCGAAGAGGCCGCTACGGAGCTCGGCTTCGATCTGCGAAACAGTTTCGTTGTGGGCGATAAGCCTTGCGATATCGACCTCGGTCGTAATTGCGGGGCGAAGACCGTTCTGGTCCGCACCGGGTACGGCAGACAGTATGAGACCGAGGGGTTGTCAGCCGATTTTGTGGTCGACGATCTTCTCGCGGCGGCGGACGTTATTATTGACTACACATGCAAGGACCAGTCACACCAGCCACACTGATTTCCAACGCCACCGAACGGCTGCGGGCACACGTCTGCGGAAGTATTGAAACCAAGCAGAAGCTGATCGAAACCTGCGAGGCAGCGATCCTCGACGCCGCGGCTGTAGTGACTGCCAGTTTTCAGGCGGGCGGCAAAGCTATGCTGTGCGGCAATGGCGGAAGCGCCGCGGATGCCCAGCACATCGCAGCCGAGTTTGTGAGTGTGTTGAACCAGTCGTTCCTGCGCCCGGGCCTGCCGGCAATCGCGCTCACAACGGATACCTCGATCCTGACCGCGAGTGCCAATGACTTCGGCTATGAGGGTATTTTCGAGCGGCAAGTACAGGCGCTTGGCCGCCCCGGCGACGTTTTGATCGGCATTTCGACGTCAGGCAATTCGAGCAACGTCGTCCGGGCCTTTGAGTACGCACGCCAACACCGGATTGCGACCATAGCGCTGACCGGCGCCGCCGATTGCAAGCTGCTGCCGCTCGCCGACATCAGCATCCGCGTGCCTGCCCATACCACTCAGTTCATCCAGGAAAGCCACATCATGATCGGTCACATCATCTGTGACCTGGTTGAGCGGTCGCTGTCTTTCGACCGGGTAAATACAGGGCTTTAACGGCGGCCTCTATCACGCGCTGCCGCAACTCGGGTTCACCGCCGCAGCTCTCGGCATAGCGCTGGCCGGCCGCAGCAGTGCGGCGCCGCAGGTCGTCATCTTCCCAGGCGCGCCGGATTGCCGTTGCCAGCGCCTCCGGATTTTCAGCGGGCACAATCAACGCTTCGTCTTGAAGCACATCGCTGACGGCTGGTCCTTTGGTCAGAATCACGCACTTACCCATCAGCATGGCATTCAAATACGTGCCGATCCCCGAGGGTGCAATCTTCGAGCCGACGATTGGCAGAACGACCAGGCGGGCTCTTTCGATTAGTCGGATGAGCGACTCCACAGTCCCATCATCTTCGAGGGTGCGGACGTTCGGCGGAAGTTCCGAAAGCGGACGGCTGAAACGCGTGCTGTGCTTCCTGAACTGTGCGAAATCGGGCGGCGGAATAGCCCCCGGGTAGGGTAGCCGTTCCATGGCGGCAAAAAATGTGTCATAGTCCCGTTCCGACCGACCGAAACACAAGATGTACTCGCCTTCGGGGCTGACGTTGTACCTGTAGCGATAACGGATATTGGGCTTCGAAGGCAGGTACGAACTGCGATCGGGGCCAATGCCATAGTACTTACGGTATCCATCCAGATCGTAAAAATGGTGCGTGAAATGATCCACCTGCGTTAACAGCAACCGTTTGACCGGGGCCAGCAGGCGCGCGCGCAGGCTCTTCGGCTGGCGCAGGACAGCGTCGTGCGCCAAAATCGGCCGGCGCAGCCAAGGGAAAAGCCTGAAGCACGCAGCCAGGCGCATCACCAAGTCAACGTCGCAGTTGATGATGATCAAATCACAGGCGCGGGCGTGCCGGAGAAACTCTCGCACGGTGTTGACCATAATTCCCCGGCCCTCGACCCCATGCGCCCTCCAGCGCTCTGGAAAACGCTGGAAATTGGTCAGGATGGTTACTTCAGTCGCGCGCACGTGGGCAAGCCTGCTGACCGCGATCGGAGGTCTTCAATAAAACAGGATACTGTACGGCGTCAGGACCTTGCCTTTTGAGAGGCTTCGGTATGGGTGCACTTCCGTACACAAATATCGATATGTCGAATCCAGCTTTCGAACCGACTCGATCACGGCTAGGGTGTTCGCGTACAGATCGGCCGTATGTTCTGTGGCTATGCACAGGCGAGGCCGGTGTTTGCGCATGACGTTCTTCGCGCCTTCAAGTGCGCGGACCTCCGCGCCTTCGACATCCATCTTGATGTAGTCGACACGTTCAATATCGAGTTCATTCGCAGCTTCATCGATGGAAGTCGTGTTGATGGTGATAGTGCCTCCTCCATCACCGTTCTCGACGATGTGGTGCCCGCCTGGATTCGCCACGTTCCTCGTGCTGAACGAGAGTGTCGTCTGCTTATCCCACACACCTTTTTCAATAACGATTACACGCCCGGATTCAATCTCTGGGGAGAGATTCATCCGGAGGCAATAGGTGTTTTCCGGAGACGGCTCGAAGGCGATTACGCGTTGCGCACCGCGATCGAGTGCATAGCGAGTAAAGAATCCAATGTTTGCACCACAGTCAAACACCACGGGTGGTCTTGTCGTGTCGAGGTCCCATTCATAAACATCGGCGTACATCTCAGCGGCCAACCGGCTCGCATAATCCGGACGAGCGCCGGAAGGCGTCCAAAAATCGCCGCATATCGTCCTCCACTGGACGCGGCCGGCCGAATCGCTGGTGATGCGCTCAGGAGGATGTCGCAGCGCGCGCCTCAGCCCGCGGATCGAATGCCACTCCTGGCGCAGTGTCATCGCCGATTGGCCGCGGTACAGGGGATTTCGCCCCATGAGCGTGTAGATGGCTTTTCTGCCTTCTCGGTACAGCAACCATGCGACTGCCGGAACGGCACGATGCGTCATGCGATGACACCTCCTGCCCGAGCCAAGCGAACAGAGCATCGCCGGGACCCGCACAGCCCCAGCCGCATCATGGTTGACCCGCCTTGCTCTGGGCGACGAAGACAATCTGGTAGCCGAAGAGAGCGGGTAGCAATTTCGTGAAGACCGCGAGCACTCGGTTTGTAAGTTTCATGAGCGGATTCTCAGGCGACAGCCCGAGCACCAGCTCGAGCGGCATCACGGTCGCGCACTCCCCGGTGATACGGAAGCCGCATTCCTCCACCAGGCGCCGCGCCGTCCTGCGTGTGAAGAACCGCAGGTGCGTCCGGTCGAGGATGCCACGCTCGGTGTAATTGAACCTGCCCAGCAACAGCATCAGCCGGACGGTGATGTTCGCGACGTTAGGGACGGAGATAATCACCCGCCCCTCGGGATCGACGGCGTCGTGGCAGTCGCGCAGAAGCTTTTCCGGCCGGCGCAGGTGCTCGAGCACATCGAGCAGCAGCACGCGGTCGAAACGCCGGCCCTCGAGGTGAGGCACAACGCGGTCGATGCCTTCCTCCAGGTCGGCGGAGAAGTAGGTCTCCATGATGCCGGCGTGGCCGGCGGCGGGCAGGGCGTCGATCCCGGTCACACGATTGCCGGCCCCGGCCAGCTCGGCCGCCAGAAAGCCTTCGCCGCAGCCGATATCGAGCACGTTCTGGTTCGATCCCACCAGCTTGCGCACGTAGTAGTGGCTCGAGTACTTGCTCTGCTTGATCGGATAGTGGACGAAGTACTCGGCAAATTCGGGATAGCGCTTGACCGACCGACACGTCTGCTTATAGCGGTAGACCGCCTTCACCACGTCCCGGGCATATTTCATGCCGTTCACGTAGCAGATTTCCGTCCCGTAGTAGGTCGGGATGGGGACTTCCTTGATGACGAAATGCTGGTGCCGCAGCTTGATGATGATTTCCGTGTCGAAGTGGAAATCATCGGTCATAGCGGTGAAGTCGATCTTGCGCAGCGCATGCAGGTTGTAGGCGCGATAGCCGCTGTGAAACTCGGTGAGGTTCAGCCCCAGCGCCCGGTTCTCGAGGAAGGTCAGGATCTTATTGCCGGTGAACTTATACAGGGGCATGCCGCCCTTGAGCGGCCCGCCGTAATCCTTCATCATGCGGGAGCCGAACACGGCATCCGCTTCGCCGGCAATGATGGGGTGATAGATCTGAGACAGGATTTCGGGGGCGTACTGGCCATCGCCGTGCAGCAGGACGACAATGTCGAAGCCTTTGTCAATGAAATATTGGTAGCCGGTCTTCTGGTTGCCGCCGTAGCCGAGATTCTTCTCGTTCTTGAGAACGTGCAGCTTCTCCAGATTAGTGAGGGTTTTGAGGCCGACAGCCAGCGCGTACGTCTCATCGCGGCTGGCATCGTCGAAGACAGCGATCTCCTCGACGTTTTCCCAGACGTTGGGAGTGATCCGTTTCAGGACTTTCGTGATGGTGGTCAGTGCGTTATAGGTGACGATCAGAATGCCGATGCGCTTGCCGCGGCCGTCGGCAAGCAGCGCGTCCTGGCGCAGATCGGCGGAGGCGAATCCCGGGGCGGGTTCAAAGGGGAGTGTGTCCGGTTGGACACTGCTCCCGTACGCAGCGGGCGGTCTCGTCATGGAGTCTCCCTTTCCGGCAGGCGCGACCGTGAGGCCGAGACGCCGCTGGATAAAACTGAAAACCGCCCGCCGTGCATCAGTTGTCCGCCACCAGCGCCTCGATCGGGCCCGCGAATGTTACCTGGCCCGAGTTGTCGAGCCGCTCAACTTTGTAGTAGAGCACGCGGCCGGGAATTGTGGGTAGATCGATGGTGCAGCCCGATTCGCAATCTATGGGCCTCAACGTGTCCGTCTGCGTAAATGCGAACGGCTCGATCTGAGAGTCGGTGACGCATGCCTCCCGGCGGCTGGTGCAGAACAGGTCCGAGACTGCGCCATGCTCCGCATACCCGAACTTGATGCGGGCCTTCGGGAAATCCGTGGAGCCGCTCAGGGTGACCGGCCGGCGCACGAATGAAGAACGCGTCATGCCTTCCTCGCCCGGCCAGGGCGGCAGCTTGACCATCAGCAGCTCCGGCCTGACGCCATCCAGCCACGGCGCCGGCACGAAGGCCCACTTGCCATCGGAGGTCGAGCGCAGATTACCGAAATGCCACTGCCGGCCGGGCCCGGTAAAGCCCATGGTCAGCCGCCGGAACAACATCCCGGTGACCGGATGGGGATGGATCACATCGAACTGAATTCCCCAAGCGCCGATGCTCGACCCGCTGGTGAAACACGGCATGTTGCGGGAGTGGTTGTTCGTGCCACAATAATCGCTCGTGGTATCGCGGCTCTTCACCACCATGTAAGCGTCGCCCGGACTGCTGTCGGGGACGCATTCGCCGGCGGCCAACGCCTCGCAAAACCGCCATACATCCGAGTCGCTAATCGTGGATCCGGGTCCGCTCTTGTCTTTGAGCAGGTATCGTCCGGCCCACGCCAGCCGCGGCAGCGAACGGCTGAACGCGCCCCGCGGGTTATTGATCTTCCAGACGCGGCTCGTTCCGGGGACGAGCGAAATGCTGTGCGGGAACAGGCCGGTGACCCTGTCGTACCCCACGCCGGTCGCAGGATTGAAGTGCCGGAAGTCCAGCGCCCAGTAGCGTTCCTTGCCCTCGGCCGTGTAATTCGTCTTGCTGGGATATGACTGTATGCCGTTGCTGTCGTTATCGATGCCCACGCCGATCCCGGAAAATCGCGGGAAATAGGAGACCTGTCTGTTTCCGGAGAAATTCAGGAAGTCGTCCGGGATGCGGCCGGATTTGATGCGGTAACCGGCGGTGATGACCGTCGCCTCCCCGCTGTTCACGCCGGCTCCGATATTGTTGTGCCCCGCGGTAAATGCGGGATTGAAACGCTCCCATGGCACCCCCGTGGCCGCCGCATTGAACCACCACAACGTCCCCGAACAGTTCCACGTCGGGGCCATCATCGCCTGCCAGCCGTTGGCGTGCGTCGACAGGTGCGAAGCGGTCGTATGGCCGTAGTATTGCAACTCGTCGCAAGCGGCCCAGCGCACAAGCTCCAGCTCGGATGATCCCGCCGGATACGTCCCACCGCTCGAATCCGCGGCTCCGGAGATGTCGGTTTTGCTGACCACCAGCAGCTTTTCGGACTTGCCGTCCGGACTGGAGGGACCGCCGCCGAGCGGGTCCATGACGTAATCGCCCGGGGCGAGCGCCTGCACCATCGACTTGGCTGAATCCCAGGGGCAAGGGAAATGCCCCGCTTCGTCATACGTTGCATTCGCAAACGAGCTGCACGGCTCACCAGCGATGCGAATTTTGATGCACTTTGGGCCGACGGCGCCGGCGTCCTTCCATTGCTGCGGTAGTTCCGGCGAGCAAACGTCGGCATAACTGGAGGTCAATGACGTATCCGTGCTCCAGGACCCTGATTTGCTTACTTCTTTCACCTGCCGGATGACCCATGGCCCGCCCAGCCAGGCCGAGGTCGAGGCTTTGCGCAAGATAGCGGCCGAGTTCGTCGTGTAATTGCCATCTCCGTTTACTTTTGAGGTGTGGCAGCCGCCCCAGCGCCCCGGATAGGACGTGATCGTGTCGGCCGCGGCTATCAGGTCGCCTGATTGCAGATCGAAGGAAAACAGGAAGCAGCCGGCATCCTGGCCGCCGGCAAATCCGGCGCTGAAAATCATGTAGCCTCCCGCGACGCCCTCGTCACGCGTAGGAAGAGTCACGGCTCCGGGTAGGTATAGAGGAGACGATGAGATGCGGTTTACAATCTGGGCCTGAACATCCCGGCCCTGGCTCTGCGGCGTCAGGTTCTCCCACACGAGTGGCTCGACTCCCGCCGCGGGGGCCGGGTTGCTGTAGCGGTACGCGAGTGCCTTGCCGCTGCCGGTATAGGTGACTCTAAAAATCGACAGCTTGCCACCCGCGGCAAGCTGCGCAGTGTACAGCACGCGCCCGTCGGTCTGGTCGAATGCGTTGAGCGTCATCGTGTACCGGCTGCTCGCGGCAACACGATCACTAGCCGGCTGGTCCGTGTTCGCCACGCCATAGAACGCGGTCACCAGGCGGGTTTCGCCGTTATCGGGAAAGTAGAGAACGCCCCCTGAACCAAGCGTGCTGTTAAACACGCAGAGATGGGCGTCCCGGGCAGGAGCAGGAGCGCCTTCTGCGTCTTCGGTGATCGAAATCGCATGATCGCTGCAATACCGGCCCACGCCATTCAGCGGGATCCAGACCGGCCGGCTCCAGGCGTAATCGAACTTCGCGGCGAGCGCGATTGCGCCGTTACTCGTTCGCTTGCGAATCAGGACGCCAGCCGTGGCGCCCCGGTAGGTCGCGCCGGTCAGCTCGCCGAGGTCCTCCATAAGCTCGAGCTGGCGTTGGTCGGTAACGGCGGCAATCGTGCACAGCTCGTTCGGGCAGATCGCACCGGAACCCGAGATGTAGATCTTGTCGCCGCTTGTCCACCCCAGGTTGAAATAGTTGGTCTCCGAAGGATTCTGCAACGTGACAGTGGTGCCGCTGACATTCACGGTTCCCGTGGTCTGGGTGAAGAACTGGCGCGGCAGGATCTTTCCCCAACCCTGGAACAGCGCCGACGGGTAGCCGGCCGGAACCGAGACGGTTCCCGTTGATGACGGCAGTGTGGTTCGTACCCAGTTGCTGTACGGCGTACGCCCCGAATCGATGGTCAGCGCGACTTCGACTTCCCGGTCCGCGGCGCTGCCGCTGCCCGAGCCATACAGGTTCACCCGGAGGTCATCGACCGTCGGACCGAACTGAAACAGTTTCGAGGTGGCGACAAAATCGATCGTAACGGCCGGGAAACCCAGGAATACGGCATCGCCTCCCGCGCCGCTGTACGATGCAAACGGCCCCCCGGACCCGTTCAGAATGTTGCCTATATCCGACCACTGGCCGTTTAAATCGGCGGCGAACTGGAAGGCCTGGTTGTCTGTCGTACGCGAGACGGCGTAGGTAGGCAGCACACGTTTTGTGAGCAGGCCGGTCAGCGGGTCTACGTAGGTTCGATTATGATCGGACCAATCGATGCTGGGCCACCCGTAATTACCAAAACCGCTTTCGTTGAATGGCGGTATGTCCGGATACGTGTCGTCGAGCGGCGGATTCTTGGTCACGTACGTCCCGGTCGCGGTGCCGGCAGAGCAGGTGACCGAGTAGAAATGTTCGGTAAACGCCTGGCTCGCTCTCGAATACAGTTTGCCGTCCGCAGCCAGCTCCGACGTCCGCGCGCCGATCGTAATCGTCCGCCTGAA